>CAYYMT010000043.1:0-27291 GCA_964472715.1 uncultured bacterium | reverse complement strand
GATCTTCAATTTTACACCCTCCCCGCCTGCTGCGGGCAGGCTGCACCTCTCCGTCATATGCCGGACAAAGGTGCCTTTTTTAGGGAGGACTGGTTGGGATTGGCAACGACTTCGAAATTTTTAAGTTTAATGTAAATAAAGGTTTGTCGGAGCGTGTCCCCCTTTAGGAAGAATTCAAATGACACTGGATTTTTATTGGTATAATTTCTTCAGGTCCATAATGTCTCGTCTTGCCAATTAGCAGGCATTCCCATGTCATGACAATTTACCAGATTACTTATTGCTAGAAGTTTCTTGAAATCTCTTACAAAATAATGTCCTGGATCAATGATATTCAATAGATAGATAACATTGCAAAGTTGAATATAAAGTTTATTTTTCGGTACCTCACGATTGATAATATATTGGTGCTCTGTGTTATAGGGAATTATTGGCTTTATGGTAAATCTCCTGTTCCATAGTCTGCTATGGTGTGCACATATATTTCTTAACCCAACTAATGAATGCAGCCAACTTTCAAAAATTTCCACCTTTTTAATACCAAAATTTTTAGACACTTTTCGTTTGGTTTTGTCTTTTTTTAGGTTTGAAAAGAGTTTACTTAGTAGTCCGATGGAGATAATTTCCAAACTCATCCATGCCGGAGGATTTTTTGGATTGCAATAATTGGATTTATAGTGTTCGATAAATGTTTCTGATGAGCGCTCTATCTCTTCATGGAGTGATTGCATATTGAGTTTATAATTGTCGTAGATTCTGTAGCGGTTAATATCTTCATGCCAATGACTACCATATTTCAGGGAAAATTCGTAAATGATTTTTGTTCGTAAGGCGATTTCTACTTTTTCAATGGCATCAAAGACCAAAATTCTCAGTTTTCGGTCAAAATTGTATAAGGAAATGATCTCTTCAAAGGTTACTTTGGTAATGAATGGATGGTCGTGATTATTATTATCTTGAAAAGGATATGTATAAGCACGCAGACGATAATAACTAATATTTGATAATTTCAAAGCCGCTTTATCTTCATCAATAAATTTTAAGCCTCTTTCTTTTAATCGGGAAATTTGATCAGGAATGGACAATGGAGGTTTTGTATATTTTCTCATTTTTTGTCCTCTATATAAAGCGAAAACCCATCCGGGTGCGCTGATCTGACGGGAAGCGTGATGGGTATTATTAGTGTAAATATATTTGATACAAAGGAAACAATCCACAAAAAAATGATTTTATTTGTATTTAGTTGTTTTTTAGTCTTTTCTTGATAAGCCATATTTATAATCGTTTTTTAATAATTGTTAATATTGTAATTCTAAAATGAATTCCTTCTAAAATCAAGATATAATTCAAAAGACATATAAATAAAAAAATGCAGGCCCGTGAGCCTGCATTTTTACTTTTGGGAGGAGAGTATGTTACTTTAAGAATAGCATTTTGTTGGTATAGATCTTTCCGCGGTACTGCACCTGGTAGATATAAGTGCCGGCAGCTACCGGACGATGGGAATTGTCTTTAGCATTCCAGGTGATATTGTGACGGCCAATGGCCAGGTTACCCAGGTCATAGGATTTTACCAGTTCACCTTTGATATTATAAATCGCCATTTTGACCTTACCGGCCTGTGGAATTGAAAAATCAATTCTGGTGGTGGGGTTAAAGGGATTCGGATAATTCTGTTCCAAATGAAATTGATCCGGTTGTGCGGCGATCTCATGGTCAATCGCAACCGGGACATAATCCACCAGGCGAAAATCATCAATGACGATACTGCCAGCCAGGGCGGCATCGGAGTCGGGGTTATAACGGAGTTGGAAGGAATCAACGCGAAGAACGCCATCCAGGGATCCATCGCCGATCCATTCTCCGGTTTCATTTGCGGACATATCCCAGCTCACCAGCTTCCAGCCGATCCAGTCAATTACAAACCAGGGTGAAACTTCGTGACCGCCACTGCCGCTGATATCATCATCCACAGCAAAGCGGAATTCATTCATACTGCCGTCACCAAAGACATAGGCCTGCATAATATTTTCTTTGTCGAAGGTTTTATTCCGCGCCGGCCCGCCGGAAAGGTATTCGCGAATCAGCCAGCCGTTGTCGGAATTTTCGTCCCAGCCGTAATTAATATGCATGGCCTGGGTACTGGCTGTCAGTGGATTGGTTGTATCACTGTTCACTTTCATGCCGGTAATATTCGGATCAGTGCCAATCGTGCTGCCGCTTTGTCCCGGTTCCCACCAGTAATCAACACCGGCTTCGAAATCATCAATTTTTGAAATTTCGATGTCCATATCCGTGGTTTTGAAACTATAGGATTTTTTGGCTGTGGTGGCATTGCCGTACATATCCGTGATGCCGGGAAGGATCCGGGTAACATAAAGAATACCGGCCTCCAGTGTATTCTCAGGAATGATCGTAATACCGGTTTTTTCACCGGCATGATTGACTGCCAGGCTGATGGATACATATTCTTTAGTGGCGAAATTCTCCAGTTTGACATAATCTTCTGTCAGGGTGGAATCATCGATCAGTTCGTTAAATGTAATATTGATAATCGGGTTAGGCTCAATATCATCGGCGCCGACTTCCGGATAAGAGGAGAGAATTTCAGGCGCTTCTATGTCCGCCGGTGTGGTGACAAAACTAAAACTGTAGCCGTCACCGCCGGTTCCGTCACCATCACCATCCAGTAAATGCCCGAAGGTATCAGTGATATCACCGGATAATGAAATTGTATATTCGGTTTCAAATTGCAAACTATCCGGTATGATCCAGAGCAATGTATTGTTTTCGCGCCAAACCATTTGATAGGTTATCGCCGGAGAAATAGTTATTTTGGAAGAAATATCAGTAGTATCCAGGGAGCGTGAGAATTTAATATTGATAGGATCCCACGCCGGAAAGGCCTGGTCATTATTTACCGGTGTAGTTTCTTTGACAACCGGTGGTGTCTTTGAAACCAGTGAAAAATCATTGAAATTGAATAATTTATCACCAATTTCAACGATTGAGGTATCAGGATAATAATTTTCTGCGGTCACTATCAGAGTGTATTCCCCGGCATCCAGTGTGTCAAACATGAAAAAGCCGTTGTTCATTTCATCAGTGATATAGACAGCGCTGTCAGCAGGTGAGGCTGTTGGTACCATTTTAACTTTGGCATTATTTATTGGTAAATATTGGTCACCCAGAGAGCCGATATAATTATAAGTGACGTATTCATATTTTGATCTTATCAGGCCGGACAGTAATCTCTGGTCAATATTTTCATCAAGATAATATTTCACAAAGCTGTTGGCAATGGCCCAGGCCTCTTTTTTTCTGTAATCCAGGTTTTGCAGGCGCCAGGATTCCGGAATATAATCGTGAAATGAACCTTCGGATAATTGTCCCGGCATTTGCAGGTTTTTCAGTACACCCAGATAAGGACGACCGGTTCCATAAAAATCATAATCACCACGAACATGCAGGGAGGTTGTCCGGTTGGCGGTTTTTAATAATTTTCCCATGATATTTGAGATTTCCAGGGCCGCGTCCCATGTTGGATCATTGTCCCATCCCTGAAAAAGCATTAATGTATAATTCATACTACCATTGTAGCCATTGCTGTGTATGGAATGAAAAATGTCTGCATTATTGTTATTTGCTATTTCTACACGCTGGGAAAGTGACGGATCATCAGGATAGTGATTGCTATTTCCTGTTCGGGTCAAAACGACTTCCGCACCCAGTGCTTCCAGGTATTTTTTCACGGCCCTGGCTTTGGTCAGATTACTTTCAGATTCCCAAAATCCAGTGGTCGGAATATATCTGTCGTCACTTTCATGCCCTCCGTGTCCGGGATCAATACAGATTTTAATATCTGACATATCCTGGGCAAAAATCATTGATGTGAATATTAATAATAGAAAAATATATTTAATCGGTTTCATTTTTACTCCTGAATCTCAACGGTTAACATTTCAATATTCCCCGAAATTGTATGGTAAAGAATATTGTTTTCCACAGGTGACCATGTGGGATACATTTCGATCTTATTTTCAGTTGTTGTAAGGGGAAAGGTCTTTTGTGTCGCCACATGTACCGCATTGATGTCCGAAGAGGTAATATAATGGCCATCATCTTTGTCTGACATATAAACAAACCATTGTCCGTCGGCAGACCAGTTGGGGTAATTGGCATTCTCAATACTCAGTAATACATTTCCTTCCAGGTCTGTCACAAAGGTGCCGCGTCCGGCGACGGTGAATAGAATTTTATCCTCATTGGGTGACAAAGACCCCCAGAGGTAATGGCCTTCGCCTACCGGGTTCAGGATTGATTTTTCACCGTTTTTTTCCAGGTACAGATTGGAGTTTTCCGTAAAAACATTTAATTCCACAGCGACCGGTTTTTCCAGCAAACAGACATTATTGTCATCTTCATAACTAATGGTAACCGGCATATCATCTTTTTTGTAAACAAACATTTTGTTTCCCACGGCTTTCGGCGGGGAAATGTCTCTTTCATTCTCGATAATATTTTCCATTTTTTTATTTTCAATGGACTGATGGGCGATGGCGAAATGTTTTCTTTTATTCACCATTTCATCATGACGGAAAAACACCCGGTCGCCGTCCCTGGAAAAGACCGGTTTGTAGCCGGCGCCGCGCAGGTCATTGAGTTGCACTGTTTCATCGGTATTTTGATCATACAGCCATAAGCCTTTATAGCCGGTGGAGGTAAATAAAATTTTGTCACCATCAGGCGAAAACTGTGGAAACGCATATTCAGTCTGGTTATTCTTGCGGGCAATTACTTTAGTGTCCACCACTTTGATGGTTTGAGCAAAAGTCAGCCCGATTAGTACGAGGATTATTAATGAAATTCTTCTCATAGAGTCTTCCTTTTTGTTGTTATTTTAGTAATATACATTTTTCGGTTTTTGTGTAACGCAACTGACGAGTGGTTTGGTCGAATACTTTTAAAGTGTAAAAATAAACACCGGACCCCTGGTCATTGGCGTGCCAACTTTGCTGATAACTCCCGGCGGATTTTCGCATATTTTCCAGGGTTTCCACCAGCCGGCCGGATATGTCATGGATCTGCAATTCCACCAATCCCGGTTGTGGAATATGATAGCTGATAGTGGTTGCGGGATTAAAGGGATTGGGATAATTTTTATCCAATTGATAGTTGGTTAATGTAACTGGTTGTTCATTAATATTTTCACCGGGAGAATCAAAATAATTCATGACCGCGCGGATGATTTCTGTTCTTTTTTCTTCAGGATAGACGGTTTCCACCGGAAAGGTCAGATAGACCAGTTTTCCGGGTTTTGTGCCGCCGGGAAAGATACCGGCATACTCAATTCCCGCCACACCATTTTCTGCGCTGACGTCATCAAAGGTCATACAGGCGGCAGAACCGTTGGCCGGTTTAATGGCATCAGGCCAGTCCACATTAATGGTGCCATGGCTGCCATCGTCGAAATTCACCTTTCCCAGTTTATTGAAGACGGCACATTCAATGGAATTGGCAGCATAGTACTCTCCCGATTGATCTAAGGGGGCATCGCTATAGTACCGGGCTTTCAGAAAATTGTGGTAAAAATTTTTGTCGGCAGTGGTGGGATGATTGGATCTTCCCTCCAGGTCCCAGCCGATCTCGGAGCCGGTGACAAATAAGTTGCCGCCACCGCGCAAAAACTCCTTTACCAGTTCCTGTTCGGTTGAATTAAAGGTATCGTCAGCCGAACTTTCATCACCCAGGATCCAAATGACCGAGTGAAAATCTGTCAGTGCGATTTTATTGTTATATACGGATTCATTCTGGGCGTAGGAAAATCCATAACCATTGTTTGTAACCGGCCGCGCCAGCCGGGTAATGTAATCACGGGTTGTGTTTGATGACCGGTCAAATCCATTGACGACTAATATATTATGGGGATTATCAGAAGTAGCCGCCGCAAAGATTTCATTGGGCAGGATTGATGCGGCTTCATCATTTTTTGCCTGCACTTTGATATAATAAGGGGTGTTTTTCATCAATCCTGACAATGTCGCTTCTGTAGATGTAGTTATCTGCGTGTCATTCAGGGAGTCCCGGTGGGTACCGAAATGGACAAGATAGCGGTTTGCTTCATCAACACCATTAAAGGCGATTTTTAGTTCTGTATCACTCTGCGTATGTAATGTCAGATTTTGCGGTGATGGTATTGGCGCGCCTTCCATATTGCGATAAAAAACCGGTTTGTATTCAGTCAGTCCGTAGGGATAATGGATAGAGTAATCCACTTTCCAGTCGGTGGTACTGGCGGCCGCTTCTACGCATTTCAGGGAGCCGTTATCATTATGTTTGACAAACAGAATAACGTGCCCGTGCCGGTGAATCGCATCCCCCGGTTTGAGGTCAGCCCAGGAATTGTATTGCTGGACAATAGCGCCTTGAGCGGGATCATCCATCTGCCGTGTGGAAACCTGATAGGGTAATTGCCAGCAACGGGAAACATATCCGCTGCAATCCACACCCCGGGCATACTTGGAGCCAACATTACCGTCGGTATAAGTGTCGCCGGCATAGTCTCCGTTTTCCAGTCCATTGTCAAAAACAGAGAGCAGGTCAAAGCCGCCCCATTTATAGGGAACCCGCTGATTCGTGCCGATTTGTATCCAGTCGGCAGTCAGTATTTTATCGCCATCCGGATCAGTCACAACACCCTCTGTCAGGTTTTCTTCTTTACAGACCCATTCGTGCTGCACATAAGTGTCGGCGATGGCCAAGGTTTGTTCACGGCTGATAACCGTGGCGGGTTTTGCTAATGGTTTTTTTTGGTTCCCATTAGCGCTCTCCAGGTCGGTGTGAAAAGTCTGTTTTTCGTCAAATTTTTCCGGATAATTATTGTATTGATCCTCAATAATATCATCACTGTTCCAGCGGAAAATATGGATGCCGTCAGCTGAGGAAAGCATGTGATATAGATTGCCTTCCGGATCAATTTTGAGGTCTTCAAAAATTTTAGTGAAATAGTGATGGGGAATATTCAGTTGACCCAGTTTACGGCCTTTGTTGTCAAGAATTTGAACCTGCCGGTTAACTACCAGTGGTATCTGATTGGTAATGATATTGACGTCAACGTAATAACGGTCCGCCTGGTCAGAGCCTAAATACCGCATACTGGCCAGCTTCGGATTGTTGTGATTGACAAGGATTTTCTGCTGTGTGTTGTTATTGGTTAGCCTGATTTCGGCGGTGTAATTATCAATCAGTTTGACGCTGCCGGATTCCCCCTGTGTTGATTTTGCCATGCCATTATGATCAATCTGAGAGAAATCCCTGGCGGCGGGAGATATTTTGACCTGTTTTGTCAGTTTTCCCCTTTTATAGTGCTTGACAGCACGATTGAGAGGATCAATGAGTGCAATATCATCGGAAGCAACCTGAAAATTTTGTGGGCCGAACCGATAGCCCGGTTCTTCACGGTATTTCACCGTTTCTGTAGAATTTCCCCAGGGAATGAAGAGGAGTTTTTCCGGCTGTGCGGCAAAGAGATTTATGGTTAATGCAATAGTGATTACAAATTTAAGCAGTTTCATTAAAATCCTTTCAGGAAGTGGTGATTAATAATTTTTGACAAAAGAGATTTCAGGCTGTAAAATTTTTACTAAAATTCCAATAAACCCGGGAGACTTCAGCGCGGGACTTTATATAGTAAAAACCGATCGGGCCTACCCAGGGAATGATCGCTTCCCTGTGTCCATCTTTTTTCAGGTCGGCCAGACATCGTTTCAGTAGAATTTCGCCGATGCCTTTGCCGCGGGCTTCTTTGGTGGTTCCCATGGGGCCAAACCAGCCGGTGCCGGCATTGTTGCAGCTGTGGTTGGAAAAGGCAATGACTTTTTGGTTTGACAACGCGATATGAAGCGGATTTTTTTCTTTTTGAAAGGCCAGTGTAATTTCCCTGGACCAGAGACTGAATTCTTTATTGACCAGATCGAAAACACGAAGTTTATCGGTGCCTGTCGCTCTTTTGATTTCAATGTTATGGTTTTTTTTGAGGCTTAGTTCATCTTTGTCCGTATCCAAATCCAGGTCTGTCAATGAGGCTGTCATGGTCACATTGTCGCGCCGGCGTTCATATCCTTTTTTCTGAAGCAATGTGATCAGTGAGGTACAGCGGGGATCAATGCCAGGAATGAAATAATTTGGAAAACTGTCAAAGAAGCGAATGGTTTTGGCCCCTTTTTCCAATAGTTTACTTTCGATTTTATCAAAGGTTTGCTGCAAGAATGGTCCCATTGATTTCTGGTCTGTGGTCGCCATTAGTTTGATCCAGCCGGTCATAACACCCGCTTGTTCCCGTATCATACCGGAAGCAAAACCAACCAGGGTATTATGGTTTTTTACAGTAAAATTCAAATCACTGTCATAGTGTTCTTCATGAAAAATCTTCTCATCCAGAATTTCTTCCGTAATGGGATCATAGATGTATTGTTCATTGAACAAATCCACCAAAAATTTCAAATCGTCTTTTTGTAAGGGGTGATAAATGATCATAAAATCTTTCCTGTTCTATTCAAATAATTCAATGTTGCCACCGGTATGGAGAAACAGGATGGTTTCATCCGGCTTGATCTTGCCGGTGCGGCAGTAGTGCAGTAAGCCTGAAGCGGCTTTGCCGGTATAGACATAATCCAGAAAAATCCCTTCCTTGCGGGCAAAGAGGTCAACGGCTTCTTCACAAGCCTTTGTGCGTTTTCCGTATCCCGCGCCTACAAAGCCATCGTCGGTAAAAATTTTATCCTGACTAACGGGGATACCGATCTTTTTTCCGGCAGCTGAGGCCAGTTCATAAACATCTTCTTTTAGTTGTTTTTTTGGCGTGTCAACACTGATGCCGTGGATTTCACCCCGCCAGCCGGTAATCGCCTGACCCAGCACCAGGCCGGCCTGGGTTCCGGCTGAGGAAGAGGCGTGAAGTATTTTATCAATTTCGATTTTGTTCCCGTGAGCATCTTTTAGAATTTCTTCAAATCCCAGGGCATAGCCGAAAGTGCCTACCGGTGTGGAGCCGCCGGGTGGCAGAAAGTAGACATTCCGTCCTTTTTTCCGGAGTTCATGTTCGATCTGAAGCGCGTAATCCATGCGCCTAATAGAATCGCTGGTATCAATATGGTGAACTGTCGCTCCCAGCATGTGATCAATTCGCAGGTTGCCGGTGGGAATTTCCGGTTTTTTTCCGCTTAATATCAAATGAACATCAAAGCCATATTTCGTGCCGATTCCTGACAAAATCCGGCAGAAATTTGACTGGTTGGCGCCAATGCCGATAACTGTGTCACAGCCCTGGTTCAGGGCATCAGCCACCAGGAAATCGAACTTTCTGGTTTTGTTGCCGCCAAGTGCAAATCCTGTCAGGTCATCCCGCTTGATATAAATATTGCAACCGGTTATAGCGGAAATATTATTGAGCCGGTGAAAAGGCGTCGGTGTCAGCGTAATTTTTTCTTGCGGTGTTTTAAATAATAATTGTTGTACGATGTTCATTCTCAATCTCCCGGTTCCCTTACAAAAAAATGCCCGATGTTCATTGGTATTCCGACACCGGGCTGATAATCGGTTTATATTTTTTTAATGCCAATTCCCGGCCGGTCAGGAAGTATCAGTTTTCCATTTTTGACCAGAACACCTTCATAGGGATCATTGCTGATCAACAGGTTGCCATCCAGGTCGGCCCAGTCAATTGCCGGTGATAATTGCGCGGCTGCGGAAATGGAACAGGAAGTGGCTGTCATGCAACCCATCAAAATTTTCATGTCAAAACTTTTGGCAAGGGTGATCATTTTGTGGGCTTCGCGCATGCCTGTGGCTTTCATCAATTTTATATTGATGCCATTGTAAACGCCTTTGGCTGCCAGAACGTCGGGGATTCTGTGGATCGACTCATCGGCGACAATGGGCAGGGGACTGTTTTCTGTCAGCCAGGCAATGTCATCAATTTGATTTTTTGGCATTGGCTGTTCAATAAAACTAACATTCTGATCCGCCAGCCAATGGATAATATCCAGGGCTTCATGCTTATCTTTCCAGCCACCGTTGACATCCACATAGAGTTCCTTTTCCGGTGAAACAGCGCGGACATTTTCGATCATTTCTTTGTCATTGCCGCCGCCTAACTTAACTTTCAGTACCTGATATGGCGCGGCCTCTTTGGTTTTTAATTGAACCACATCAGGCTTGTCAATGCCAATGGTAAAAGATGTGTGAGGCGCTTTGGTCTTGTCATAGCCCCAGATTCGATACCATGGGTGACCCATCAGTTTGCCCACCAGGTCGTGCAGGGCGATATCAATCGAGGCTTTGGCGAAATGATTGCCTTCTTCCACATTGTCCACATAGGTGAGTATCTTTTCCATTTCAAAAGGGTCTTTGAACTGGCCAAGGTCCAGTTTTGAATAAAATTTTGCGGCGGTTTCCGGATTTTCCGGATAATAGGGAGGCATTGCTGCTTCACCATAGCCGGTAATACCGTTATAGTGGATTTGCACCTGCATATCGGGAGTTGTGGACCGGGAATTTTTGGCCACTGTAAATACATGTTTTAGTTTAAGTTCGTATTTCTGAAAGGTTAATTTCATTTTACCGTTACCTTTATTTATATTTGCAGTTTTTGATGTATCATTGCAACCTACTGCGCCAAGCATTGTGGCCGATGAGGCCAGTACGCCGGCTTTTTTTATGAAATCGCGTCTTTTGTTATTCATTACATTCCCTCTTTATTTATAAAATTTATTGTTAGTGATTTTGGTTATGCCAAAGGACTCCCCGGCGCCGATGATGCGACGGACTTTGCGAAGAGAGTTGGCGCGGTAGCCACTGTAATTTTCGGCATTTTTGTCCAGGCTGTTGATCTTCACCCGGCCGGCTTCGTGGATAAATTCCTGATTACCAATATACATGCCTACATGGGTAATCCGTTCACCGCCGCCGAAAAACAATAAATCGCCTTTTTGTAATTCTTTATAATTATTAGTGGTGGGAACTTCAATGCCATATAAAACCTGTTGTGAAGCGTCCCGCTGAAGAATTATGCCATGCATGAAATAGAGGATTTTGGTAAAACCGGAACAGTCCATACCTTTGAAAGAAGTGCCGCCCCACAGATAGGGAATTCCCATGAATTTTCTTGCCATGGCAACCAAACTTTCTCCGGTTAATTCGATGCCCTGCAGCCATTCTTCTTTTGGTTGCGCCTGGGTTTTCAACACATATCCCTGACGGCCGTCTGGTAAAACAACCCCGTAAAAATTACCGTCGCTTTCCCGGTATTGGTACATATTGCCCAGGACCGCGTCGGATACTACGGCGCCGTCACGATTTGGATCCCTATAGACAAAACCGGTATAATCAGTGAAAATCACTTTTGGACTTTGGTTCCAGCGACGGAATTCTTTTTCAGTCAGGGGATGCACACTGGCGCCGTCTGCCCAGCCCATGTAATAGTCGGGAGTCTGAATTCGATACCAGCTGCCCCGTTTATCATAGATTTTAACCGGCATTCCCATCATTCCCTGGGTCACCATATCAGCGCCATGTCGATGGGTACTGCGCATATTGGCGGCCGAGAGGTTGATCACGCCATAACGGGTTTCCAGGGATTTTTCCGGTAAAAGTGTCGGGTAAACCAGGTTGACAGGATTTTTTGTCAATTCATTATAAGCATCCGTGCTGGAGGTTTTGACGAAAACCGAATCTTCCTTTTCGTCAATATCAAAAATTTCCAGACGGGAGTCAGGAATGAAATTTTCTCCAACCTGTTTAAGTTCGGAAATAACATCAGAGTTGTCAGACTGACATGCAAAAAGCCCTAATAAAAGGATAAATATTAATAGGTTTCGTTTGGAAAATTTCATATGGCGCATCCTTTATTTTTAATTAATTAGTAAAGTGTATAAACAAACTTAAAATAAAACAATCCGGTCAACTTTTCAACAAAAATTTCCTAAATTTTGGGATAACACCATAAATCGGGATAAAGGATTAAAAATCTTCATTTATTAGAGGTAAATTAATATATTAAGTGTATATGGTATTTGTATCCTGACAATTTTTATTATTGAGAAGGAATTATATGAGAAGAATATACATGCTTATTTTGATTTTATCACTGACCTTTTACGGTTGCATGCAAGTGGTGTCATCGAATAAGAATGAGCCGCCCCGGGCGAAATTTTCCATCAGTCCAAAAACCGGCACAACCGGAACAGATTTTATTTTTGACGGATCATTTTCCAGTGACGATAAGGATAATGTTGAAGAATTAGGTTATTTTTGGGAATATTTCAGTCCTTACGGCCGGCGTATAGATTCCGCTTATGGAATGAGGGATACGGCTACGTTTTCCGATACAGGGCAATTTGTAATCAGTCTGTCAGTTTTTGACCTGGATAGTTTGACGGGACAAACCGAGGATACGATTCAGGTTTTGCCACACAAGAAACCCGCGCTGTCTGTCATCGATACAACGATCAATTTTGGTCCGGTGGAGATTGATTATACCATCACCAAGCGGATCAAAATTACCAATCCGGGTCTGGATACCCTGAAAGTCCAAGCCGTCTACTTTACCGGGACTGGTAAAGCAGCTTTCAGCAGTGATTTTGAACAGCAAATAAATTTACTGCCCGACAGTACGGATATGATCGCTGTTCATTTTTCACCCCATGAAACCGGAGATTTTGTTAGTGAAATCAATATCAACACCAATGACCCGGACATCCCAAATAAAAAAATTGAAATCAGGGGCCAGGCCTTTGCCGATCTTTACGATCTGGAACTGACCAATTTGCCGGCGGACACCATTGATTTTGCCGAACTAATGGTTGACGAGCAAGCCACCTTTGACCTGACAATTAAAAATACCGGTGATGAGTCCAGAAAATTACTGGCCGCCTATATTACCGGCGCGGGTAAGAATGCCTTTGACGTGGATTTTACCTCGGATTTTATGATTCCGGCAGGCAGTGAACGCTCCCTGACGATCACTTTCGAACCGGAAGATACTGTGGCGTACAGTGCCACGCTGGTGATCAAAAGCGATGATACTTTCTCAAAAACCAAAGAGATTACATTGCTGGGGAAAGGATATAAGGATTTTCCCATCCTGGAATTATCCAATATTGCCGCTGAAACCCTGGATTTCGGTGAGGTCGGTGTATCAAAAACTGAAAATTTTATGCTGATTATAACAAATCGGGGTAAGGCTGATCTTGAAATTTCAGCCATCTATATCACCGGCGGGGACAGGGATTTTTTCGGCAATGACTTTGACGATAAATTCATCCTGGCGCCGGCTGAAAAAAAGATCATTACAATTGACTTTACTCCGGGTGATGACATTCCTTACAATGCAACGCTCAATATCCACAGCAATGATGAAAATATTAGTTTACAGGAAATCAATCTGAAAGGCAAAGGCGTATTAAGCAAACTGGAAATTGTGTCGCCGGTAAAGGGCGAAATTGAGTTCGAAGAAGTTGCATTGGGCCGGGATTCAACCATTTATGTGGAGGTCAGGAATAGTGGCAAAGGAGATTTGATGCTGCTGGACGCCTATATTGCCCTGGAAAACCGGTCGGCATTTCGATGTGATTTTGATGGTGAGGTTTTGTTGGAGTCAGGTGATAATGAGTTGATCGGAATTACTTTTTCGCCTGCTGAAGCCTTTGATTATACCGCGGAGTTTGTACTGAAGACCGATGAATTGGTGGATAATCGAAAAGTGCTGCCGGTTACAGGCACAGGGCACCAGGACCTGGCCCTGGTAATGGAGCAGGATTCCTTACTGTTCGGCAATGTCCCGGTGAATACGGATTCCACCAAAAGCATTAGGGTTGAAAACAGGGGAGAGGAAACGCTGAAAATCTATTATGCCTATTTTACCGGGCCGGATATTAATTATTTCTCGTCGGATTTTAATGCTGAAAAAGTGATTGCGGCAGGCGAAGAAGCCGTGATCGATATAACCTTTTCACCAACCGACGCCAAACCGCTGGATAATAATTATTTTTGTTTTTTTACCGATGCGCCGGGACAATCCCTGCAAAAAATTTATATAGACGGACAAGGTATTTTTCCACCGGAAATATCCTGCGCCGATACCATCGATTTTGAGGATGTCCCTCTTCATCAAAGTAAAACTATGGTACTGACGATAGAAAACAGCGGTAAGTCTCAGATCGTGAATTTAAATCTAAGTCTTGATTCCGATGATTTTTCCTTTGATGTTGTCCAGCCTATTGATCTCATGCCCGGTGTTTCTTTGGATGCGGATATTATTTTTCATCCGGTCAATAGTATTGGAACTAAAAATGCCACATTATCGATCAGTTCCGAGCATTGGGGCATCATCAGGCAAGTTCACTTAAAAGGCATTGCCAAATAAAAAGGGCTGTAAAAATCATGAAAAAGTTGATGGTACTGATAGTTTTTTTATTTATTTATAAAGCAGGGATCTGTTATGCATCGGCAAATACTATTGATCAAAGGGAATTGTTGCTCAAGTATACGATTCCCATGGCGAATATTTTTCAGGATCATAAAGTCTATGCCGGTGTGCCGTTGGATCAAGTGGTAATCAGTGCTGATTCCGTAAAGTTCAGCCATGATGGGAATAATTATGAATTTCATTATCGCGGGATTGGGGCGAATTTCTCACACATCAGCGGGATTTCCAACCGTCTTAATATTTATACAAAGGACCATCAGGTTTTTTATATTGAATCATTGGGTTTTTTGGAACAATATAGTTTTAAAGGCGGGATCAGTAGTCATTTTCATGCTAACGCCACTATTGCAGACTTGCATTTGACCGGCAGTTACGCTTTTAAAAAGGAAAGGGAGTTGGGATTCGAAATAACGCAATTATTTGATTGGCGGCAAACGGACCTGAATTTTTTCTATCGACAGGCTTTCTGGAAAATTGCTTCTGTAAAATCAGGCGTGGGTGTTCATTACCTGGCAGGTGATTTAGAATTGTCCGACCGCTACACCTTTCCCGGTGATGACCTGAGTTTTCGACTGGATGCCTCCCTCTTTCAGACTTTATTTATTGAACCCGGAATTACCTTTCAGGCCGGCCGGTTTTACATTCATCAGGGAATTCGCTGCAATGCTGTCATTCTAAGCGGGCGACAAAAGGGCATTGCCTATCAGATCCGGCCCTTACTCTCCCTTGAGTATCGATTTTTTTAATTGAAATTATATCCCACTCCAAGAAACAGACTCATATCAAAGGAAGCCCCAACCGGGGAATAATATATTTTCTGGTCGGTTATATTGCGAAGCATAAATTTCAAGGTTAATTTTCTATCCCATATATCTTTCCGAATGTTGATGTCGATTCGATTTCGACTATCCAGGTGATGATTATATTGATAGCTTTCCCGGAAGGTTGAAAAGTATTCAATGCCGGTAATATTTTCATAGTCCGGCCAGCGGGTTTGTGAGGCATGTTGAAGGACTATTTGCATGGAAAACCCTGAATTCGGACGATAAAGCAGTTGATAATTGATCAGAAACTTTGGAATTCGCGACCAGGCATTGGTAAAACCATCTGTGTTGCCATGGGATTTTTGTATGGTAATGGCAAGTTTGCTGCGTAAAGCAACAGACTGCTGCCATTGCAATGAAGCGGTCAATCCCTGGAGAAATCCATCAGCTGGTTGATCAAGGACAGTTGGCGAATAAAAGGAGAATTCAGATGGATTAAAATGAAAATCATAGGTAAAATAGTTATAATCTTGGAAATACCGGGTGAAAAGATTCGTTTTAACGGAAAAATTCCTCTTCCAGTGATGATTGACACTGAGGTCAGCGGTATACTTTCGGTTTTGTCCTTGCTCTGTGTTAATATTTAATCGCGGTGACAAATGGTTTTTTTGCAGCCAGAGGTCATTAATTGTATAATGAAAAATATTCCGGCCGGTTGATAGGATAAGATTATAATCGGTTTTGAAACCCGCCTGATTGTGGATTGATATTAGAAATTGGTCATAAATTTCATTTTGATAGAGTTTAAGGACTTCGCTGACATTGACCCGGCCCAGTCCCGGCAGATTAAACCTGAAATCTAAAAAGCCGCCCGGAATGACACGGTTTTTTCGGGTCGTATTAATTGAAGATAGTAGCTTTTCTGTACTCAGATGAAAGCCGGCTTTTTTCAGCACCGATTGCTTTTTGAATTGAAATTCAAAGGTTGTCTGGCTTGTCTCCAGTCCGCTTTGATTTTCGCGAATGCCGGCACGCAATTTATTATCAGTGTATTGGGTTTCATAATCCAAATTAAAATTGACGGCTAAGCGCCGGGAAATGTCCCTGTTCAGGGTGAATCCCAGGTAATTATTATAATAGTCCAGGGGAAATTCATGGCCGCCCGGTTCATAATATAAATACATATTGTCGGTTTTCAGTGAGGAAAAAAGTAGAGAATATTGGTTATTAAGCAGAGTGCCCCGGGAATAGAGAGAGCCGCCGTATTCAATCAGCATCGGCCACTCTTTTTCCGTCTTAATCCGGCGAATGCGGTTGCGGGTAGACCAATCGGTATAAATATGCTGGCGGTAATGAAAAGCGGCTGACAGCTGATGACGCTGAAAATTATGGCCAAAACTGCCGGAATAATCAGCACCCGCCTTATCAACATTGGGAGAGGTTTTGGAGGTGAACCGGTAAGGCCCGGGGTCTTTACTTTCATTACCGAGGATGATCATGTTTTTTAAATAATTTGTATTAGTTTGCGGCTGGTGAGTATGAAATGAGATTGTGCCGGCATCTCTGATCTCCCCGGATTGATAATGGGGTGACAGAATAATTTTTATGGAATCAAGATTATTCAGATCAACCGGCAGTGAATTAATGCATTTCGCGCCGAGAAAATTCATATTTATTTCATGGCCGTTGATCAGGATATTATAAGTTTGACGCTGATAACTCTCCAGCCCGGTGAAAGAAAAATAATTAAGAAATCCATGGTGGGTGGAAAAATTGTTAGCGGAATGGCTTTGGAACAGGTCACTGATGCGAAAGCGCCCCGCGGATTCTATATCTGCTTGTGTTAATATTATCTTATTGGATGCGGTTCCGCCAAATAAAAGTGTACTAAAAAGGCAAATTAATATACATACAACTGATTTCATCTGAGAATATCCCCGAGCCAGTTGGCGTCATCAATCTTAAAGGTCAGGCCGGCCTTTATATGACTGAATGTTAATACTTCATAAGTGAATATGATTTGCCGGCTGATCTCAATATTAAAAAGAACCTGTTCATTAACGGGTTTTTCGAGAAAACAAAAAATTTCATAGCCAATTTCACTTTCATATTTGTTGTCACCGGATTCAATATCAAAATTCATTAGGTAATTGCCTAGGCGAACTCCCGGCGCTAACTGAAAGTTGAAGGGCAGGTGAAAATTGTACAACCAGCCCATACTGATGAAATAACTTTGATAATCGGGGCGGTAGATTGTTTTGCCGTGATAGGGCGTATAAGCCAGGCCGGCGGATAAAACGCCACGCATAAAGGGTGTCCGGTAAAACAGACTAAACCCATCGCCTGCTTGCCAGAACTGGTGAAAAGGCGTCCGGTCTATGCCCCGGTTTATCTGTACTGTGACTGCCATCTCAGAAAAAGCTTTTGTTTCGGCACCGGATACAATAACAGTGGAAAACAGGATTAATATGATAATTTTTAATCGGCGCATCTAAAACTCAAAGTATTGATGGAACAATTTAATATTAGCAATGGAATATTTACAGAAATTTTCAAGTTTGAAGGATTATATCTTCAGTAAAATGAAAACAGGCCTTTCCCGACAAACGGAAAAGGCCTGATGTGTAATATTTTAATGGGTTTATTCTTCGTTGAAAACTTTTGTTCTCAATTTAATAATTGTTCCGGTGGTAGGAACGGTGTATTTATCACCCAGTATATCGACATTGTCTCTGACGATAATGACCCAGGCATAAGGATGACCGTATTCTTTTTCAGCGATATCATCCAGAGTTTCACCGGCTTTTACTTCATATTCATAAAAAGAATAGTTTAACTCGGGAATATTATCCACCGGTACATCTTTGAGTTCCAATGAATAGAAGGGGTAGATCAGATCCGGGTTGCTGCCAATTTCTTCCTTATTCCATTTATAGATGTCTTTCCACATAAGTTTGTCACCATAGGCTTTATCGGCAATTTTGATCAGGTAGTCGCCGGGCTTGATCATGTAGTCCATACTTTCAAAATGGGTTTTGGCTGGTTCTTCAACAATTTCTATCTCTTCAACTTCTTCAACTTCCTCTTCAACTTCCTCTTCCACTTCTTCTTCCACAATCTCTTCTGTTTCAGTTTCAGTGGTTTCCGTTTCGATAACTTCTTCTTCTTCTTCAACTTCCGGTTTTTCTATTTCAATGGGTTCCGGCGCTTCTTCTTTTTCCTTAACCACTCCCAGTCTGTAACTAATTCCCAGGCTGACGCTGACAAATTCATCATCAAGAAATTGTTCTTTGTTAGGTAAATGATCAATATCCTCTTGAGTAATATTATGATCCACAGCAGCAATGATATCCAGACGTTTATTAATGGGTATCTCGGCTCCCAGTCCCATGGTTAGAAAGGAACTGGTTTTGCTATCGGTGAAATAGCCGTTTTCCTGGCTGAAATTCATCACTGAAAAGCCAAGTTTTAAATGGGGTTTGAAGTTCAGTGCCGGAAGCGG
The DNA here is from genome assembly GCA_964472715.1 of uncultured bacterium. Taxonomy (GTDB): domain Bacteria; phylum Fidelibacterota; class UBA2242; order UBA2242; family JAFGTP01; genus JAFGTP01. The sequence continues at coordinate 8,540 of CAYYMT010000043.1, read as the reverse complement.
ATAAATTTTACCATTCAGTCCCAAAGACATAATATTGTTTGTCAGAACTGAGGGATAATCAATTTTAACCTGGTCATAGGCCATGCTTAAGTTAAGTGCAAAAAATTTACCCATCTGATAATCCAAAAAGCCGCCAAGACCGGGGCTTAGAATGCCACCATTGTCATTATCGTCCATGAAGGCCAAATAAGTGTTGAGATTTCCCTGGATACCCACTCTGGTTTTTGATTTCCAGTCAACAGTTTCGGACTGGGCAAATACCATGCTGAATACCAGCAGGGGGATCAAAAAAATGCTTAATTTCTTCATTGTTCACTCCTGATTTTAATAGTATTGGTTTCTCTTGCTAATGAAAAAAATGATAATTGATTATCTGGATTAATTAAACGATGTTAGTGTGATACAAATAATCAATTTCTGAAATCCTCATCTATTTAAAAAAAATACAACTTCAATTAATACTTTTCAAGTATATACAAGCAATTTAGGAATAAATTATTAAAAATACTAAATTGCAACCCTTATGTTTAATATTAAATATCCTTTGCACATATCTATGTTAAGATATATAATTGTATATTCCAATTAAATTTGGTTTAAAGTTTATTTTTTTACTTCACTTTGATAAAGTAATTATTCATACTCAACTGTCATATTATAATCCCACTGGTCAAAGTAAAGGTTTCCTCCCCGCCATTCGACTTCACCCCGCTGAAAATCAACGGTTTCGCTGCGGGGCCATATTTTTTGAGGATAAAATTCCGCGGATATGTCATCATTGACAATCAGGCGGTAGGCGTCAATTCCTGAAGTGTAAAAATACCGGACACCTTTATTGTCTGTATTTTGTAATGAAAAAGACATATCAACCGGCACCCAGCCGATTGTTGGATAATAGACTTCAGCCCAGTCGTGCAGATTGACTTCGCCGGGATGCATCATCCAGCCGCTTTGCCATTTGGCGGGAATTCCGGCATATCTCAGCATGGTAATCAGCAAGAGCGACTGCATACCGCAATCACCATGTTTGTTATTCAGCACATATTCAGGTATGTTCCAAAAAGTGGAATATTCCAGGGCGCTGGCCCAGGGAATTGTCTTATCAATGTATTCGTAGATTTTTTTAACTTTTTGATAGGGGGAGTCAAGCCCTGCTATAAGACTGTCGGTCAATGATTGAATTCGATCGGAAAATAGGATATGCGGCGCTTTTTCCATGGTGAACTTTTTATAAAAATCACTATCTTTAACATAATTACCAATTTCAAACGTTGACATATCGTAATATTCAGCCCTTGATTCATAACTGATCTGCATTTCAAATTTGGTGGGTTTACCGGCTTCGGCGATTTTTTCCACGTAGATTGAGCGTTGTTTATAGGAGTCCGGTGCGATGATGTAATTCTCAGCATTTGTTGCGATAAGTTTTACATTTTGCTGCCTGGGATTGTCTTCTCTTGGGAATGGCATCCAGCAGCGGATTGTTTCGCCCCCCGGCACTGCATCAGCATCAACGATAAGGCTGTAATTAAATTTAATTTTTACCGGATTAATAAGATTTTTATTTTGCAGTTTATATTTATCAAGGATTTTCGCTGTATGGTCCAGGCAGAATTCTTTTAAGGGATCCTTCTGTATGCCGTCGACAGACTGCTTAACCTTTTTGGCTTCCTTGTCAATTCTGAAAAGATTGGGTACCGCATTATAGAAATACCGTTTTTCGCCATTGATAACACGCATCTCCAGAGCGTTGCTTTTTTCCCATTTTCGCAGCATTTCATCGGTTAGTTGCGGATAGTATTTTAAAAGCTTTTCGCGAACATCTTCCTCTGTTTTGCTGAAGTCGCGTTTAATGCGATGCATCAGGTCTTTTTTAAACCTCAGATCGATCAGTGTGGTATCGGCAGTTTCCGGATCTGTTCTCAAATGATTGATCAGTTTCATGGCGCTATCAAAGTTGCCCTGCTGAATATGTTGGTCGATTTGTTCAATGGTATTATTTTGTTTAGTCTCTGTCATTGTTTTAGTATTGGTTTTGGATTCACAGTTAGCAATTAACAATAAACTTAAAAGAATAATGGTAAGAAACCATGAAAAATTTTTAATAAACAGTTTTGGTAAATACATAAAAATCCCCTTTGTTTTAATCCTCGCATAAATTTGATAATTATAAATTAGAGGATAAAAAGTTGAAAAGAAAGTGTTTTTTATAAGTTAATTAAGTTTCCGAACTAATTTTTCTTTGTAAAAATGAAAAATTCTTTTAATATATCAGCAGGTTTTTGATTGAGATTGCCAAGGTGAAGGTATATTGAAAATTTTAATATTAATTTAGGCTGCTTTTAATGAAGATCAAGAAAATTTTTATCGGATTGTTTTTTATTGCCTTATCCAGTTGTTCGCTGGTACGCACGACTTCTCTTCAAATTGAAAATATCACGCCGCTGGAACAAAAAGCTGCTGACAAAGCCCAGGCTGCTTTTTACGGTCTTCGGCAGGATATCTTTTTTAACCCGGTTATCGGCCTCGCCAGGATAGATTCCATTGAGGTCAATCAGCAAAACCGGAATATTCAGCTGTTTTTTAATAAAGAACTCTCTTATCTGCCTTTTAGGGTTAAAAATGTTGATAAACTTTACCAGACGCTGCATGAAGGTTTGGGATGGCGATTCAGGAATTATTCTCTGGAGATTTTTACAATCAAGACACCGGTAGAGCAATTGGTGCCAAATTATTTTCGCGACGATACCAGCGCGATTGATTACAGCCGTATACCATTCACCGATAGAGATGAGATACCTCTTGTTCGACGGAAAAACTGGAAAGCCGCGCCAACTCAGGGACTAAACCAAAAACATATTGCCCTATGGCATAGCCACGGCTGGTATTACAGTAATTCACTGGACCGCTGGGAATGGCAGCGTCCCCGTTTGTTCCAGACAGTCGAAGACCTTTTCCCTTTTGCTTTTGTGGTTCCGTACCTGGCGCCAATGCTGGAAAATGCCGGCGCCAATGTTTTTCTGCCCCGGGAACGGGACTGGCAAACAGAGGAAGTTATTGTTGATAATGATTCATCGCAATATAATAGTTTATACCGGGAAATTGTTAATCAGGATCATATGCCCGAAGTGGGAGAAGAAAAGGGGTTTGCCCCTGGATTGGCGCCCTATACTACCGGGGAGAATCCCTTTAAAAATGGCAGTTACCGAGTATTTTCCGCCACTGCTGACACTTCTCTGAAAATTCAATGGATACCCGATATTCCTGAGGATGGGAAATACGCCGTTTACATCTCTTTTCATCATGCTCCGGAAAACGTCAGTGATGCCAGCTATCGAGTTTTTCATTTAGGCGGTAAAACAGAATTTTTGATCAATCAGAAAATGGGTGGAAAAACCTGGGTATACCTGGGAAAATTTATGTTTGCGAAAGGGGTAAACCAGGCAACCGGCCGGGTTGAGTTAGTAAGTAATTCCGAAACACCTGGCGCCAAGATCACTGCTGATGCAGTTCGTTTCGGAGGCGGTATGGGTGATGTTAAACGGGGTGAATCCACCAGCCGCCGGCCACGTTTTGTTGAAGGCGCCCGCTATTATCTGCAATATGCCGGAATGCCCGACACCCTGATCTATCACATGAATGATGATACAAATGACTATAATGACGATTATACCAGCCGTGGCGAATGGGTCAATTATATGACCGGCGCACCAAACGGGCCCAACAAAGACCGGGATAATCCCGGTTTGGGAATACCAATCGACCTCTCTTTTTCTTTTCATACCGATGCCGGAATTAATGATAAACAGGTTGTTGGCACTTTGAGCATTTACAGTTTGCAGGATATGCATGACAATATTCGGTTTCCAAAAGGATATTCACGGTTGGCCAATCGCGATTACGCTGATATTGTCCAGACGCAAATCATTGAGGATGCACGGCAATTATACGATCCCAGCTGGTCCAGGCGCTCACTTTATATCGGTAAATACAGTGAAGCCTATCGTCCCAATGTGCCGTCGATGCTATTGGAATTATTATCCCACCAGAATTTTCTGGATATGAAATTTGGCTTGAATCCTAATTTTCGCTTTGATATCAGCCGTTCAATCTATAAAGGAATGCTAAAATACCTGGCCTCTTCCCATGACTTTGAATATATAGTTCAGCCCTTACCAATCGACCATTTTCAGGCCACATTCACCGGCCAGCAGGAGGTGACATTGCGCTGGAAACCGGTCATGGATAAGCTTGAGCCGACGGCAAAACCGGAAAAATATATTCTTTATACCCGGATTGATTCAATGGACTTTGATAATGGCATTCTGGTGGATGGACCGGAATATATTTTTACAGATATGGAACCCGGTGTTCAGTATAGTTTCAAAGTCACGGCAGTTAACAAAGGCGGCGAAAGTTTTCCTTCTGAGATCCTTTCGGCATGCTGGGTTGAAAATGCCAAAGACCGTGTGCTGATCATCAATAATTTTGATCGAATTTCAGCGGCAGAAACCGTAAGACAGGGAAAATTTCACGGCTTTACGAATTTTTATGATGAAGGGGTGCCGGATAAATATGATATCGGATTTACCGGAACTCAGCATGACTTCGACCGTGATTCAAAATGGCTGACCAATGATTATCCCGGCTGGGGAGCCAGTTATGGAAATTATGAAACCCGGATCATTGCCGGCAATAGTTTTGATTATCCCTATATTCATGGAAAATCCCTGATCGCCAATGGCTATTCCTATGTATCAACCAGTGACGAAGCTGTGGAAAACGGCGACCTTTCGCTCCTGGATTATACTCTGGTAGACATGATCTACGGAGAAGAAAAATCCACCCCCTACTCTCCTAAAATCGATTCCACAGTCTACCCGGTATTTACTCCCGGAATGATGAAGCATATTGCTGATTATTGTAACAATGGTGGAAATATGATCATGACCGGCGCTTATCTGGGTTCTGATAATTTTGCGACCCCTATGGATTCTTCGAAGTATACAGATTTCGCCAGAAATATTTTGAAATACAACTTTGGCACAGACCATGCCGCCAAAAGCGGTGAATTTTACACTGCCGGTGAAAAGCGGGAGATGTTCCGTTATAACAACCGGTTCTCAGACAAAATCTACAAACTGGAAGCCCCCGACGCCATCGAACCGGCCCGGGATTCCGGAGCGGAAATGCTGCTGCGCTTTTGTGATAATGAATTCGGCGCCGGTATTTGGTACAGAGGCAATTACGGCCTGGTTATTTCTACAGTACCCTTTGAAACGGTCAAAAGCCAAACCGGCAGAGACCGGTTAATGTCAATATTTTTAAACAAAATAAACAATAAATAATTGGAGAAATATTAAATGAATCAGCCTAAAGATCGTAGTAATATCCTGACTGAAAAGAGAAATCCGAAAAGTGAAAAAATCGATACCCTTTCCACCAAAGAGATTATCTCTTTGATGAATGAAGAAGACCAGAAAGCGCTTGAAGCGGTTAAAGCAGCTATTCCGGAAATTACCCAGGCAGCTGATATTGTTTATGAAGCCTTTAGCAATGGTGGCCGCCTCAGATATGCCGGCGCCGGAACCAGTGGCAGACTTGGCGTTTTGGATGCCAGTGAATGCCCGCCGACCTTCTCTGTTGATCCTGATCTGGTACAGGGGTTCATAGCCGGTGGTTATGACGCCTTGCGCAGCGCTATTGAAGGCGCCGAAGATTACGAGGAAAAGGGCATGGAAGATTGTAAAAAATATGGCCTTAAAAAGGATGATGTGCTGATGGGCATTGCTACCGGTGGTACTACGCCTTACGTGCACGGCGCCATAAAATACGCCAATTCCATCGGTTGCAAGACAATCTTTTTTACCTGTACCCACAAGGAAGACCTGGGACTGGAGGCTGACGTAACAATTGAAGCATTGGTAGGCCCGGAGATCATTACCGGTTCCACCCGCCTGAAAGCCGGTACCGCAACTAAAATGGTGCTGAATATGATCACCACCACAGCAATGGTAAAATGGGGCAAAGTCTACGGCAATTATATGGTTGATCACATGGCGATCAATGAAAAACTGGTAGATCGCGGCACCCGAATTATATCCGAGTTGGCTGATATTGACAGGGAAGCGGCTTATCAATATTTACTAAAAGCCAATAAACATGTCAAAGAAGCAATCGTCATGGCAAAACTGGATATTTCCCTGGAAGAGGCCCGTAAACGGATTGCCGAGCATGACGGATTTATACGCTTTGCTGTGGATAAATAGAAAATTTTTTTCTGTTTTGATAGTTTGTGCTATTTACTAACATTGGGAAAAGATGAAATTTTGCAATTTAAAAAGTAAAGATAAATTAACCGTACTGGGATTGATGTCCGGCACCTCTCTGGACGGGCTGGATATTTGTCTTGCGGAAATTCATTATAAAAACCAACAATTAAATTCCAGAATTATCAAATTTGAGTCAACAAATTATTCTCAATCCTTTAAACATTATTTAAGTCAACTGCCTGAAGGAAATACCCGGCTCATTTGTGAAGCAAATTTTAAAATTGCCCAAGAGTGGACAGAATTGATCCGGCAATTTTTCAGCACGAATAAAATTAACCCGGAAGATATCGACCTCATCGGCTCTCATGGTCAAACTGTCTGGCACATTGACGGGCAGTCAACCTTGCAGATCGGCGAAGCATCAGTGTTGTCCCGGTCCCTTGGGATTCCCTGCATCGCGGATTTCCGCGTCATGGATGTCGCCGCAGAAGGGTCTGGCGCGCCTTTGGTTCCTTTTGTGGATTATCTCTGGTTCAAGAACATAAAGAAGAATACTCTGATGTTAAATATCGGCGGCATTGCAAATTTTACGATCATCCCTGCCGGGTGCAAATCTGTAGATGATATTTTCGCCCTGGATACGGGGCCGGGAAACGGATTGATTGATGCCGCTGTCCAAATTGCCACAGAGGGCGAAAAGGATTTTGATAAAGATGGTGAGATCGCAGCCAAAGGGAAAATCATCCCATCTTTGCTGACCAGATTGATGAACCATCCATATTTTGAAAAAAAACCGCCAAAATCTACCGGAAAGGAAGAATTTGGAAAAAAATATGTCCGGGAAATTATCAGTGATGAAAATATTCAATCCGAAGCTGAGTATCGGAATCTGATCACAACGCTGACCTATTTTACTGCAAAAACTATTTATAAAGGGTATTACGACTATTTTGCAAAAAATTACCCGGTTCATCAGATTGTCGTCAGTGGCGGCGGTGCGCAGAATCCGGCGATCATGAAATATCTTAAAGAATTATTTACAGAAACGAAATTTATGCAAGCAGAAGAATTAGGTATTGATGCCGCCGCCAAAGAAGCCCATGCTTTTGCGGTTTTGGCGGCCATGCGGGCCTGGGAAGTCCCTGCAAATGTACCCAATGTGACCGGTGCGAAAGAGCCGGTGCTGCTCGGGAAGATAATATATTGATATATCGAATAATGAAGGAGTCATAGTGAAAATTATTGTACCTATCAAACAAGTGCCGGAAACCAGCAATGTGAAAATGGACCCGGAAACCGGTACCATGGTCAGATCGGGCGTTGAACCCATTGTAAATCCCCTCGATCTCTATGCTGTTGAAGAAGCAGTGCGATTAAAAGCTGAATACGGCGGTGAAATTATCGCAATTACCATGGGGCCGCAAGGCGCCGCCAAAGCCCTTCGTGAAGTGATCTCCATGGGCTGTGATCGGGGAATCTTATTAAGTGACAGAAAATTTGCCGGCGCTGATACCTGGTCAACTTCTTATGTGCTGGCTGAAGCCATTCGAAAAATCGGTGATTATGATGTCATTCTCTGTGGTGAACGGGCTACTGATGGCGATACAGGACAGGTGGGCCCCGGCATCGCGGCCTGGCTGGATATTCCGTTTTCCACCTATGTGAGCCAAATTTCCGAAGTCAATGAAAATAAAATAACCGTCAAGCGAATTGTTGAGCACGGCTACCAACTGGTTGAGGTGGAGAAACCAACCCTGATCACGGTGGTCAAGGAAATTAATTTTCCGCGTTTGCCGACACTGGACGGAAAAATCAGATCCAAAAATGTAGAAATACCGGTATGGGGACCGGAAGATATCAAGGCCCTTCCGGAAAATCTCGGTCTGAAAGGTTCCCCCACCAGAGTCGTCCGGATTTCCAAACCCAAAGTCAGTCGCGATGGTGAAAAATATACACCCAAAACTGATCAGGAAATGGAAGAAGTTGTCGACAGAATAATTGAATTTTTTGAAGAAAAAGAAATATTGTAGAGGAGCAACCATGGAATACAAAGGAGTCTGGATACTTGGAGAACAGGAACGTGGAAAAATTCAATCGGTTTCCTATGAATTGTTAAAAAGGGGAAAAACCCTGTCTGAAAAACTTGACGTTGATCTGGTTGCGGTTGTCCTCGGATACCAGGTAAGTCCGGAAGAGTTAAATACACTCATTCATTATGGCGCGGACAAAGTAATTTATATCGACAATCCGGTATTTGAAAATTTTCTG
>CAYYMT010000042.1:3877-28771 GCA_964472715.1 uncultured bacterium | reverse complement strand
TGGTGGTACAAAAACACACATCTCCAGGGAGCCCTTTTAAGGGCTTTAATATAGAAATAATTAAAATCTTGGGGTTGCTTTTGAAATTTTATAAAAACAGGTATGTAATCTGTTGTTTTATCAATCTTAAAGATTTAAAATATAATAAATTAGGACAGGTATGATATTTATTCTGATATCGAATATTATATTCAGAAACATTGAATTTTTTATCATTGCAAAGTAATTCAAAACAACCTGCCATTTTCAGCATATCGGCCGGGACACTTGTTTAATTGTAATTTAATAAAATTACTTTCTAACCGCCCTGAAATTATCTGCAAAAAAAAGAAAATTCTCTTGCAAAAACTCTTTCCTTTTTCCTTTTAAAATTATAGTTTCATTTTAACATTGAATTTAGGGAGGAAGGTTGATAAATATAAAAGCCAGTTCCGGAAAAATCCGGAACTATTTATACATACAGGCATTGGAAATTTTAGAGTCAATCAATTTTCATGTGTGCAGTATAGCTGTGGCTATAATTAGATAAATAATTTTATATTAAACTAACGATGGGGGAGTTCAAATGGGAAAGACCTTTTCAGAAAAAATCTTAGGAAAAAAAGCAGGTAAACCGGTGGTTGCCGGTGAAATTGTGGAAATTGAACCTGATGTTGCCATGTCGCATGACAACACAGCCGCTATTTCAAAAAAGTTTTACAGTATCGGTGTTAAAAAAGTCTATGATCCGGACAAGCATGTCATAATTTTGGACCATGCCACACCGGCGGCGAATGCAAAGTTTGCTCAGAATCATAAAGATATTCGTGAATTTGTGGCTGAGCAGGGAGTGAAGCATTTTTACGACATCAACCGGGGCATCTGTCACCAGGTGATGCATGAAGAAGGCCATGTATTGCCCGGGACATTGATCGTGGGCTCGGATTCTCACACCACATCCTATGGCGCCTTTGGCGCTTTTTCCGCCGGGATCGGCCGCAGTGAAATGGCGGTGATCATGGCGCGGGGAAAAATCTGGCTGAAAGTCCCGGAAACCATTAAAATTCACGTCACCGGAAAATTTCCTGAAGGCATATCCGCCAAAGACCTGGTCTTGAAAATTGCCGGTGAGATCGGTGCTGACGGCGCCCTGTATAAAGCCATTGAATTTTGCGGGCCAACTATTGAAGAAATGAGTTTGTCCGGCCGTTTTGTATTGACCAACATGGCGGTGGAACTGGGCGCTAAAGCCGGCTATGTGGTACCGGATCAGAAAACCATTGATTATATAAAATCCGTTTCCGACAAAGAATTTGAAATCGTCAAGTCCGATGAGGACGCGGATTTTGAAAAAGTCTACAATATTGATGTTTCCCAATTGGAACCCATGGTCGCCAAACCCCACACAGTGGATAATGTCGCGCCGGTCAGTGAGGTCAAAGGCAAGAAAATCAACCAGGTGTTTTTCGGTTCCTGTACCAATGGACGGCTGGAAGATTTTGAACAGATCGTTGATATCATTGAAGGACGCCAGATCCATCCCGATGTGAGAATGGTGGTTTTTCCGGCTTCGAAAAATGTCTATAAGGATATCCTGAAAAAAGGCTGGGTGGAAAAACTGATTGATTTTGGCGCTGTGATGATGAATCCCGGTTGCGGCCCCTGCATGGGCAATCACGCCGGTATTCTGGCTGATGACGAAGTGGCTGTGGCCACCTCCAATCGTAATTTTAAAGGCCGTCTCGGGAATAAAAATTCCGAAGTATACCTGGCCAGTCCACGGACAGCCGCCTATTGCGCGCTGATGGGAAAGATCGCTGATTTCAGGGAAATTGGTAAGTAATAATCAGTAATAAAAGGGAGAATAAAGAATGATTATAAAAGGCAAAGTATGGAAATATGGTGATGACATCAATACCGATGTGCTCTTTCCCGGCAAGTATACCTATACTGTCACGGAACCCGAAGAGATGGCGAAAATTGCCCTGGAAGACCTGGATGCGGATTTTGCCAAAAATGTTCAGGAGAATGATATTATAGTCGGTGGAACCAATTTCGGCTGCGGCAGTTCCCGTGAACAAGCTGCCGCCTGTCTTGTTTATGCCGGCGTAGGCGCGGTGATTGGAAAATCCTTTGCGCGGATTTTTTACCGCAATTGTATCAATTACGGGTTGCCGGCCCTGACATCACCGGACCTGGTGGATGCGGTTAATCATGGCGACACCATTGAAATTGATACCGATAAGGGAACGATCAAAACCGGTCAGGAAACCTTCACTTTTCCGCCCTTACCGGAAGAGGTTGTGGGAATTTTCGATGCCGGAGGCCTAATACCCTATACAAGGAAAAAACTGGGAATTGAATGATAACAACGTTGCATGACAAACTGCTTTCGCTCTTTGTAAAAGAAAGCAAAGAGTGGAAACAAACCCGTGCCCGTTATGGCAACTTTGCCGGTTGGTCCAGTATTGCGGTCAATTCAATATTGTTTATTATCAAACTGACCACAGGCCTTCTGATCAATTCACTGGCACTGGTAGCGGATTCCATCCATTCAATTTCCGATACGGCGACCTCGGTGATCGTGATCATTGGATTCAGGATCGCGGGAAAGCCGCCGGATAAGGAACATCCCTTTGGGCATCAGCGGGCGGAATATGTGGCGACATTGGTAATTGCCATTATCCTGATCGTCGCCGGAATCGAATTTGTCAGAGAGGGGATTGACCGCTTTAGCCATCCGGCTGAGTTCAAGTATTCCCTGCCGATTCTGGGAATCATTATTTTTACTATGCTGGTGAAATTCTGGATGGGTCACCTGACGAAGTATATTGGCGTGAAAATCGATTCCCAGTCAATCAAAGCTGATGCCGTGCATCATTACACAGATGTAATATCCACTGTTTTTGTACTCATCAGTGTTTACCTGGGTAAATTCGGGCTTTACTATATGGATGGCGTTGGCAGCGGTTTGGTGGGATTGATGTTGATCTATACCGGGTTTTCAATATCCCTGGAAGCGGGCGGTTTGATTTTGGGTGTGGCGCCTGCCGATGAATTCATTCAAAAGGTGAAAAAAAACTCAAACTCAGTGGCCGGTGTCATTGATTCCCACGATATTATTGTCCATCAATATGGCGATAATAAATTCATCTCACTCCATATTGAAGTCAATTCTCAACTCTCCTGCGGCGAAACCCATAGTATTGCCCGGGATGTGGAGAAGAAGTTAACGGAATCTCTGGATGCCTATGTCACTGTCCATATAGATCCGATTGAACTGGACAATCCTCTCCTCAAACAGGTGAAACATGAATTGATGTCATTGCATGAAGAGCTGGAGTTTCTAAAGGATTTTCATGATGTCCGCATGAACCGGGAGCATGATATTGTTGTTTTTGATGTTGTCTTTCCCGATGAGAGTCATAACCATAAGGAAATGAGAGATAAATTATTGAAGAGATTAACAGAAAAGATCGACGATATTGATTTTGAAATTCATATCGATCCGATTTTTGTGAATAACTGAAAGAAAGAAGGGAAATTTTTATGGCGAAAAGAAAAATCGTAGCAATGCCTGGCGATGGCATTGGCAAAGCAGTATTAGATGAAGCAATTCGCGTACTGGACGCGGCCGGATTTGAAGCCGAGTACCTGGAAGCCGATATTGGCTGGGAATACTGGCGCAAAGAAGGTAATCCATTACCACAGAGAACATTAGATATGATCGAAGAACATAAAATCGCACTTTTTGGCGCGATTACTTCTAAACCCAAAGATGCCGCGGCCGAAGAACTGGCGCCGGAACTGGGTGGCAAAGGCCTGATCTATTCCTCACCGATTGTTGGCTTACGGCAGCACTTCGGACTGGATATCTGTATGCGACCCTGTAAATCCTATAAGGGTAATCCTCTGAATTTCATTCGTCGCGGTCAGGGCAATACCATCGAAGAACCGGAGATCGACGCGGTGATCTTTCGACAGAATACCGAAGGACTCTATGGTGGTGTGGAATGGTCAAATCCCGAAGAAAAAGTCTATGAAGCTTTGAAAACACATTCGAAATTTGTGAAAAATTTCAGTGACGTACCCAAGGAAGAATTATCGGTTTCCACCCGGATCTTCACAAAAAAAGCAACGGAACGGATACTGAGAGCGGCTTTTGACCATGCCAAGGAATTTGGCTACAAGTCAGTCACTGTATGTGAAAAGCCCAATGTGATCAGGGAAACCTCCGGCATGATGTATCAGATGGCCAAGGATATTCAGAAAGCCGATTATCCTGATATTCAATTATGGAATACCAATATTGACGCGCAAATGATGTGGCTGACCAAAAACCCGGAAGATTACAGTGTGATCGTGGCGGGAAATATGTTTGGGGATATTGTTTCCGACGGATTTGCCGGATTGATCGGCGGACTGGGATTTGCCTGCTCGGCGCAATTTAATCCGCAATCAGGCATTGGCGTGTTTGAGCCAACCCACGGTTCAGCGCCGAAATATGCTGAATATGAAACATCGATCGTTAATCCTATCGCAATGGTAGCTTCCGCATGTATGATGCTGGATTTTATCGATGAAAAAGAAATCGCAGCAAAAATCCGCAATGCGGTAGCTGAAGTGATTTCCGAAGGCGATGTGCGAACCTATGATATGATGAAACTAAAAGGCCGTCCGGAAGTGATTGAGCAGGGGGCTGCTTCAACCACCCAGATGGCGGATGCGATTATTGCAAAATTGAAGTAAATAAGGAACAGGTTAAGGCTGCGCAACCTCAGCCTTAACCTCAACCTTAACCTTAACCTCAACCAAAATTTTAGAGGATTTAATATGAAGAAAGAAATACTCGATTTGTGGCCGGAACTGGAATGGATTGAAGACCATGATCTTCGTGAAAAGACCGCGTTAACCTGGGAAAAAGCCATGGACCGCAGTGTGCTGAATCCAAAGGATCTGAACCGCATTCCTTTTACACTTTTGTGCGGCCCGGACCTGAAAGTTACTTTTATGGACCACAAACGGTCAGTGGTGCATATTGCCCGTGATGCCGGCAAAAAGATCAATGAAATGTATCACGGTGAACTAACTGTTGATATGAATGTGCTGATTGCCGGGGCGATCCTGGCGGACGTTGGCAAAATGCTGGAATATGTGCTTGATGATGAGGGCAAGGCTGTGCAGGGAACCTATGGTAAATATCTGCGTCATCCCTTTTCCGGTGTTTCACTGGCTGAGGAATGCGGCGTGCCTGCGGAAGTTTGTCATATTATCGCGGCCCATGCCGGTGAAGGTGACAAGATCAAGCGGACAACCGAAGCTTACATTGTTCATCATGCGGATTTTATGACTTTTTTACCCTTTAAGGAAAGGCTGGAAGTATGAATCTCATAGAAAAGATACTCGCCAATCATTCCGGGAAAAAGATCATTAAGCCCGGTGAAATTATTGACGTGGAAATCGACGCCCGGGCGGCCCGGGATTTTGGCGGCGCCAATGTGGTCAAGAACCTGATTGAAAATGGTTTGACAGTGGATGATCCGTCCAAAACTTTTTTTACCTTTGACTGTAATCCCGGTGGCTCCGATCAGAAATATGCGGCCAATCAGCATTTTTGCCGGCAGTTCGCCCGGGAAGAGGGCCTGCGGGTTTATGATATCAACACCGGTATCGGCACCCATTTAGCCATTGACAGGGGATTGATCCAGCCGGGTGGTACCTTTGTATCCACGGATTCCCATGCCAATATTATGGGCTCCATTGGCGCTTTTGGACAGGGAATGGGAGACCAGGACATTGCGGCGGTCTGGGCCAGTGGAAAATCCTGGTTCAAAGTGCCGGAATCTGTGAAACTGACTATCAACGGTAAAATGCCGAAAAACTTATCCGCCAAGGATTTTGTGCTGAATCTGCTGGATAATTTCAGTACCCGGGAATTATTAGGCTATTCCGTTGAGTTGTACGGCGAGGCGGTTGATCAATTAACTCTGGATGACAGAATTACCATTTCATCCATGGGTACCGAACTCGGCGCCATCATACTGTTGTTTCCGCCCAGTGACCAGGTTGTTAAAGAACTGGAAACGCTGACCGGGAAAACGGTTAATCCTGTGTATGCGGCTAAAAATGCCAGATATGCCAAGGAAATCGAACTGGATGCAAGCAAATTCAGACCCATGGTGGCGTTGCCGGGACATCCCCACGATGATACGGATATCGCCGATGTCAAGGGCAGGAAAATTGATTCCGCTTTTATCGGCAGCTGTACCAATGGGCGGCTTAGTGATCTGCGAATTGCGGCAGCGGTTTTAAAAGGCCGTGAAGTCGCGCCCGGAGTCGTCCTGAAAATAGTCCCCTCTACCGATGAAGTCTGGCAACAGGCCCTGGATGAAGGACTGATCCGGATTTTTAAGCAGGCCGGCGCTTTGGTTTCCAATGCCGGATGTGCCGGATGCGCGGCCGGTCAGGTGGGGCAGAATGGACCGGGAGAAATCACCATTAGTACCGGGAACCGTAATTTTGCCGGCAAACAGGGGAAAGGCAGTGTTTTCCTCGCTTCACCGGCGGTAGTAGCGGCCTCGGCAGTGGCCGGTGTCATTACTACTCCTGATGAAATACCCGCAACCCCCCGGGAATTTACCACTCAGGGACTTAAATTAGGTGATTTGAAAAAAGCAGCTAAGCCGGACAGCATTCCGGTAGAATTCACCGGTAAGGTTAGATTAGTGCCGGAAGATGATATTGATACCGATATGATCTTTCATAATCGCTATCTGACGATTACTGATATTGATGAAATGGGACAATATACCTTCGATAATCTTGAAGGATTTGAGAATTTTGCCAAAGAGGCCGAACCCGGTGATATTGTCATTACCGGAAAGAACTTCGGCGCCGGCAGCTCCCGCCAGCAGGCCGTGGATTGCTTTAAATCCCTGGGAATTCCCCTCATACTGGCGGAATCCTATGGCGCGATCTATGAACGCAATGCCATCAATGCCGCTCTGCCGATTTTGACCTATGATCCTGATGAACTGAAAAAACTGGACCTGAAAGAGGGTGATAAAATCACCATTAACCTGGAAACCAGTGAAATAATCAATCATGAAAATGATAAAACCGCCCGGTTGAATCCCTTTTCCACAGTCCAAATGGAGATTTACAAGCGCGGTGGATTATTGAATAAGTAAGTTAAAAATAATATCTGTAAAAAGCGGCAGTCACTTGTCGCTTTTTGCATTTTTGCCGTAACGTTTTTCATAGAATAATCCTGATAGTTTCCAATAGAATATCTGGTCTTTGACGGAAGGAGAGGTATCAGCGCGAAACAAGCGTTATTAATATTATTGTGAATAGTTCAGGTTAATGAAATAGATGTTGACTTTAAGTAATGAATTCGATTATATTTTAATGAACTATTGTTCAAAACTAAAAGGAGACTTAATGGTCAGGCCCGCAAAAAAAAGAACTGTGGAAAAACCCCCGAAGATCAGTGGCATGAAACCCATTGGTGTACCGGGGAAACTACTGGATAAGATAACTCTTTCTATCGATGAATATGAGGCCATCCGGTTGTCTGATTACGAAGGCCTGGGTCACAAAGCCGGCGCTGATGAGATGAATATTTCCCGGCCCACATTCACCCGCTTATTACAAAGTGCTCATCGTAAAATTGCTCAGACTATTGTCGATGTAAAAGACCTGATCATTGAAGGAGGGAACTATTCTTTTGCCAGAGTGCTGGTGCGGTGTCTGGATTGTCAGACTGTTTCTGATATTGGCACGGAACACGGGACGGACAATTTTTGTCCCGAATGTCAGTCGGAAAACATCATCTGTCTTAATAATGAATTTCAACCCGGCCATTGCAATCGCCGGGGGGCGCGCCGGGGCAGGAAATTGTAGGATTTTGTAATGCCAGATGTGGAATAATGAAATGGGAATCAATCTAATCGTGTATCATATTAATGAAAGCTGTATCGGATGCAGCGCCTGCATAGTTGCATGTGCAGTTAACGCCATTATTGCAACAGAAGGTAAATATAAAATCGATCAAAAATTTTGCATTAATTGCGGCGCCTGTACAGAATTGTGTCCGGTTAATGCCATTACGATAAAAGAAAATTAAAAAAAGAGAGGAATATACCATGAAGATAGCAATCGCAACAGATAATGGACAGGTGGCACAACATTTTGGACGGTGTATGGAATATACCATTTTTGATATTGAAAAGGATAAGATAGTGAATAAAACTTTACTGCCGAATCCGGGACATGCGCCCGGCGCTATCCCAAAATTTTTGCATGACAATGGATGCGATCTGATCATTGCCGGTGGTATGGGACGACGGGCGCAGGAATTTTTCAAGCAGTTTAATATTGACTGGATCATTGGTGTGCAGGGAAATGTTGACGCCGTAATACAGGATTATATGAATAATTCCCTGGTAGCCGGCGAGAGCAGTTGTACGCACGGAGAAGGCCACGGCGACGGTACTCATGGACATGAAAACTGCAATCATTAACCATGCGAATCACGATCCTCTATGACAATACAATTTTTAATGACCGGCTGACTGCAGGTTGGGGGTTTTCCGCCCTGGTGGAAACAGCCGGTCACCGGATTTTATTCGATACCGGTGAAAATGGTAAAATCCTGCTGGATAATATGGCACAGCTGGCTATCGATCCCAAAACCATTGACACGGTATTTATCTCGCATCACCATTTTGATCATGTCGGCGGATTATCGCACTTTCTGAACAGCAATGCCAATGTAACATTATTTTCGCCGGAAAGTTTTCGCGGTGTCAAAAGTGTCAGCAAGAATATTTATATCAGCCGGGCAAAGGCGATTTACTCAAATATTTACACGACGGGAGAATTGGATGGGATTGAGCAGTCGCTATTGATAAAAACCGCCAAGGGCGTGGTCATCATTGTGGGATGCGCTCATCCCGGCCTGGACAAGATCATGGCAAAAGCACGGGCGCAGGGTGATATTCATGCAATTATTGGTGGATTTCATGGGTATAAGAAAACCCAACCGCTGGCCGATGTGAATTATCTTTGTCCTACTCATTGCAGCCGCTTCGCTGATAGGTTCAAAAAGGCTTTTCCGGCGAAATTTCTGGAAGGCGGCGTTGGAAGGGGGATCACCTTATGAGGCCGCAGCAACCAAAGACCTGTAAATGGTTTCCGGTATGTCCCATGAAGGCTTTTTACGAAGCCGGCAAACTGGACAGCCGCTGGATAAAAGATTTTTGTCAGGGAAACTGGCCGGAATGTGTCCGGTATCAGCAGGAAGAAGCCGGAATTTATCATCCGGATAATATGCTGCCCGACGGTTCTGTCATGAAAAATTTAACCTAAATTACCGGAGTGTTTATGAAAATAGCAATTGCCAGTGGTAAAGGGGGAACAGGAAAAACAACACTGTCCACCAACCTGGCACATTATTTATCACAACAATTTAATATCGTCCTGACAGATTTGGATGTGGAAGAACCCAATTCCGGATTGTTCATCAATGGGAAACTGGTGAACCGGTTGGATATGCATAAAAAAATTCCCAACTGGAATTCTGAAGAATGCCTGCTATGTAACAAGTGTAAAGAATTATGTAATTTTAACGCGGTTTCCAGAATTCTGGATGAAATAATGATCTTTCCGGAATTATGCCACAGTTGCCACGCCTGTTCGGAATTATGCCCAACCAATTCATTGCCCATGAAAAATAAAAAAATGGGTGAATTGAAACATATTCGGTCACAGCAACTGGATTTTATCGATTCCCACCTGATCATTGGTGAAGAACAGGCGGTGCCGTTAATAGCACAAACAATGGATTATGTGGATAAAAATTTTTCGGAAGATACCCTGAAAATTTTTGATTCACCGCCGGGAACTTCCTGCCCCATGATAGAAGCTGTCAAGGATGCCGATCTGATCATTTTGATCACGGAACCAACCCCTTTTGGGTTTCACGATTTGCAACTGGCTGTGGAGGTGGTTAGACAGTTGGGCATTGATTTTGGCGTTGTCATCAACAGGGCCGGAATTGGCAATGCAGATGTTGAAAATTATTGCCGTGAAAAAAATATTGACCTTCTGGCGAAAATTCCCAATGATCGGAAAATCGCGGAAGTTTACGCTGCCGGCGAATTGCTCTATGATAAAATTCCGGCTGTGAAATCGGCATTGGAAACAATCCATACTTATATCCAAAAAATCCGGGGGCGGAAATGAAAGAAATTGTCATCATTTCAGGAAAAGGCGGCACCGGTAAGACTTCACTGACGGCCTCTTTTTCAATACTGGGCGGCAGTGATATTATAACAGCCGATTGTGATGTTGATGCTGCCGATATGCATTTGCTGCTGGAACCGGATTTTGCGCGGTCAGAGGATTTTTATAGCGGACAATTGGCGGAGATCAATCCCGACCAATGTATTGGCTGTGGAAAATGCGAACAGGTCTGCCGGTTTGATGCAATCACATCGCAGGAGGATTACTTTCGTGTTATTGACCTGAATTGTGAAGGATGCGGCTATTGTTTTCATATATGCCCGTCAGATGCCATTAAAATGGCCGACAACCTGGTGGGACAATGGTACGACAGCGCCATAAAATCCGGCGGACGAATGATCCACGCAAAACTGGGGGTGGGGGCTGAGAATTCCGGAAAATTGGTGGCAAAAGTCAAACAGGAAGCGAAAGAAAAGGCCGGAAAATTGAATAAGGAAATTGTCCTTGTGGATGGTTCGCCGGGAATCGGCTGCCCGGTGGTTTCGTCGTTATCCGGGGCAAATTTAGTGGTGCTGGTGGCGGAACCTTCGGTCTCAGGCATTCACGACATCAAGCGCGTCATTGAACTGGTCAATAAATTTCAGCTTCCGGCCTGTGCCATTATCAATAAAGCCGACATCAATCCAAAACAGAGTGGAGAACTTGTGGACTTTATGGAAAAAAAGGGTGTCAAGCATATCGGTAATATTGATTATAATGAAAATTTTACTCAGGCCATGACAGAAGGCAAGACTATTGTTGAATTCAATGATCCGCAACTTGCCGGCACAGTCCGGGATCATTGGCAAAAATTATTAAAACTTTTATAAAAAAATGAGGTGAAAAGATGAAAATTGCATTTACAAGCAAAGGCAACACCTGGAAATCAATAATTGATCCCAGGTTTGGCAGAACCGATTATATTGTTCTCTATGATGAGGAATCAGAGCAGACGGAAACCATTGATAATCGTTCGATTCAGCAGGAAACTCACGGCGCCGGCCCGAAAACAGCACAGATGCTGCTGGAAAACAAACCCGATGTTTTGATCACCGGCAATGGCCCCGGTGGTAATGCCGGCAGGGTGCTGGAGCGCGGCCGGATCGATATTTATATTGGCGCGGGAGACCTTACGATAAAAGATGCCTATGAAAAATATAAAAAAGGAGAGCTGAACAAATTTTAGTATAATTTGTAAGCGTGCATAAAAACTCCTGAAAAAGGCAACAAATCATTTTGTTGCCTTTTTTCTAAATATGGATTACTTTATTGGAAATGATATTAACAATGAGATTAAATGAAATATAATTTTACAACCCGATATCAATACTTCAATAAAATAATTCTAACGCTTCTCCTTGTTTTAACCGCTGTTAACTGGGCCATTGCCGTGGAGGAATCGGATCAATTGCTGGTAAGGGGTGATAGTCATTACCCACCTTATGAGTATCTCAATGAAAGCGGTGAGCCGGAAGGGTTTAACATTGATATCATGCGGGCGGTGGCCGATGCCATGAATATGGATATTCGAATTGAACTGGGAGCGTGGCACGTAGTCAGGAATGCCATTGAAACCGGGCAGGCGGATATCTTAATGGGAATGTTTGATACCAAAGAAAGAGATAAAAAGGTGGATTTTACGATTCCCCATTTTATTGCTTCCTATGCCATCTTTGTAAAAGAAAAATCGGAAATTGATAATCTTGATGACATTCGGAATAAAAAAATAATTGTTCAGAAAGATGACCTGGGACATGATTTTGTCTTGGAGCAACAGCTATCTGCAAATCTGGTAGTGAAAGATACGCCGGAAGAGGGGTTTGGCGCTCTTGTCACGGGAGAAGGCGATTGCCTTATTCTCTCACGGCTGCAAGGGGTCATAATTCTCAAGGAAAAAGGAATAAAATCGGTTAAAATTGTCGGCCCGGCTATCCTTCAGCGCAAATATTGTATGGCTGTCACTGAAGGCAATAGAGAACTACTGGCGAAATTGAATGAAGGCCTGAATATCATTAAAACTTCCGGTGAATATGAGAAGATTTATGACAGATGGTTTGGGATTTACGAAGGAGGTTCGGTAAATCTCAGCACAGTCATCAAATGGAGTGCGATTATTCTTCTTCCTTTTATCATTGTGATAATCATAATTTTTTTCTGGAACCGCACTCTTCAGCGCCGGGTTGATCAGCGGACAGAGGAATTGAAAAAGAGCCGGGAAGACCTGCATATTACCCTGAATTCCATTGGTGACGCCGTCATTGCCACAGATATACTGGGCAATATTACTAATATGAACCCGGTTGCCGAGCAGCTTACCGGTTACAAATTTCATGATGTCAAAGGCCATTATATCAATGAGGTCTTTACGATCATCAATTCCAAAACCGGCGAGAAAGCCCTCAATCCGATTGTCAAAGTATTAAGAGAGAAAAAACGAGTCGGACTTGCCAATCATACCGAACTGATCGCAAAAGACGGCAGTGAATACCAGATCGCTGATTCGGCCGCGCCAATTAAAAATTCAGCCGGAGAAATTGTAGGTGTTGTACTGGTCTTCCGGGATGTGTCAAAGGAATACCGCACTCTGGAAAAACTGAGAACCAGTGAGGCTAATTTGCGAACGGTTTTTGAAGCGGCGCGAAATATTGCCTTTATTAAAACCGATGTTAATGGCAAGTTTTCCAAAATTGAGATTTTTAGTCCCGGCGGGGAAGAAATATTCGGCTATACCCGGGAAGAAATTATTGGAAAACCCATTACCATTCTGACCCGGCCCACCGATGAACCACGATTCTCAGAAATATTAACCATTGACAATAAGGATAAGATGGGGTTTGACTGTGAACTGGAAATGATTCGTAAAAACGGCAAGACTTTTCCTGCCCTGTTCTCCACACATCATATCTTTGATGAGGAAGATCGAATGGTGAATGCCCTTTGCGTTGCCATTGATATTACCCATCAAAAACGGACTCAGGAAGAGCTCAGCAAGATGCAGAATATCAAAAGCATTGGCACCCTGGCCGGCGGAATTGCTCACGATTTTAATAATATTCTGACGGCAATATACGGCAACATATCCATTGCAAAACTGCAACTCTCACATACCCATCCGGTTTATGATATACTGAATGAAGCTGAGTCCTCAATGAACCGGGCGACCCGATTGACACGTCAGTTGCTCACTTTTTCAAAAGGCGGAGACCCGCATAAAACCGTTGTCAGTCTGAAAGATGTTATTGCCGATATTGTCAATTTTGATCTCTCGGGAAGCAATGTGAAACTGGTGATGGAAACCGATGATGATCTCTATCCCGTGAAAGTCGATAAGGGCCAGATGCAGCAGGTCTTCTCAAACCTGGCCATCAACGCCAATCAGGCGATGCCCAATGGCGGCAAAGTTACCGTCACTATGCGAAATTTTGATGCCAGTAAAGAACCGGTACCGGGTCTTTCCGGCGGCGCCTATCTGAAAATTATTTTTAAGGATGAAGGAAGCGGCATTAAAAAAGAGCATTTGGACCAAATTTTTGATCCCTATTTTACAACAAAATCCACCGGCAGCGGCCTGGGACTTGCCACGGTTTTTTCCATTATTAATAAGCATAATGGCAGGATTATTGTCGATTCTGAACTGAATGTTGGGACAACCTTTACCATCTATTTACCGGCAGCAGAATCATCAAAATATACTGAAGAAACAAAGATTGATGAACAAGACCGGGAACAGGTGGAATATAAAGCAAAAATTTTGATCATGGACGATGATAAATCCATCCGGAATTTAGTGGCGTCAATGGTTCGAAGCCTGGGAATGAAAGCTGTTACGGTTGACGACGGCTATGCTGCGGTCAAAGAATTCAAGGAAGCAAGCGATGAGGGGGAACCCTTTGATCTGGCTATTTTGGACTTGACCATTCCCGGCGGCATGGGCGGAAAGGAAACCTGCGCCGCTATACAGACTGTCGCACCGAAGGCCAAAATAATCGTTTCATCGGGCTATGCCAATGATACTGTGCTGGCCAATTTCCGGCATTATGGTTTTTCTGATATTATTGCTAAGCCATATACGATTAATAACTTACAATCCGTCATCAGACGCGTGCTAAAAGATAATTAATTAAAAAAAAAGATGTTTGTATTTTCTTTCTTTGGCTTTAATTTCCCCCTGATATTTTGTCAATAAACAATAGGCTTGAAAAATTCGATGAAAAAAAATATTTTTTTATTCCTGATAATTGTGATCCTTACCGGATGTTCCGCCAACCTGCTGAACCAGCGAATCGATTTTGAGCAACCCCTTTATAAGCAACCGGAGAATCGTAAACTGGCGGTGATTTCCCGGTTTCGCCTGGACTTGTCCGGCAGTGAAGTTATTCCTTCCTACAAGAAATCTCTGGAAGAAGCCATTGCCGACGCCATCTATAGTACCGGGATGTATCAGAAAGTTATCCATGGCGATGACACCTATAATGGGGAAAATATGAACGTTGATAAATTTCAGGTAGAGGTCATTGCCCGGGACATGGGGAATTACAACTGGTTCCTTGCATGGCCGGCGATTTATCCCATGACACTTACCTGGCCGGTCCAGCCCTACAGTGGTATTGTCCAGGTGGAGTTAAAAATATCTTTTGAAAATGATGAATATCAGACCAGTCATATTATCAGCAATGAAAAACAGCATGGCGTGATCATTTATGGATTTTTCCGGAAAAGTGATGTGGAAAACAAGATCATTCCTCTCTATTACACCGGGCTTGACCAATTACGGGATTTTGTCCTGAAAGTCAACCTGGAAAATCCCGGCAAATCTGACCAATTTTTGGCAACTTCCAAAAAGAGAGAGGTCAATGAAGAAAAAATCCAATGGGATGGGGATGTCAAAAATATTGCCATTCTGCCTTTGCGGGCTTATGCGATTCCTGAACAGGAAGTCAAAGCCTTATCCAATCGATTGGGTATCGAATTGTTCAACACCGGCCGCTTCAGCATTCTGGAGCGTAGTCAGATGGAAGCGATTCTTGAGGAACAGGGATTTCAGCAAACCGGCTGTACCAGCGCCGAATGCGCCGTGGAAGCAGGGCAGTTGCTGAATGTGGAACAGATGATCACCGGCTCAGTCAGCCGTGTCGGCCGGATCTATTCTGTGGAAGTACGTCTGATCGATGTGGAAACCAGTAGAATCCTGGCCGTGGGTGTGGCGGATATTCGCGGCGGCATTGAGGAGGTGCTGACTAGCGGAATGAACAGCGTGGTGTGGAATATGCTGGAATGAAGTTGGTGAATGGTAATTGGTAACTGGTCACCCTATAAAAAAGTATTTTTTCGTTTTTTTAGTTTATTTCGTGGTAAAAAATATATCAACTCTCAACACTCTTCACAATATCCATTTTTAGTTTCCCATATTTATCAAAGATAAACCGGTTGGAAAAAATAATGCTGAGAAACATATTGATGCTGCAGCCGCCAAAAATGGCGAACATTATCATGATCTGGTAACGGATCGCCATGGCCGGTGAACTGCCGCCCAGGATCTGCCCGGTCATCATACCCGGTAGTGAGATCAGCCCGATTACCGTCATGGTAGCGATCAGCGGATTGAGTCCCTGGGTGATGGCTTGTTTTACAAAAGGCCGCCGGGTCAGGGTTACATTACCGGTATTGGTCAATAAAAAATAATAAAGTTCCGACTTCTCCGACAACCCCCGAAAATAGGTGCTGAGCCCGACAATATTGTGATTCATGGAATTACCCAGGATCATGCCGGTGATAGGAATAAAATAGCGGGCGTCAAAAATATAATCCAGTTTGAGAACATACCCCAGGAAAAAGGCATCAATGATAATAACAGCGCTGATTGCCGACAATGTCAGCGGCAGTACAAAATATTTTTTGTAGAGCCCGATCCGTTTAATCGCCGTAAACACGCCAACAAAGATCATCAAAAATACCCACAGCATATTGATCCACATATTATTAATATCGAAGATCCATTCCATATAAACAGCAACCAGGGATAATTGTGCCACCATACGAATCACTGCGATCAATATACTGCGGATCAGGGGTATTTTATAATACAACAAAAAGGCAAAAGGAATGATCAAAATTCCCATGCTGGCGATCAGTTTCCAAATACTTATATCAATAATCGAATTCATAATGAGATGACCCTCCCGGCTTCACGCAGCCATTTTTCATTGTGCGATGCCGATAGGATTGTTCTGTTCGGCAAAGCTGACAGAGTTTTGAGCAGCGCGTCGATGGCTTCCGCATCCAGGGCCGCAGTAGGCTCATCCATAAGGATGATATCCTTCTCAATACTCAGGCATATGGCGGTGATGACCCGTTGTTTCTGACCGCCGCTGATCTTGGTAAAATCTTTGCTTAAAATCTTCTCTTCCAGCAATAGTTTCTTGCCAATGGATACCACTGTTTCCCATTTGTGTTCCAGTTCCATCAGTTCCAGCAATGCTTTGCCATTATTTACCGGCAGATTGATATTTTGCGGTATCCAAACCAGGGTATCGCGAATCCGGTCAACCGTCCGGTCGCTTAATTCCAGATTATTTATCCTGATCTTACCTTTGTCGGGAATGATATAGCCCTGAAGCATTTTTAACAATGTTGACTTACCACGTCCCGATGCACCGCTGAAGCAGACATGTTCATTTTTTTTAATTTTAAAATTCAAATCCTGAAAAATATGCAAGTTAGAAAATTTCAGGTCAATATTTTTAAATTCAATCATTGGGTATCCTATTTATATAATTGCAAATATATTTAATTGTAGTTAATTCTCATAGCGCATTATGGGAAAATAAAGAAAAGTTCAAAATTATCAGGAAAAATTTTATTTTTTCTAATCCAATTTATCTATATTTCAAGTGTTTAACCGGAGGAGGTTTATATGAAGAAATTTATAATTTTTATAGCATTGACGATTACATTGACAGCCCGGACGCGGCCGGTAAATACCTATTCAATTGTGGCTTATGATGAAGCAACCGGTGAACTTGGAGTGGCGGTTCAAAGTCACTGGTTTGCTGTGGGACAGTTGGTGCCCTGGGTGAAGGCCGGTGTCGGCGCCGTGGCCACCCAATCTTTTGTCAAAGTTGAATATGGACCCGAAGGACTGGCCTTAATGGAAGAGGGAATGACAGCCGGGGAAGCCCTTGAAAAACTGATTGCGGAAGATCCCGCTCAGGCGGTTCGACAGGTAGCAATGGTGGATATTCAGGGCAATGTCGCTACCCATACCGGCGCCAAATGCGTTGCTGCCGCCGGTCATCAGAAAGGCAGGCATTTTTCCGTGCAAGCCAATATGATGGAAGAAGCTGCGGTCTGGCCGGCCATGGCAGAGGCTTTTGAGAATACCAAAGGTGACCTGGCGGACAGAATGATGGCCGCCCTGGAAGCAGCCCAGGCGAAAGGCGGTGATATTCGCGGTAAACAGTCGGCGGCCATGCTCATCGCCAGCGGTGAACCCACCGGTGTATCCTATAAAGATAAAGTTCTGGATCTACGGGTGGATGATCATCCCGAACCGCTAAAACAACTGAAACGGCTGATCAGAATTAACCGTGCCTACAATCACGCCAATAAAGGCGACTTTTATATGGAAGAAGGGAAAATCGAAGAAGCCTTGCACGAATACGAAGCGGCTGCCAAATATTATCCCGAGAACCCGGAACTCCCTTACTGGACAGCCATAACCTTAGCCGGTAATGGTGAGTTGGACAAAGCTCTGGAAATATTTAAAAATGTGTTTCAGCGGAATCCCAACCTGCAAAAAATGACACCCCGCCTGGTGAAAGCCGGTCTGCTAAAAAATGATAAAGAATTGCTGGGAAAAATTATGAATATTCCAAGCAAATAAAATCCCGGAATTTTTCTCTTTACTCTTTGAAAACTGTTTTCAGAATAATTACTTTCTTTAATTTATCCATCGAAAAAATACTATTGTCCCGGTTAAAACTCCGCAATTGTGAATTGGCAATATAATAGAAGTCATTGTTAACAATAACCCCGGTTGTGGGAATATTAAAATGCGGATTTTTCATTTCAAGGATAGACTGGTTTTCAATTGAAGCGCCGGTTTTGTCTAACTTGAATCTGACAACTCTTGTACCGCTTCCCAGCCCGTTTTGAACGGCGATCAGGGAATTTTCATAACGATAAAGGCCGTCGATGCCGGTAGTTGTTACATTTTCCGGTGTTTCCAGATAATTGATAGAGCGGTCGGCCAGGTTTAAACGAAAAATTCCCGGACCACTGCCGGCCACATAAATATGGTCTTCGGCTTTTGACAGCGCAATACCATTCAGGAAACCGAATTCCGGGTTTTCCATGAATACTTCCAGGGTATCAGCCTGGTGGTGGATTTTGAATATCTGCTGTGATTTTGAATCGGTAAAATATATATCTCCGGTTGAAGTGATGACCAGGTCATTAAATAAGTGGGCTTTGTTATCTTCATGGAGAATGTATTTTTTGATCAATTTGCCACTGTCAAGATCATACTTAAATACACCGGACCAGCCCATTTCTGATTCCGCAGGATTTTTATGTTGTAAGGAAGAGACTTGAGAAAGCGCCCAGAGAATCCGCCGGTTGGCATCGACCTTCATGCCCACTACCGGCCGCAAACCATCCTGTTTTTCGGTGGTGAAATCAGAAAAACGGCCATCGCGGTTGATTTTTACGATTTTGCATTTATACAAACTGCTCAGATAAAAAACATCCTCCACCGGATCATAGCAAATGCCTTCGGGAATCAGGTCCTTTTCGGCAATAGTATATGCCACTTCGCTGGTATTCACCGGACGGGACAATTCCTCGATTCGACGGACGAGGGATTGATAGGCCGGATGATCCATGATGCAGGCAAAACCATCGTCACTCAGGGCTTCCCAGCCATAGCCGTATTCGACAACTTTCTGTAAATATTTTATGACGCTATCCGGCTGATTGTGTTGCGCAAAGGCATCGGCCAGGTAATAAAGATTGGTTACGCTGTTAGGCAAATATTTTAATGCCAGCCGGTTGTTTTGTAACCAGCCAGTGGAATCCTGATTATAGTATGCCTGAATGGCCATTTGATGATAGTCATTGTATTTTTCGATGTTTGTGGCTTGTAATGACAAAACGAACAGCACAAAAATAAATAAAAGTTTTCGCATCCTTTTTTCTCCTATGATATGACTTAAATTTCGAAAATTTAATAAATAGTTATGAGTAAAAAAGAACAGAATAACTTTTTTAGAATTAAGATACTCCTGCACCGAACGGGCAAAAACATATCATTTTTATATGAAATGCTTGTGATTTTCTGGTAACTTTGTTAATCTTGAAGGATTTAAAAAATATTGGAGGACGTAATGCGTATAGGTATTGTTATGATAGCAGTTTTGATGACAATAAATCTTTTTGCCGGTGAAACAATCAAACTACCGGCGCCGGATAAAACCGGTGGTATGCCGTTAATGGAAGCCCTGAACAATCGTCAAACCAGCCGGAATTTTTCCAGTCAGGAACTGACCCGCCGGCAACTATCCAATCTGCTTTGGGCGGCCTGGGGAATTAACCGTGAAAATGGCAAGCGTACCGCGCCTTCCGCCGTGAATTGGCAGGAGATAGATATTTATGTTGCATTACGCGACGGTGCTTATCGCTATAATGCGCAAGGTCACGAGTTGGAGAAAATTTCCGATAAAAATATCATGAAATATACCGGTACACAATCCTTTACACAGAAAGCGGCCCTGAATCTGGTCTATGTCGCCGATTACACAAAAATGTCCAGGGATATGGATGATAACGCCAGGAAACATTACAGTTGGGTGGATACCGGTTATATCAGCCAGAATGTTTATCTTTATTGTGCCTCCGCGGGCCTCGCCACAGTGGTGATTGGTATGGTGGACAGGGAAGAGTTGCGTAACCATCTGCCCTTGCAGGAACGACAGAAAATTGTACTCACGCAAACCGTGGGATATCCCGCAAAATAAGCAAAGGGTTGAAAAGATCATAAAATTGTTAAACTCCTTCAGAGTTATCGACATAATTTACGCCTGATATAACAATTTCATCCCTTGCGGGATTAATAATTGGTCTATATCAATTGTAGGACTTAATATATTTCATATAATCCCGAAGGGATTAAACAAAAATAAGAGGCTGTCCTTAAAGTTCCATTGTAAAAAAATGTAGAGGACAATTCGAATTGTCCTCTACAGGGAAATATGAAATAACTCCGAATTTTGTTAGTTTTCATACCTTTTGGGACAGCCTCAAAAAACAAACATTATTAAAACTCTGAAAGAGTTTAACAGCGAAATATGAAATAACCCCGATTTTTAATAATTATTGGACTTATTGGAACAGCCTTACGAAGACTAAGTCGGTTATTTATTCTGCATTATCCATAAAATATGAACAATACCTGTTTCGCGTTGATAGGTTTCCTTCCGTCAAAAGCGGGATATTTTATCGGTATATACCGGGGTTAACCTGAATATCATTCTATTTACAAAAGCCGGAAGATCCATGGATTTTACATATTACTTCTACTAAAAATCACCTTATAAAATATTAATTATATGCGGTTTATATTAAATATTTCAGAATTCATCTAATATTCAGGTTATCTTTTTAAGTATTTTTATATCACGCCGCTACAGGATTATAATACGGCTGTATTATTTTAATTCCCGAAGGGAAGACATTATTATAATTCCATCAGTGGGATTCAACCCAACTCCGAAGGAGTGACATAAACTTCCAGAAAAATAAAAAAATCTTACAATAAATCTTTCCCTTTTTCGTTATTATTCATGAATTTTGAGAAAATTGTAATAATGATTGGTTTAAAAATGGAAAAAATACTGGCAGAAAATTATTATAAAAATCGCACCGGACTTCTGAATTATATCAAGTCGAAAGTCAATCAACTGGAAATCGCCGAAGATATACTGCATGACGTCTATTTACAAGCCATGAACAGCCTGACGGTCACTGAGCCGGTGGAAAATCTTTTTGGCTGGCTATTCACTGTGGCTAACAACAAAATCATCGACTGGTACCGCAAAAAAAGCCGGCAGACTGTACCTCTTGAGGAATATCACACACTCAAAGAAATTTTTGCAATTGATGAGGGTCGGGATATGGATGACCAGTCCCGAAAAATAGTAACCCGGGCGATTATGGGAGCGATTGAGAAATTGCCAATGGAACAGAAAAATGTATTTATCATGCATGTGATTGAAGAAAAACCCTTTAAAGAGATCGCCGGTATAGAAAATGTTTCCATTAATACTGTACTGGCCCGTAAACGTTATGCCATAAAAAATTTGCGCAAAACGTTAGATACATTAAAAGATGAATTCATAAAGTAAGATCAATGGATTTTGAAAAATCAAAAAAAAGGAGATAATTATGTTTCACTCAACAGCAAAAAATCCGGTAAAATGGATTCTTTGGGGAATTGTCGGTGTGGTTGTCGGCGCGATTTTAGCGCTTTTCTTTGGATTTATAGTAATGTGGCTGTGGAACTGGCTGATGCCGGTGATATTCGGATTGCCCACCATCACTTACTGGCAGGCCTGGGGACTGGTGATCCTCTTTCATATTCTGTTCAAAGGTGGTTGCCATGATCATCATTCACACAACAAAACCGACTGCGGTCCCAAAGCGCATTTTGCCAATAACTGGAAAGAAAAATTTAAAGCGAAATTTGAAGAGCAGTGTGACGAAGTGGAAATAAAAGAAGAGCCGGAAGGATAAGTTTCCCTGGAATTATCAAACCTCCCCGGTCTATGAGATTTGGGAGGTTTGTATTTTTCCAAAAATTGCCTGTTGGATTTTATTTCAGATTTCCTTATTGTTATGGGTTAATTTTCAAAGAAGATGAGGATACCATGAAGCCCAAAATAAAAGAAAACCGCTATCAACGGATCATTGACCAATTGCAGCCCCTGTTTGAGCAAACCGGTGATCCATTGGCGCGAATCGCAACGGCCACGGCAGTTTTGCATAACAAGATGGATCATTTTTTTTGGACCGGGTATTACCGGTTGATTGATGGTGAGCTGACGGTTACTTCCTATCAGGGCAGCGTGGCTTGCCTGGTATTGAAAAAAAATACCGGGGTTTGCTGGGCCGGCATCAATGAGAATAAACCCATTGTCGTTGAAGATGTGGAAAAATTTCCGGGTCATATCGCCTGTGACAGCCGCTCCAAATCGGAAATTGTTATTCCGGTGCGTGATCGATCCGGCGCGATTACCGGTGTTTTTGACGTCGACAGCAAGGATCCAGGTGCTTTTGATGAAATTGACCGGAAATATCTGGAAATAATTATTGGAATGGTTTATTGATCATTCCCAGACGCCGGCAATTGTCTCTTCACAGTCAGGACAGCGTCCGTTTTCCAAATGATTATCCCGAATAACATATCCGCGACGTTCGATGATCAATTGATCACATTCCGGGCAGTAGGTATCATCCGTTGTTTTTTGCGGTATATTTCCAAGGTAGACATGTTTTATACCGGCTGCCTTGGCAAGTTGATATGCTTTTTCCAGAGTTTTGGTGGGCGTCGGCGGCAGATTTTTCATGAGATACTGGGGTTGAAATCTGGAAAAATGGACCGGCACATCGGTATTAAGATTGGTTACAATCCACTGGCACAATCCATTAAGCTCATCATCAGAATCATTATAAGTGGGAATGACCAGGTTAACAATTTCCAGCCACACATTTTTTTCGTGAATGCTTTGCATGGTATGTAATACAGGTTTGAGCCGTCCGCGCACAATATTCCGGTAAAAATCTTCTGAATAGCCTTTGAAATCCACTTTGATGGCGGAAATATACCGGCATAATTCCTGAAGTGGTTCGGGATTAATGTAGCCGTTAGTGATCATGACCGTTTTAATATTGTTCTTTTTGGCCAGTTTTGCCACATCCAGCATGTATTCATAAAAAATCACCGGCTCGCTATAGGTAAAAGCAATAATCGGGACGGCATATTGTTTGGCAGTCTTTATCAGAGTCCCGGGTGAATAATATTGATAGCGGATGTCTTCGGGCAAGGACTGAGCAATGGTCCAGTTTTGACAAAATTTACAATGAACATTGCATCCTGCAGTAGCAATTGACAGGGATTGTGAACCCGGCAGAAAGTGGTAAAGTGGTTTTTTCTCCACCGGATCAATATTCATAGAACAGAGCCGGCCATAGACCAGGGTGAACAAAGTGCCGGCACGATTTTCACGCACCCCGCAAATACCGCGTTTTCCCTCTTTAATAATACACTCATTGGGACATAAATCACAGCGGACTTTTTGTTCCTCTAACTGACTGTAATAAGCGGCCTCTTTTCGCCATTTTTTCTGATTCCCGGCCATCAATGGTATCGCTGCCAGGCAGGACCCACAGCCGGTTTTCAATATCCTGTCCAAAAATTGACGTCTTGAAAGTGTTTGCTTTAGTTTCTTCATAATGCTATTAAAATACAAAAAAATATTTGAAAATGATACTAACTGTATTAATATCCTGTTAGCACAAACAGT
Source organism: uncultured bacterium (assembly GCA_964472715.1). Classification (GTDB taxonomy): domain Bacteria; phylum Fidelibacterota; class UBA2242; order UBA2242; family JAFGTP01; genus JAFGTP01. Next base: position 4,928 of record CAYYMT010000042.1, on the reverse strand, counting down.
AATCAGGGTTGGAGGAACAATGAAAATTTTACTGATCTATAATCCCCGGGCCGGGCATAAACATGCCGCTAAACTTTTACCAGCTGTCGAAGAGAAATTGGTGAGCAACAAGATTGAGTTCGTGATCAATAGAACTGATTATCCGGAGCATGCCACGACGCTTGTAAAGCATGCCAATTTTGATGAATTTGACGCGCTGGTGGCCGCCGGCGGTGACGGAACTCTTTTTGAAGTGATTAACGGATACTATAAAAATAAGTCCAAAAAAAGAATTCCTCTGGGTATTATACCCATTGGCACCGGAAACGCCTTTGCCCGTGATCTTGATCTGGCGGAATTAGGGTTTGAAGAGGCCGTTGATGTAATTGCCGCAGGCAGGAAACGTAAGATAGATGTCGGTAAATTTACAACCCATGGCCAGAGCTATTATTTTTTGAATATTTTGGGACTGGGCTTTGTCGCTGATGTGACGGATACCGCCGGGAAATTGAAAATGTTCGGGAATGTTGCTTACACGTTGGGAGTTATCTGGCAAACCATATTTTTAAAACCCCATAAACTGGAATTGGAAACAGATGGTGACCTGTACACATTAGAAGCCCTTTTTACTGAGATATCCAATACACGGTATACCTCTAATTTCCTGATGGCTCCGAAAGCTGAAATTGATGATGGTTTATTTGACATTACTGTGCTTCAGAAAATGGGACGAATACGATTGTTGAAATCCTTACCAACAGTCTTTACCGGTCAGCATGTTGATCTTCATGAAGTGGAAACCTGGCAGGCCCGGCAAATAAAAGTAACCACGGATAGCCCGAAGGTATTAACGCCGGACGGTGAGTTGATTGGTATTACACCGGTAGAAATTGAGTGCCTGAAACAAGATATCGAGGTTTTCTGGAAATGAAATATTTGGTTTCGGCATATTTGTGGCTTGTTGGCGGAATATACTTTTTATCATTGTTGTTATTCGCTATTGTGTGTACTTACCTGTTCAAACCGGCGACCTATGATCCCTGGTTAAAAGCCGGATTAAGGGGACTGGTCA
>CAYYMT010000042.1:0-3777 GCA_964472715.1 uncultured bacterium | reverse complement strand
CGGCCGGTCTCTGATGTTATTGCCGGAAGGCCACCGGACAGTAACCGGTGAAATGCATGAGTTTAAGAAACTGCCCTTTTATATGGCCAGGGAATCGGGTAAGCCGATTGTGCCGATTGGGTTATCAGGATTGTATACCATATTGCCCAAAGGCCACCGGGTAATTCGTCCGGGACGGGCAAAAATTGCTTTCGGTGACATTATTACGCCAGAGCAGGCGAAGAATATGTCAACAACCGAACTCCGGGATTATGTAAAAGCAAAAGTTGAGAAACTGATCGATTACCTCTAACTCAACCTTAACCTCAACCTCAACCTTAACCTTAACCTCAACAAAATATTGGTAATTTTCCTGAAACCCCGTTATATTTGCAAAAAAGATTGACTATGAAACTATGTGAACGATGCGGAAATGAAATTGATATCAGCGCTCTGAAATGTCCCTATTGCGGCATGATTCAACAACAGAAAACAGCGCAGCCGACCATTAAATCCGCGCAAATTCAAAAAATAAATATTAAAATCGGCTTACCTACAGTCAATGAAGCATTACGACGGGCAAAACAAGAATTGCAGCGGGCCCGGAGAAATCAATATGCGGTTGTTAAGCTGGTTCACGGCTATGGCAGCAGCGGAGAAGGGGGCAAGATCCGGATTGCTCTGCGGGATGAATTAAGACGAATGAAAAATACCGGCATTATCCGTAATGTCATTCCCGGAGAAGGATTTACACCCAAAGCCTGTAAACAATTACTACGGCGCTTCCCCTTTTTAAAGGATGAAGAAGACCTGAATCAACATAATAAAGGCATTACAATCGTTGAGTTATAAATTGCGTTTTTGTTAAGGAGTATATCGGATCACCATATGATATGCTGCCGGTGCCAGAAAATTTTGGCAAAAACCGCCTGAAAACCCGGACGCCGCCGGAAAAATTATGAATTAGAATTCGTCTCTGCGATAAAAATTAGAATTTGTAGTCCCGCTCCAGCAGGGAATAGGTGATGGTATCCAGGAATTTTCCGGCAAAAAGAAAGTTTTCACGGAAATAGGCTTCTTGTTTAAATCCGACTTTTTCTAGGAGTCGCTTGGAGTTTTGATTTTTTGGGTTGACATTGGCTTCGTAGCTGTGAAGATTCAGTTGGTAAAACCCAAAGGGAATTAGAGTTTGAAAGGCTTCCGGCATATAGCCCTGCCCCCAATAATCATGGTCCAGGGCATAGCCGATTTCACCCCGGCAATTTTCCTTGTCAATTTTCCAAATTCCATAGTAACCGATCATTTTGTCGGTTGCTTTTTCTGCAATTACCCAGTTAAGACCTATCTTTAGTTGGAATTGCAATTGCATTTCATGAATCCGGTTTTTAATTGCTTTGACATTGGGTTCCGGATAGGAATCCATATATCGCATTACTGCTTCATGGGAACGAATACGGAACAGGTTTTCTGCATCATCCTCATTAAATTCCCTGAAAAGTAACCGGTCACTTTTAAATTCAGGAAACGCATCAAAGATTTTTTCATTGATATAAATGCTCATATTGATCCTTTTAAACTGATATAAAATTACAACAGCATTGGCAATATTAACAGGGAAACATTCTTATCTGATTGCTATTTTGATGCCCTCAAATTTTCTTGAGTTATGTTTTCGTCGCAAAATTAGAACCCTCCCATGAGCATTGATGTAATACATGACTTAAGAAAATGGCCAGCAATGAATCTGCAAAACCTGGTAGTTGACTGCCCTCTGAGGTTTCCGGAACCTCCGAAGATTAGTGCTTTCCTAATGTCTGTAAATCTCGGAGTATTTCCGGATATTTTATAAAATTACCTGATTATTCTATCTAAACTTGTTATTATATCGCTAATTCACTATTTTAATCATTATTGATTATAAATGAATACTCATATTTTAGATAATGAGTTTTATTAAAGGGAGTTTTAGTTTGGTACGGCAACTTATTTTATTTCTTTTTATTTTTTCTGTAATGGTTTTTGCAGAAGATAGTAATGAAGCGTTATCGGATTCTGTAACAGTTGGTAAAACTATCATCAGCAGTGATCTGATTGACCGGCTGCCGGTGCGGGATTTTCAATCTGTAATTGCTAACAGGCCGGGACTTTCGATACACAATAATGATATTCATATTCGGGGCGGACGGAGTGCGGAAGTCGGTTTTTATATCAATGGTATTTCCACGACTAATCCGCTGTCCAATACAAATGCAGTGTATGTCATTCCGGAAGCTATTCGTTACCTGGAAATTATGCCGGGTAATTTCAGCGCTGAATGGGGCGGGTACATGTCCGGGATTGTTAATAGTGAATTGAAAACCGGTGGTTCAAAACTAACGGGTTCATTTGATTTTCGGACCGATGGCTTTGGTAATCCGGAAAAAGGACGCAAGTGGTTCAATACTTACATGTACGGTCATCAAACTGGCGTGGCTACGCTAAGCGGCCCGTTAATATCCGATAAGATCAAATTTTTTGTTGCCGGTGAATATCGCAGGCGGAAAGACAATGCTGTAAGATTCAGTAAAGGATTTGAATTTAAGAACCTGACCGATATGAGTCATTATGTTGATATTCATGAAGATTCTATCAATCTTATTTATCCTGATGGATTCACTCCGAACCAGGAATTTGTGGGGAAATCAGTGAATGCCACAGTCACCTTTGATCTGCCGGTGAAAATAACTTTGGGAGCATTGTACCAGAATGACAGGGAAGATGTCTGCTCTGCGCCGATGTTAAACATCCTGAATGACAGAATTCCCTATAATGATTACACTTCCACACTATTGACATCAAAGTTCACAAAGTCATTTGACAATCAATCTTTGCTGGAAGTTCAATTGAGTTACTTTAATGCTGATAATGAACGTGGTGACAGCTGGTTTGGTCATGACTGGGAAAAATGGTACGACAGTACAGCGGTCTATGATTATTCGGAAAAACATTATGATGAACCGGTCGTTTACAATCACGATACTTACTATGGCATTTTACCTGATTATAATTTACAGGGTTTCCATTTTAGTCGAAATGGCGATATCCCTAACTGGTATTTTCATAATAAACAGCAGTATGTCGGTGTGAAAGCAGACTATCAACTTAATTTTCCTGACCATCATAAAGCAAAAGTTGGCATAGACTGGCGTCAGTATTCTATTCGCCATTTTGATATTGCGCCATCAGTAATGGGACGTATTACCGGTAAAAAATATTCAAATATAAAAAACTGGCACAGTATTGTGGAGATGCCGGCTGACCTTTGGCAGGAATATGGCGCTGTTGATGGCTATGGCTTTGATATTTATGGCAATGAAATCGAAAAAGAGAAAAGATATTATGATGATGAAGGAAATCTACTTGCCATTGCAGATGCGCCTAAAAAGCCGGTTAATTTGTCCGTTTACCTTCAGGACCAGGTAACCTATAACAATTTGGTTTTAAACGCCGGATTGAGAATTGATTATTTTGATGCTGATGATAAAGATCTGAAAAATCCGACCAATCCGGCTGTGATGGAAACTGCCGATTTTATTGCGGATGAAGCCTGGAAAGACCATGGCCCTTTTCTTGAAATTCAACCCCGACTTGGCGTCTCATTTATACCGGGATCAAAAACGCTGTTCTTTTTCCAGTATGGTAAATTTGTCCAAATGCCCGAATACAGTGAGATTTATTCATCAACGCCAAATACTATGACACAACGAATTCTTCAAGGGTATTATTATAAAGATCCGGTGGGATTTGGCCTTGACCCGA
>CAYYMT010000041.1:0-29068 GCA_964472715.1 uncultured bacterium | reverse complement strand
TCTGTATCGTTTATAATCAAGCCATTGTTCCAGCTCTCGCTGTTTGTTTTTTATCTGCTTGATCTGTTCGATTAAAATCCCCCTGTCAAGACTGGATTTCACCACCAGATTTTCAATGGATTCAATTTCATCTTCCGAGAAAATAAAATCAGGTCCATTGGTATCTTCCACCTGAAACATAATCTCATCAGTCTCATCAATTGCGATTGACAATATCTGCTCCTGAGACAATTCTTCCTTACTCTCCAGTTCATTATAAGTGCTGATTACATTGTTATTCAATTGGTCGGAAAGATTACGATATTCCTCAGCGATAGTATTAATGTGATTCATCACCTCTTTCATGTCTTTAAAACTTGTTTTTTTCATAAGAAGAGTACACCTAATTCATGAATTACGTTAACAAAAAATTCATCTGTAAAATATAAAATCAATATACCGATCAGCGGGGAGAGGTCAATCGTGGAAAATCGCGGAATTATTCCCCGTATTATCATGAGGTAAGGTTCCACAAAACCGCTGATAAACCGTGTATATTCATTGTAATTGTTCATTCTCAGCCAGGCCAAAACCGTATCAATAATGATCAGGAAAATGTAAATATTGATCAGAAAAGTTAACAGTTTTGCTAAGGCGATAAAGAAATATCCAAAAATAAACACTTATATTACTCCTCAGAATCCTCATCAAATTCTAATTCTTCATCTTCTTTTTCTACCCGTGTCACAGCCGAAATTGCGTCATCGTCATCAAGCCGGATCAATTTCACCCCCTGGGTATTTCTGGCAATGGACCGAATTCCCGATACACCCAGTCTTATCAGAACACCTTTTTCAGTAATGATCATCAGGTCGTCATCGTCCGCAACTTTCAGTAATGCCAGCATTTTCCCATTTCTAATTGATGTTTTTATGGTAATCACACCAACACCGCCGCGTTTAATGACCGGGTAATCTTCAATGGCAGTACGTTTTCCATAGCCATTTTCACAAATTGCCAACAGGGTTCCTTCTTCACCTTTAGTGACGACCATTGAAACCACTTCATTGCCTTTCCCAACCAGGCGAATACCGCGAACACCACCGGCAGAGCGGCCCATTGGGCGACAATCTTTTTCATGGAATTTTATTGACTTGCCGTAGGATGTTCCCAAAATCACGTAATTTTCACCATCAGTAATTGACGCATTGACAATTTCATCTCCATCTTTGAGGCCGATTGCCTGAATTCCCGTTATTCTTGGGCGGCTGAATTTTGATAATTCGGTTTTCTTCACCTGTCCTTTTTTCGTGGCTATGATCATATACTTATCATCGGGAAAATCACGGGTGCTGATAAAGGCTTTTGTGAATTCCCCCGGTTTGACCTGAAGTAAATTTACAATGGCACGTCCGCGGGAATTGCGGGTACCGGCAGGGATTTCGTGAACTTTCAACCAATAACACCGTCCCCGGTTAGTGAGGAACATGATATAGTCATGGGTGCTGGCAATAAAAAGATCTGTGATATAATCATCATTTTTCGTGGCGGCGCTGCGGCTGCCCCGTCCGCCCCGTCGTTGGGTTTTGTAAGAAATTACCGGTGTCCGTTTAATATATCCGTTATCGGAAATTGTGATCACCATATCTTCTTCGGCGATCATATCTTCAACGGAAAAATCTGCAGAATCCGCCTGAATCTCAGTTTTTCTTTCATCACCATAGTTTTTAATGACTTCTTGCATTTCATTCTTGATGATCTTGAATTGTTCACTCTCATTTTCCAGAATGAATTTCAACCGTTCAATGGTTTTCATGATCTCTTCGTATTCTTCGATCACTTTTTCCACTTCCATTGAGGTAAGTTTTTGCAGACGCATGTCAAGGATGGCTTTGGACTGTATTTCTGACAGTTCAAAAGTTGACATCAATGCGTCTTTGGCTTCATCGGGCGAATTTGAGCCGCGAATAATTTTGATCACTTCGTCAATATTTTCCAGGGCAATTTTCAGCCCTTCCAATATATGGGCTTTTGCTTCCGCTTTTTTCAGATCATACTGGGTTCGCTTAATTACCACTTCATGACGGAAGGAAATAAAATTGGTAAGAACCTGTTTCAGATTTAATCGTTTCGGCACACCATTGACCAGGGCCAAAATATTGATACCAAAACTTTCTTCCAGTTGAGTATGTTTGAATAATTGATTTAAGATCACTTCGGGATAGACATTCTTTTTCAGCTCCACAACCACTTTGATCCCGGAACGGCCGGATTCATCTCTCAGATCGGTAATGCCTTCGACAATTTTTTCCTTGACCAGTTCCGCAATCCGTTTCAGCAATTTGGATTTATTGACCTGGTATGGTAATTCGGTGATAATAAGTTTCGCTTTTCCGTTTTTCATTTCCTGAATATCGGCTTTGCCGCGAATTTTTATCACACCTTTACCGGTTTCATAAGCCTGTTTGATGACGCTTTTTCCCATGATCACACCGTGAGTGGGAAAATCCGGGCCTTTGACAAATTTCATCAGGTCTTCGATTTCACAGTCGGGATTATCAATCTGATAAATACAGGCATTCAATACTTCTCTCAGATTATGCGGTGGTATATTGGTTGCCATTCCTACCGCGATACCACTGGAGCCATTGGTCAGTAAAAAAGGAATCGTGGTTGGCAGCACAGTGGGTTCCTGTAAGGTATCGTCGAAATTCGGCGCAAAATCCACAGTATCTTTACCTAAATCCGATAATAATTCCTGGGAAATTTTGGCCATTCGCGCTTCTGTGTATCGCATTGCCGCGGCGCTATCACCATCAATGGACCCGAAATTTCCCTGCCCGTCTACCAATGGATACCGCAGGGAAAACTCCTGCGCCATTCGTACCAGTGAATCATAAACAGCCGAATCACCATGGGGGTGGTATTTACCTAAAACTTCTCCCACAATTCTCGCACATTTTTTCGGACCGGTACGGTGTGTCAGGTTTAATTCTGACATTCCATACATAATTCTACGATGTACCGGCTTTAATCCGTCCCGCACATCCGGCAGGGCCCGGGAAACGATCACTGACATGGAATAATCGAGATAAGCCGATTTCATTTGGTCGTCAATTTCGACCTTTTCAATTCTTTGATTTTCGTATTCTAAATTTTTAGCCATATCTATATATCCAGATTTTTAACATATTTTGCATTTTTTTGAATAAAATTTCGTCTCGGCGGAACATCATCTCCCATTAACATGGAAAAGGTTTTATCAACGATCGCCGCATCTTCCGCACTCACCTGTTTTAATAACCGTTTATCCGGATCCATAGTGGTTGTCCAGAGCTGATCGGGATTCATTTCGCCAAGACCTTTGTAGCGCTGAATTTCAATTTTTGCAGTATCTCCATCGGCTTGCAACTCTTTCAGGCGTTTATTGCGCTGATCATCCGTATAAACATAATATTCTTTTTTCCTGCGTTTGATTTTATAGAGAGGCGGCTGAGCAATGTAGATATTGCCGTTTTCAATCAATTCCGGCATATAACGATAGAAAAATGTGAGTAGAAGCGTCATAATATGGCTGCCGTCCACATCAGCATCCGTCATAATAATAATTTTGTGATACCGAAGCTTTTCCAGATCAAATTCATCTTCACCAAAACCTGCTCCCACAGCGGTGATCATGGTGCGGATTTCTTTATTATTGAGAATTTTGTCCAGCCGTGCTTTTTCCACATTCAGGATTTTTCCGCGTAAGGGCAGAATCGCCTGAAAGGCCTGGTCTCTCCCCTGTTTGGCGCTACCACCCGCGGAGTCACCCTCCACCAGGTATAATTCACAAAGTCTTGGGTCTTTTTCCGAACAGTCGGCCAGTTTTCCCGGCAGATTGCCAACATCAAGGGCGCTTTTTCTGCGGGTTAATTCCCGGGCTTTGCGGGCCGCTTCACGGGTACGGGCCGCGATCAGGGATTTATCAATGATTTTTCTCGCCGGTCCGGGATGTAATTCCAGGTATTCATTAAGATGATTTGTGACCAACTTGTCCACGACACTCTTTACTTCAGAATTTCCCAGTTTGGTTTTCGTCTGGCCTTCAAATTGAGGTTCCTGAACTTTCACTGAAATAATTGCAGTTAACCCCTCACGCACATCTTCACCGGAAAGGGCAAAGCCTTCTTTTTTGAACAATCCGTTTTTCTGGGCGTAGGAATTTATTGTCCGGGTCAGCGCTGTTTTGAACCCTGATAAATGGGTACCGCCTTCAATGGTATTGATATTATTCACAAAAGTCAGAATATTTTTGCTGTAGGAGGTATTGTATTGCATTGCGACTTCAATGGGTACATTATCCATCTCTCCTTCAAAATACACCGGGTCATCAATGATCGCCGGCCGGGATTCGTCCAAATATTTTACAAATTCCTTTAAGCCTCCGGAAAATTTAAAATCACTTTTTTGCTTTTTTCCCTCTTCATCACGACGTTCGTCATTAATGACAATCCGTAATTCCTTGTTCAGAAAGGCCAATTCTCTAAGGCGGTCCTCCAGAATTGTATATTCCATATCCGTGGTTGTGAATATCTCAGCATCGGGTTTGAACCTGACATAGGTTCCGGTCTTATTTGTTTCTCCGATAACTTCGATCTCTCCCTGCGGAAATCCTTTTTTATAGGTTTGTTTATGGATTTTACCGTCCCTGTACACAATTGCTTCCAGCCATTCCGAAAGGGCATTCACAACAGAAACACCAACTCCGTGTAATCCGCCGGATACTTTATAGGAATCTTTATCAAATTTTCCACCGGCATGCAAGACTGTCATCACTACTTCCAAAGCGGATTTGTTTTTATCCTTATGGAGGTCCACAGGAATACCGCGGCCGTTATCCATAACACTTACACTGTTATCTTCATGAATGGTCACTTCGATTTTTGAGCAGTAACCAGCCAAAGATTCATCAACAGAGTTATCAACAATTTCGTAGACAAGGTGATGTAATCCTCGCCGACTGACATCTCCAATGTACATTGCCGGTCTTTTACGAACAGCTTCGAGACCTTCCAGTACTTTAATTCCATCTGCGTTGTAATTTTTTGCCATAATTTTTTCTTACCTTAATACTATATCATTTATGTTTGTTCCTTTTAGTAAGTTGTTGATCTTATTGAGAATTTCAGATTTTTGAAATACCAGTTCATTACGCCAAACCGGTGAGTCAACCTTAACAATCAACTTACCATAGGATATTTTTTCTGCTTTTGTATGTTTCGCTATATTTTCTCCCACCACTTCTGGCCAGAGAAAGAGCGCTTCGTTCTGTCTTACCGGAGTTTCAATGCCATATTTTTTAATTAAATGTTCAAATATTTTGTTAATTTTTCCTGACATTAACCAACATTTCCATTTAATTCGATCAGTTTATAATTTCGTGCCCCCAGCATCCCTTTTTCTTTTTCAATATGATCCAGGCTGGTAGATGTCACGATGGTCTGGTTATCATTACTGATCTCCCGTATTGTTCGTAAGCAATGGTCGGAATCCAGTAAAGCAAACAGATCATCCAGGAGATAAATAACCGAGGCGTGTAACTTGTTTTGAATATATTGCCCCTCAGCCATTTTAAGCGCAATTAGCGAAACCTTGTGCTCTCCCTGGGATGCAACCTTTTTAATCTCTCTATTATCAAAATACACGTCAATATTATCCAAATGCGGGCCATATGACGTCCTTCCTAATATAATATCTTTTCTTATTTTTTCCTTCAATTTATTGTGATATTTTTCATGAAATTTTTCATCTTTTGCCGGCGACCTGAAATTTACCCGTAATTCACATCCATAACTAAAATGCGAAACTTTATCTATTTCTTCTTTGAATAACTGGTTGAAATCTTTTATAAAGCGGTCCCGCTTCGATACAATGGTAAGGGCATCCTGAATCATCAACTCATCAATACTTTCCAGCAAAGTATCATACTCCAGGTCTTTTACTTCCCTTTTTTTTTTCAGTAAACTGTTGCGCTGTTTCAGACTACGATTATAGGCTAATAAGGAACGAAAATATAAATTGTCAGTCTGAGAGATAATTTTATCAACGAAACTACGTCTTTCATTGGGGGATCCTTTGGTTATTTTTTCATTGTCAGGTGTCAGGCTGATTACCGGATATTTTCCGATAATATCTCTTTTCTTTTCCAGTATTTGCTGATTGATCAGAATTCTTTTGCCTTCACTTTTGACATAATTCAGATTCAGTTTGTCTTTTTCTTCCCCATTGATAAATTCACCGTAGATCTGAAAAAACTCATCATTATTACGGATCACCTCACGGTCATTGCTGGCCCGAAAACTCTTTGTGTACGCCAGGTAATGAATGGATTCCAATACAGATGTTTTTCCCGAACCGTTTTTTCCCAGAATAAAATTTAAATTTTTATTAAAAGAAAAATCGATTTCAGAAAAATTTCTGAAATTTTTCAATAAAATCTTACTGATATACATTTATTTTATTTGGTGAATCCTTTAGCTGTTTTCCAATCGAATCGGCATGATGATCATGATCAATTCTTCATCTTCCAGTTGTTCTTCAGGAATAAGCAGATTTGGACTTAAAGGCGTATCCATTTTCATAATCGCTTTAACAGTATCAATATTATCCAGCAATTGAATGAAATATTCAGCATTGAATCCCAATTCAAGGGGTTCACCGGAATATTCAAGATCAATTTTTTCTTCGGCACTGGAGTAATTTTCATAGCTGAGTGTGGAAATAACTGATTTTTCAGGATCCATTTTCAGGGATATCTGTTTGGTTTTCTGATTGGAAAAGATAGATACACGTTTTAGGGTGGAAGACATTTCTACTGTGTCAATTGTCGCTACTTTATCATTGTTGTATGGAATAACATTTTCATAATCGGGATATTTCTCATTGATCAGCCGGGAGTAAATCAGATAATTGTCAATATCCACTTTGATATGGTTTTCGCCGATTTCTATTTTCAGGGAACCGTCACCATCGAGGTAACCCAGCAGAAGACTCAGAAATCGTTCCGGAATAATGACTGATCCTTCATAATCTTCTGAGGTAAAATTGGTGTTTTTTATAGCCACGAATTTATGGACATCAGTAGCTACAAATTTAATTTCATTCCGTTTAATTTCGCAAAGAACTCCCAGCAGCGCCGGTTTTAATTCATCCCGGCCCACAGCGATAATTGATTTCCGGATCATACGATTGAGGATTTCTTTATTGATTTCCACAACATTTGAGTTGGTCACCACCGGCAAAGAAGGAAATTCTTCTGATGATCTGCCATTGATATCATAATGACCTTTATCGGAGATAATTTTTACACGGCCATCTTCTTCAGCTTTGAGTTCGATCCTGTCTTCTTCAATCTGACTGACAATTTGTTGCAAAATTACAGCGGGAACAGCAATTGTTCCATCCTGAATACCATCAACTTCCAGACTCATTTTCATTGAAACACTGAGGTCCGATGCGCGCAATTGAAGTTCGTTTCCCTCCAGTGTAAACAAAATACTTTCTAAAATAGGCATCGTTGTCCGTGAAGGAACCACTTTAGCGATTTTTTTTATATTGTTATTTAGAGAAATTCTCTCTGCTGAAAAATGCATATTATCTCCTTTGTTATCAGAAATTCACTATAAAGTATTTTAATAAAATGAAAAAATCAAAACAAGATATAAATAATAGATAATAAGAATGAATAAGAGCTTTTTATTTATATTAGCCTGTTGATTTGTGGATAAGTATGCTTTTCTCCTCTGAAAAACAGTGGTAATATGTTATTGGTTTCTGTTGATAAATTTTTCATGGTTTGGGATAAACTCACAATTGACCTTTCACCTGTTTACTACTTAATTGTTAATCACACTTTTTAACACTTTTTCCACACTCTGTTGATAAGTTTGTTAATTTCTGATTTCAATGATGAAATTATCCCGCAACGATTCCACCCAATCTTCATATATCTTCTGTTTTTTCATTTCTTTAGCCCAATTTCTGATGGTATTATAAGAATCATCATAGATATTATTCAGGCGAATGATATGAAACCCCTGTTCGGTGCGAAATACATCGCTCATTTCTCCGGTATCCAGGGTATCCAGTACTTCAATGAATTCGGGATTTTCGATTTGATTTTTAGCAATCCGTCTGATTCGTCCCTTGGTTTTTTCCAGGTCCACATCATCACTGTATTTAACCGCCGCGGAATCAAAACTTATTTCTTTTGACTCTATTTCTTCTTTAATTCTGAAAGCTTTTTGTCTGGCTGTATCAATATTTCTGTCTGATATTTTTTCCTGGATTAAAATATGGCGAACATTGATCTTTTCACCCTTACGCTCGATCATCTGTATAATATGGTATCCAAATTCCGATTTGACAACATCACTGGTTTCACCGGGGTCCAGTTTAAAAGCAGCTTCTTCAAAGGATTTCACTAAATTTCCGCGCTCAATAAATCCCAATTCACCGCCATTTTTAGCGGAATTTAAATCCTGCGAATACTCCATTGCCAATTTTCCAAAATCTTCACCCGCTTCTATCAATTGATACAATGAATCAATCAACTGGCGCGCTTCACTGTCTTCATCCTCACTGGCTTTTGGTTTGATGAGAATATGACTAAAATCAAGGCTGGGAGGAATATCCGGAATTGAATCTTTATATTCCTTTTTAAACTGTTCAACTTCACGTCTGGAGATTGTGACATCCATAAACTTTGATTGCTGCAGATTTTGTACAATTAACCGGTTTCTCACCACATCCCGATATTCTTTGCGAATTTCTGACATGGGTTTTCCCATTATTTCCACAACCTTACTCTCTCCACCAGCCTGGGATACCATTCCCTGCATCTGCTGTTCCAGCATGGCTTCAACATTTCTGTCTTTCACTTCAATGGATTCTATTTTTGCCTGCTCTAATAATATTTTTTCATCAATCAGATTTTGCAGGGATCGCTCTTTCAATATTTCAAATTGTTTTGGATTTCGGTTGGGATTAATTTTATATTGTGAAGCTGTCATACGGGCATATTGCTCAATATCACTTTTCAAGATCACATGCTCTCCGACGATTGCGGCGATACCATCTATAACATCCTGTCCGAAACAGAGTATTCCAATCAGTACTGTAATTATCAATCTTTTTTTTATCATCTTTTTCTTAACAATCCTTCCAGTTTTTGTTCATTTATTTCGTAATCCGCTATGGAAAAAATACTATCTGTAAACATTATGTATTCTGTTTTATTTTTCTGCTGCGTTAATTTTTCATAGATTTCATCCCGCAGCAAACTCAATGGCAAATAATCACCTTTTTTATAACTATCTAAAATTTCAATAATGTGAAACCCATAATTTGTTGAAATAGGGCCAACTACTTTTGAAGTTGACTTTTCAAACAATTCGGCATGAATATCCTCAACAACCTCGCCTTTTTTGATAAGTCTCGTTTCAAAATCATATTCCTCATATAGTTTCTTTTTTTCTTCCACATCATAAGAAGACTGTAAAACTGATTTTAAGGTGTTGGCATCATTGTAATCTTCAACATAGACATGGCGGATTTTTAAAGCATCATTATCCAATTTGTAAATTTCTTTATTGGTTTTGTAAAATTCTTCTATCTCATTATTATTTATCGTGACATTGGATTGAAAATGATACTTAAGATATTCATCAATTACAAGACTGCGCAAATAATCATCAACTTTTTTCTGTAATGTTTTATCCTTATCAAAATGCTCTTTTTTCGCTTTTTGAAAGAGAATTTCATCCTTGACCCATTTGGTGATTATTGATTGGATCGTAGCGCGGTCAAGCTTTGAATCGACCTTTTTGGTTTCCAGAATATTATTAATATCATCTTTTGTCAGATAACTGTCATTTACCCTGGCAATATAGTTTTCCTGCTTATCCTTCCTGCCGCAAGCGACCATCAGGATAAGCAAGGAAATAACCAATAAATTTTTGCTCATTTTATTTCTCAATATTTACAACGTCCCAATAGATTTTATAATTATATTTCTTTTTTAAATCATCCAGGGCTTTATTTTCATTTTCTTTTCTTTTATTTGATCTGATTATGCTTTCAATTGAGCGTTTGACGTCAGAAAAAGCCTTTGGCTTTGCTTCCATTTTGTCATAAACTTTTATAATTGTAACACCTTTACCGGCATCAATCAGGTCCGGATGTATTGTGTTTTCCGGCGTTTTCACAGCAATTCTGCCAATATCCCCGTATTGGGCGGCAGTGATTTTTCCCAGGTATCCCGGCTTTTCTTTTTCTCTGAAACGCTGTGTCAGTTTTTCTGAATAGATATCAAATTTATCTTTATTATCAAGAATTTCTTTTAATAATTTTTCGGCCTCTTCCCGGTCTTCCAGATAAATTTCCCGAACTTCAGCCCGTGGTGCCGTCATATACCGTTTTTCTTTATTGTCTTCATAATATTTTTTGATTTCAGCTTCTGTCACTTCAATATCCTGGTTCATTAGTTCTTTTCTGTATTCCTTAACTGTCAGGTTACGTTTGCTGGATTCAATATTTTGTTTGTATTCCTCAGTGAGTTCAATATCACTTTTCTTAAATTTATCCAGCAACATTTCAGTGACAAATAATTGTTCAACAACGTTTTCAAAATAACGTTCATTTAAATATTGTGGTGGCAATCTGAAATGAGTATTTTCTATTTTCTCAATGATTTTTTCAATAGTTAAAGGATCACCCTCGAAAGTACCAATAGATTGCGGACCATCAAGGGATTCTAAAATTTTAATTTCACTGTAGAGGGACTGTTTACCTATGGATTCCCGCTTTTTATTGGCATTTTCTATCAGTGTGTTGACTGCTTCATCATCAAGTTTAAAATCATATTCCTTTTTCAGTTTATCAATTCTTTCCCGATAAGTATTCTGCAGTTCATCCCTGTGTTTGGCAATCAGTTTATTCTTTATATTTTCTTTTTCTTTTTCAAAAGATTTAACCGAATTTTTTCGAATATCAACCACTTTGATAACATGAAATCCAAATCTGGATTCTACAGGATCTGAAATCTCATTTTTTTCCATTGAAAAGGCTGCCTGCTCAAACGGCGGTACCATTCTCCCAACACCAAAATATCCAAGATTTCCGTGTTTTCCGGAATTTTTATCGTCTGAATATTGCTGGACCAAAGCACTGAATTCTTCGCCGGATTTGGCTTTTTCGGAAATTTCTTCGGCTAATTTCCTGGCCTCATCTTTTGTGCGATCTACTGCATCATTGGTTTCATTCCACTGAATTAATACATGATTGGCATTGATTTCTGTCCCCATTCGATTATAAAAATCAATCATTTTCTCTTTCGTTACGATTGAATCCAAAATCGTTCTGTCCAGATAATATCTGACATTTGCCTGGGCCATGAATTTATCCAGTTCTTTTTTTAATTCTTTATTCTTCTCGAAGTAATTTATATCTTCAGCCGCATCAATCAGTAACTGATTTTCCGCCCAGTTCTCGATTTGACTAATTTTTGATTCTTCAGGAACTTTGATAAATCTTTCCCGCGAGTAAGTGTCAAAAAAATCCAATATTGAATAATAGTTACCGTCAATTCTAAGCAAAGTGTCATTTTCAGGCTGTTTTCCGCAATTCATTGTCAGTAATGCCAATAAACCAAAAATTACAATGTTTCTCAATTTCATCTTTAATTACTCTCCTCTTTTAGATTTTTTTCGCTGTATAAATTAAATTTTCGATACAGCATATCCAAGAATTGTTTTGTTCTCTCTAATTGATTCTCAGTAAGCTGTAATATTATTTTTAAGTTTCTATCAGGCAGAAACCTATAGGTTAAGTCCAGTTTCTGACAAACACTAATAAATTTTTGAAAGATTTTCTCAGTATCTTCTCCCAATATGTGATTTTCACCAAATTCCAGCTTTATTTCTTTCTCAGTATATGTAATGCGTTTTATGCCGATTTGTTCGGCAATAAATTTAATTTTTGTAATTTTAAATAAGCGCTCACCCTGAATATCCGGTTTTCCGAACCGGTCTTGCAGTTCGGTGTAGAGTTTATCAATTTCTTCATAATTTTCAATTTCCGCCAGTCGTTTATAAAAATTCAGGCGCAATGATTGGACCTCTATGTAATCTTTTGAAAAATAAGCAGCTTTCGGATAGACAATATCTGTCAGTGCTTTTTTATCTTCTTTGGCAAGAATTTCCTCTACTGCCTGTTGAGTGAATTCTTTATCTTTTAGTTCTTTCATTACTTTTTGCAGCATTTTAATATACAACTCATAACCAACCGCCTGAATATTTCCCGCCTGTTCGACACCAAAAATATTGCCCGCTCCCCGAATTTCCAGATCCCGCAAGGCGATACTATAGCCGGAACCCAGGGATGTGTACCGTTTAATTGTTTTCAGCCGTTTCACAGCATCTGTTCTTAATCTTGATATTCCCGGTGTGATCAAATAGCAATAGGCCCGCCGGTTTGTCCGGCCCACCCTGCCGCGGAGTTGATACAATTGCGCCAAACCAAAACGGTTGGCATTATTGATAAAAATAGTGTTCACATTGGGAATATCAATTCCCGATTCAATAATTGCCGTGGTAACTAATATATCGATTTCATGATTTATAAAATCATTCATCACCGGTTCCAGTTCATGTTCTTTCATTCTTCCATGTGCATGACTAATTTTTAAATCCGGAAAAAGTTCCATTAATTTTCCGGTAATATTTTTTATTGATTTAATCTCATTGTGTACGAAATATACCTGCCCGTTTCGCTTGATCTCCCGTTGGATTGCTTTTTTAATGATGTCGTCATTGAACCGTATGATTTCCGTAATAATCGGAAGACGAAATTTTGGCGGTGTGTTGATCTGTGAAAAATCACGGGCGCCAATCATGCTGAAATGTAATGTCCTTGGAATTGGCGTGGCTGTAAGCGATAGTATATCAACGTTTTTACTTAGTTGTTTAATATGTTCCTTCTGCTTTACGCCGAATTGGTGTTCTTCATCGACTATTAACAGACCTAAATCATTGAATTTTATATTTTTAGATAATATTTTAGTGGTACTAATGACAATATCAACATTTCCTTCTTCCAGGCCTTTAATTACTTCACGCTGTTTTTTAGGCGATATAAATCGTGATAATTTTTCTATTTTCACCGGATATTTTCCCAGTCTGTCCTTGAAGGATTTATAATGTTGGTCCGTAAGAATTGTCGTCGGCACTAGTACAGCCACTTGTTTGGAATTATTAACCGCTTTGAAAGCAGCCCGAATTGCCACTTCGGTTTTTCCAAATCCGACATCACCACAAAGCAAGCGGTCCATGGGTTTCTTGTTTTCCATATCTTTTTTTATTTCTTCTGTGGCTTTGATCTGGTCCGGTGTCTCCTCCCAGGGAAATTCCATTTCCATTTCCATCTGCATTTCATTGTCAGCATCAAAAGCGAATCCTTCTGTCTGAATTCTCCGGGCGTAAAGTTCCATTAATTCCCTGGTGATCTTTTCCAGCGATTTTTTTGTTTTAAGTTTTTTTCGCTCCCATTCACCGGTATTCAATTTGGTTAATTTGGGAATAATTCCTTCAGTGGCTTTATATTTTTTTACTTTAAATATTTTATCCATGGGCACATAAACCCTGGAGTCACCGGCATACTTTAGAACCACACATTCTTTTTCCGCGCCAAAAGCATTGACGATTTCCATGCGTTCAAATTCACCAATTCCAAAATCTTCGTGAACCATTTTATCTTTATATTCCACTTTATCGATGTCAAATTTTTCAACATTGAAATCTTTTGGTAACCGGCGAAAACTACGGGATTGCCGCTCTTTCATAAATATTTCATATTCGGGAATTACCAGGATATTTTCTTTTGGCAATTCAAATCCCTGTGAAATATTACCAATTATGTAATTAATTTTATCTAACCGCAGCAGACGTTTGATTTTTTCTATCTGGTCTTTTGTATTGCCTATGATAAAAATATCTTCTTCATTGTCTTCTAAAAGATTATTCAGATAATTTTTAATCTTTTTAAATTCGTTTTTCGGTATAATGTATGGTGTGGAATTAAAGTTTATTTCATGGGATATTAAACTGTTATTTTCAATGATCTGATAATTCCTGATAATTTTCATCAAATTTTCTTCAATATCATCTAAATTATTTTTCAATATTAATAAATCACTGGATAACAGATCGAGCAAATGGGTTGAATGTTCCTGAGCGATTTTGGAATCTGCTGGGGGTGTTAAAACATATTCGCTGAGATGTTTTATTGATATTTGGTCTTCAATATCAAACACACGAATTGATTCTATTTCATCATCAAAAAATTCCAGCCGGATCGGATGAGATTTATCCGGCGGAAAGAAATCTATAATACTTCCTTTCACACAAAAATCTTTCGGATACAGCACCATATCTTCCCGTTTGTACCCAAAATCAATTAAAATATCCTCGAAATCTTCCCGGTCAATTTCTTTGTTGACTTTTAATATGTGACTGTTTTGCGCAATAAAACGATTGTTTGGAAATTTTGTTTTCAGTCCTTCAGGTGTAGTAATAAAAATATTTTGCCGGTTATTATTTATTTTTGTCAGTACATCATTAATGAAAAAGGAGAATATATTATTCTCATCTTTCCCCGAAGTTTTTATTTGGTCAGGCAAAAAGGCGATATTACTTACACCTGATATAAAATCCAGATCATCGCGCAGACGTTCCGATTCATTTTCCGTATCACATAGAACTAAAATATTATGTTTATATTCCTGAAATAAAATGTCAATAAAAATTGACAGATAAGTGCCTTCGAGTCCTGTGATTGACACAAATTCTTTTTGATTTAAAGCCCTTTGGAATAGTGAAAACGCATCGCTTTGTTTTAATATTTCAGATAATTTTTTATAAATAGATTTAAATTGTTTCACGTGAAACACCTGTTTATGATTTTTTTTATTTGCTATTAATGTTTCACGTGAAACATTAATAGTTTTTCAAACGAATAGTAAGTGCTGTAATATCAGCCGGACTAACACCGGGTATACGTGATGCCTGTCCCAATGTTTCCGGTTGGATAATTGTCAATTTTTCCCTGGCTTCGGTAGTGATAGTATTTATTTTGTTATAGTCGATATTTTTTGGGATTTTAATTTTTTCCTGCTTCTTAACTGTTTCCAATAGTTGCAGGTTACGACTGATATATCCTTCGTACTTTGTATCAGTCTCTATTTGACCGGAAATTTTTTTATCTTTACTTATATCTTTTTGCAGCTCATCAGGCAGTAAATGAATGATATCAGAAAAATGTACAGGCTGTCTTTTGATTATCTTATTTAAGGTTGTACCTGAGTTAATTGTATTTTCACCTTTATCTTTGATTATTGGGTTGATATCTTTCGGTGAGTAATGCTTTGATTTAATATATTCAATTACTTTGTTGATTGTATTTTCACGGAATTGAATCTGTTGATAAATATTTTTTGGAAGTAAACCAATTTGATAACCAAAACGACCTAATCTTCTGTCAGCATTATCAAATCGTAATAATAAACGGTATTCCGCGCGGCTGGTAAACATACGATAGGGTTCCGATGGATTTTTGGTTATTAAATCATCAATCAGTACTCCGATATAAGCATCTCCCCTGCCTAAAATGAATTCTTCCTGATTATTGATTTTTCTTGAGGCGTTAATACCGGCCATTAATCCCAGAGCCGCTGCTTCTTCATAACCCGATGTTCCATTGATCTGACCGGCCAAAAAAAGATTTTTGATGATTTTTGTTTCCAAAGTACGGTATAGTTGGGACGACGGGAAATAATCGTATTCAATCGCATATCCGGGATAAATAAATTCCGCCCGTTCCAATCCGGGAATGGTGCGCAAAGATTTTTTTTGGTCTTCCAGAGGAATTGATGTTGAAAAACCATTGATATAATACTGGTCTGCGTCCTTCCATTCCGGTTCCACAAATAGCAGATGCGATTCTTTATCGGCAAACCGCTTTAGTTTTAATTCAATTGACGGACAATAGCGCGGGCCGGTTCCCTGTATCTGGCCGGAAAATAATGGAATAGTATCCATGATGTCATAAATATGTTGGTGGGTTTTCTGATTGGTTTTTGTCATATAACAAGGAATGTTTGGCGGATCAAAGTTCTTTGTTTGAATGGAAAAAGGAGTCGGGTTTTCATCACCGTATTGAATTTCCATTTTATGGAAATCAATTGAATCTCTGTGGATACGTGGCGGTGTGCCGGTTTTTAACCGGCCACTTTGAATCCCAAATTTTTGCAAGGATTCGGTTAAACCATAGGATGACCTTTCGTTCCAACGCCCGCCCTTTATTTTTTGATTGCCTACATGCATAAGACCATTGAGAAAAGTACCGCATGTTAATATTAAAGCACTGCATGAAATGATACCATTATTTTCCGTTTTAACTGAGGATATTTGATGGTTATCAACATCTATTTCAATAGCTAAATCCTCTAATATATCAAGGTTTTCGGTAGAGTTAATAATTTTGGACATTAATCTTGAATATTGGATTTTATCAGCCTGTGCGCGGGGTGACCAGACGGCTCTTCCTTTTGACTTGTTTAATATTTGAAATTGTAAGCCGGTTTGATCGATTACTTTTCCCATTTCACCACCCAGGGCATCAATTTCAGCCACCAGGTGACCTTTAGCTAATCCGCCGATTGCCGGGTTACATGACATGGTGGAAATTTTATTTTTGTCGAGGGTGATAAGTAGAGTTTTGTTGCCAAGCCTGGCAGCTGCCAAAGAGGCTTCAGCGCCGGCATGACCGCCACCAACAACAATAATATCATATTCCTTATGTTTCACGTGAAACTTTCCTTTATTTACCAATACAAAAGTTTTGAAAAATATTATTCAGAATATCATCATCTGTGGTTTTGCCAAGTATTTTATCCAGATGATTCAAAGCAAAACGCATATCAGTGACAATTAATTCCGATGGATTTCCATTATCAATACTTCTGATAGTGTTTTTTAATTCTTTGACAGTGTTATTTAAAATATTGAAATGTCGTTTAATGGTGATAAAAAGGTCACTGTTCCGGGGAATTAATTGTTTAACAATAAAAACCATTTTGTCCGCTAGTTTGTGAATATGTGTATGTTCCTTTGCGGAAATTTCTATGATGGAATAATTTGTAAATTGTGCAGATATTTTTTTTACTTGATCCGGGGTGGAAATATCAATTTTATTGATAGCGATAATAGTTTGATCATCCGTCAATTTCTGAATATCAGATATGATATCCGTTTTAAAATCAGTTGCATCTACCAGGATAATTTTTAAATCCGCGGTGTTAATGGCTTTGTAAGCGCGCTCTATTCCCAGTGTTTCAACTTTATCACTGGTGGCGCGAAGTCCGGCGGTATCAATTAATTGAAACTGATAACCTTCACGTCGAAAGGATTCTTCAATATAATCCCGGGTGGTTCCCGGTATTTCGGATACAATGGACCGTTCTTCCTGTAAGAGCGCATTCATTAAACTGGATTTGCCACTATTCGGCGGCCCGATGAGTACGGTTTTTACGCCATCTTTAATGATTTTACCATAGTAATAGGTATCTAGTAAATCGGATATTTGGTCTGTTAACCCGGAAATTCTTCGGCGGATATTATCATGAGGTGTAAAGTCTATTTCCTGGTCTGAAAAATCCAGTTCCAGTTCCAACAGGGTAATAATGTCGATTAATTCGGTTTTAAAGCCGCGAATCGTATCGCCGAGCTGACCGTTTAGAAGATTTTTTGCTGTGTCATGAGCATGTTTGGTTCGTGCATGGATCAGTGCATCGACACCTTCAGCCTGGGATAGGTCCATTTTGTCATTGAGAAAAGCCCGTTTGGTAAATTCGCCGGGTTCGGCCATAACCGCTCCATTGCCGGTACACAGATCAATGATTTTCTCAATAATATAAGGACTGCCATGACAACTGATTTCTATCATATCTTCGCCGGTATAGGATTTTGGCGCCCTGAAGTATGAAATTAAAACTTCATCGATATGATCCTGGTTATCAGAAAATTTGGTATATTTAACACGGTTCGGTTCAAAGCTGAATTTATTATCAACAAAGGGCCTGACAATAGTTTTTGCGGCAGGCCCTGAAATTCTTATAATTCCGATAGCCCCATAGCCAACAGGTGTTGATAAGGCTACTATGGTGCTGTTGATATCTTTCATTTTAATTACTTAAAAGTCTTCCTTTTTTGTTGTAATTCGCGCATACGTTCCAGACGTGATTTTTTATGTTTACCCTTTTTCTTTTCAAGTTTTGGTTCAGGTGTAAAATAACGTTGTTGAACAATTGTTAATATGTTGAAAAGTGTGTAATACAAATTAAGTCCTGATGGAAAATTATTAAAAATGAAAAAGAACATGATCGGCATAATGAGCGCCATTTGTTTTTGTTGCGGACTTTGGGATTGACCGGACATTTTCTGCATTAAAATTTGGGATACAACCATGATCATTGGTAATAAATTCACATATTGACCATAGAATGGAATCGAAAAAGGCAGGGTGAACAATGCGTCCGGGGCCGAGAGATCGGTGATCCAAAAGATGAATGGCGCGTGTCGTAACTGGATCGTTGTACGAAAAACTGTGAAAAGGGCAAACAGAATCGGCATTTGCAGAATTAAAGGTAAACACCCGCCCATGGGATTGACACCGTGTTCGGAATACAATTTCATGGTTTCCTGCTGAATTTTTTGTTGATCACCTTCATGTTTTTCTTTTAACTCATTTATTTTGGGCTGAAGTTTGGACATTGCTTTCATGGACTGTGTAGATTTAACAGTCAATGGGTGAAGCAGAATTTTAACCAAAATTGAAAATATGATCAGAACAAAACCATAATTTGGAATGACTTTGTACATGTTTGTAAATAACCATAAAACCGCTTTGCTGATAGGTCGAATAAAAGCGGCGCCTAAACTCATAATATTATCAAGGTTTTCATCAACATCATTGAGTAATTTTCGATTGATCGGGCCCAGATAAATTTTAGTACCAAAGGTTTTGTGTTTTGGTAATGACAAACTCATACCAAAATATTTATGTAATTTTTTCTCCTCTCCCACTTGCTCCATTTCTCCGACACCGGTCAGTTCGTAGCCTGAAGCGGATTGTGCCGGCACCATTGCAATTGTGAAATATTTGCTGCGGACAGCGGTCCAGTCAGTAGTGCCGGAAAAATCACTGCTAACGGTCTCGGTGTTTTTGAGTTTTAATTTTTCTAAATCATCAGGAATGGAGGCATAAGCATTGGAATAGCGGTTTTCATCTTCCAGGTCTTTTTCTGAGTAAGCAATACCGCCCAGCCATTTCAACTCAAAATTTTCAGAGGCAATATCATTGGATATCTTTATCAGGTCGTTTTTCAGGTTGACATAATATTTGTTGCCATAAAAAGTGAAATTTCTGAAAATTTCTTTGCCTTCGTAAACATATCTAAACCGCAAAGTCAAAGAATCATTACCACTAATAGAAGTTTGATTTCTCTGAAAATTTACGAGTTCAAAATTATTAAAAAGATTGACACGCTGACCCTTATCAACATTGATAAAACTCAAAAAAGGACTCTGGCGTTTATCTTTATTAATGAGTTCCACCAGGGATGTATCATTGTCTTCAATTTGAAAATGTTTTTTTAGTTTAAAGGATTCAAAAGTACCGCCGGCCTGATTGGAAAGGATGGCTCTGTAGAGATCGGTTTCAATGGTAACTTCTTTTTCCGGAAATTGGTTTTCTGTCATTGGCAGTTCCGGTTCTTCCGGTTCCGGCGTTTCCATAACAGTTTGTTCAGGTTTTGGTACGGATTTGACAATTCCGGTGGAATCTGTGGGCGCCTGTTCCGACTGCGGATTGACCCATTCGTAATATTTAGGCAAGACAATAATTACCAGTGCGATTAGTAGAAATCCTAAAAATGATCTTTTATCCATGCTTGTGTCCTTTTTTTATTGGTACTTCGTCAATGCCGCCTTTGAAAAGCGGATTACATTTTAAGATGCGTTTTGTGCTTAAAAAGAGTGCGTAAAAAACGTTGTGAGTTTTTAACGCTTTTATTGTATAGTTTGAACAGCTGGGGTAATATCGGCAGGAATTGGGAAACAGCGGGCTTACAGCCTTTTGATAGACTTTAACAATGGCTATTAATATTTTTTTAATCGGTTCCATTTTCCCTGGTGAAATGTATTAACAATTGCTCCTTTACCTGATGATAATTCAGATGGCCGGGATTGTTCAAAACCGTCACTGCGACGCCAAGTGGTGAACTAAAAAGAGGTTTACAGTTTCTATAAACCTCTCTAATAATTCGCTTAGTTCTGTTTCTGGCAACGGCTCCTTTGAAGGAACTTCTTAGTGTTATAATTAATTGCCAGCTATTCTGTGGTGCGGCTGAGAAGATTAAACTTTTGTATTTAAGTGATTTACCTGTTTTGATGATCCGGTTTCGCTGGTTCCATGTGAATTTTCTCTCAGCCTTTGGAAGTTTCCTATTTGCTAAGAATCTGTCGTCCCTTGGCTCTTCTTCTGGCAAGAATTTTTCGTCCATTCTTCGTGCTCATTCTTTTGCGGAACCCTTGTTTGTTTTTCATTTTTCTGTTGCTGGGTTGATATGTTCTTTTCATATTTTCCTCTATATTATTTTCAATATTTTTATAGCCTCGTAATTTATAATCAAAAAAATATTTATACAAAGATTTTATTGGTTGATATTATGCCGTTAATTTTGTTTATATTAAGGCTATGTTGATTTTAAACAAAAAATGAAAGGTAATATGCGAAATGAGATTTATGATTTGGTCGTAATTGGCGCCGGTCCGGCCGGGATGATGGCCGCCGGTACAGCTGCGGAAATGGGAAAATCCGTGTTGGTACTTGAAAAAATGAAGAAACCCTGTCTGAAGCTTGGAATTACAGGCAAGGGGCGCTGCAATCTGACCAATCTCTGTGATATCGATGAATTTCTAAAAAATATTGAATCGGGAAAACGATTCATGAAATACAGTTTGCATGAATTTTCTCCTGAAAAACTAATGCGGTTTTTTGAAAGGTGCGGCGTTGCTTTGAAAGTTGAGCGTGGACGGCGTGTTTTTCCGGAGTCTGACCGCGCCCTTGAAATTGTCGGCGCGTTAAAAGACTGGGTTAAAAAATTAAATATTCCAGTATATAATGATGTGGAAATTCTGAATATTAAAAAAAATGGAAATAAAATTGATAATGTAATAATTCGGAAAAAAAACCGTGAGTCATCCATAAACTGTCGCAATCTTTTGATTGCCACCGGTGGAAAATCCTACCAGAAAACCGGTGCCACGGGAGATGGTTATGCCATGGCGAAACAACTTGGGCATAAAATTATTGATATTAAGCCCGCTCTGGTTCCTTTGGAAACCAGGGAAGATGTTAGACAATTAAAGGGATTAAAATTAAAAAATATCAATGCTTCACTCCGGGTAGAAAATAAAAAAATAAACGAAGAGTTTGGCGAATTATATTTTACGGAATATGGCGTGGATGGGCCGGTAGTGCTGACTTTATCAAACCAGGCGTTAAAAAATCTGAATAAAAAAGTGACCTTGTCTATTGATCTGAAACCGGCATTGTCACACAAAAAATTGAAAAACCGCCTGATCCGTGAATTCGGCAAACAGGAAAATTTTGAAGGCGTACTGCGCTCTTTAATGCCGGAGCAATTGGCAGATTATTGTATTCACGATCTGAAAATTGACAGAATGAAAGATTGTGAAATTGTTACAGCTGAAGAACGGAAGGAACTGCGGCTATGGCTGAAGGATTTTCAATTACAGATTTACAATTCACGGCCGATTGATGAAGCAATTGTCACTGCCGGCGGTGTGAATCTGAAAGAAGTTGATCGCCAGACAATGCGCTCTAAATTAATAAATAATTTATATTTTGCCGGCGAAGTTTTGGATATTGATGCCCTCACGGGAGGGTACAATTTGCAAATGGCATTTTCCACCGGATACATTGCCGGAAAATCCATCGGAAAGTAATTAAAAATGTTTATACCGATCACCAGACAGGAAGTAGAAAAACTAGGCTGGAATGGTCTGGATATCATTTTCATCACCGGCGATGCCTATATAGATTCACCCAATATCGGCGTGGCTTTGCTGGGAAAATATCTGATAAAAAAGGGATACAAAGTTGCCCTCATCCCTCAGCCGGATTTGGATGACAATAGAGATATTAAAAGGTTTGGTGAACCCCGCCTGTTTTGGGGAGTTACAGGCGGGTCTGTGGATTCCATGGTAGCCAATTATACAGCCTCAAAAAAATTTCGCAAGCAAGATGATTACACACCGGGGGAAGTTAATAATAAGCGGCCTGACCGCGCAGTGATCAAATACACCAACCTGATTCGGCAATATTATAAAAATACCAGGCAAATTGTCCTGGGTGGAATTGAAGCCAGTCTGCGGCGGGTCACCCATTATGATTTTTGGTCTGATAAATTGAGAAAACCGATTTTATTCGATGCCAAAGCCGATTATCTGATTTATGGAATGGCGGAACGGGGGATTTTTCAATTGGCCAAGGCCCTGGAAAATGGAGACGATCCGACAACAATAAAGGGATTATGCTATATTTCCAAAACCGGGAACAAAGAATATGTTGACCTGCCTTCCTGGAATAAAGTGAATGAGAGTAAAAGAGACTTTGTCGAAATGTATCATCAATTTTACGAAAACTGCGATCCGGTTAATGCCAGCGGTCTGACACAAAAAATTGATACCCGCTATTGGGTGCAAAATCCACCGGCAGAATATCTGACACAACAAGAGTTATCGGAAATATATGATATTGAATTTGAAAGAGCCGCCCATCCCTCCTATCACGGTAAAATTCGCGCGCTGGATACGATACAATTCTCCGTCCCTACTCATCGCGGCTGTTACGGTGAATGTAATTTTTGCGCCATTGCAGTTCATGAAGGTACCCGTGTTCGCTGGCGAAATGAAAGTTCCATTGTCAATGAGGTAAAGTCAATAACGTCCCATTCCTGTTGGAAGGGAAATATTTCCGATCTATGCGGGCCTACTGCGAATATGTATGGCTATGAATGTGCTCACAAAATTCAGCATGGCAAGTGCAAAAACAAACGTTGCATGTCACCTGATTTGTGTAATAATATTCAGCCGGACCACAGCAGACAAATTCGGTTGCTGGAAAAAATATCAGCGATACCGGGGGTCAAAAAAGTGTTTGTGAGTTCAGGCATCAGGCCGGAACTGATCCGTCAAGATAAAAAGTTCGGAGAAAAATATTTCAGGCGGCTGGTCAAACATCATGTATCCGGGCAGTTAAAACTGGCGCCGGAATCGACGGACGAAGGGATACTGAAGCTGATGGGAAAACCGGGGTTTGAGAATTTTGTCTGGTTTCGGAATAAATTTGAAAAATACACCAAAGATATTCGTAAAAACCAGTTTCTTACCTACTATTTTATTGCGGCGCATCCGGGATGTGATGATGCAGATATGAAAAAAATAAGTCACCAGGTTTTTCGAAAATTAAACATCAGGCCGGAACAGGTGCAGATTTTTACGCCCACACCGTCTACCTGGTCCAGTGTCATGTACTACACTGAGACTGATCCTTTCTCCGGAGAAAAAATTTATGTGGAAAAAAATCCAGCAGCCAAAGAGCGACAGAAATCCTATCTTCAAAAGAAAAATACCAATGGAAAAATCAAACGCTCCAACCGCAAAAAATAATTAGAAACCTTGCGAATGGTCGGTAGACCTTCGCAAGGGTTGGTTCAAAATATGAAAATATTTTCTCCGTAACACCATTTCAAAGGAGTAGAGTTGTAGAACAAGCATCCTGCTTGTTCTATCAAATTTCCTGACGCGGAATTTTGATTACTTACAGAGCCGGAAATAATTGATGTATGCATTCACTGACAGCATGGAGTATTGATTTTTCACCCTTCATAGCCGGATTTTCAAGAAATTCGTTCAACGGAATCCTCAGCGAATGTGAAGGATGTAGAGCGAAAATCCGTTTCGCTTATCCTATTTTTGGGTCGATCCCAAAAATTGGATTACTTCCGAAGATGGAAAAGTAAAAAATAAGCATCAAATTGACATTCGAATGTATTGATTTTTCCCTACCGGGCAAAAATCAAAAACGAATAGGCGTTCTACAAAATCTGCCATAAAACCTTGCGAATGATCAATAGTCCTTCGCAATGGTGTCTTTTTAGGTATACATCTATTTCACAAGCAAACATTTCTTTCGTAAAATTCCGGCTAATGTTTCCAATTGATAAATATATATCCCTGAAGGATAGTCTGTCGCACGCCAGATTTTATGATAAGTCCCGGCTTCCAGCGTTTCAGAGACCAGCTGTTCCAACAATTTGCCCTGTATGTCAAATATTTTAAGGTTTACTGAACCTCGCATCGGTAGCGTGTAGGTAAAGGTGGTAGTGGGATTGAAAGGATTGGGGTAGTTTTGATCCAGTGAATATGAATCGATGGGATTAGTATTATCTATAGCAGAATATTTGACCGGGAAAACAAATTTTATTTGATGGGTTGAATCTGGGAAAATTAATATATCTATATCCTGCCAATCATTTACATCAGCGCTATAATAGGGTTTTATGGAAATATTATAATAGATTGTTAACAGGGTATATTCTTCTTGGCCATTAAAATTTGTTTCCCAAATACCGAGGCCAAGTATTTCTGCCGGCATAGGAGTATTGCAACTATCCAGCACAGAAATAATTAATTTTCCGGTTGCGTCTGTAGAATCATTTTTCATGCCAATGGTTGGACTATAATCCAAATAGTATTTGAATAGAAATTCCGGTGACATAAGATTATCATTTTCACGGGATAAGGATGAGTTCTCCAGGATACCTGGATTTCTGGGATAAGATACGGGAGGGCTATCAGATCCCCAGGTTAATTCACTATGGTAAGAAAACATTGAGGTATCCTTCATTTTTAGTTGCAAAAATTGTGATTCAGGATTTAAATATATATAATCAGCAACAGAGTCACTATAGAGACAACAATAGTCATCCCAGAATTTAATTTTTTCTATTGGATAATAAAGTGAATCACAGTTTGTTCTAACAATTAATGTATCTGTTATGTAATCATAAAAGGTTTCAGATGTATGAGCAAATTTTATTGGTAATTCTATAACCCAGATGGAATCCTCGATAAACACCTCATTTATATAAAATTCTGTGGGATCAATAGGATTTGCTAAAATAAATGTAATTAAAAGTGTCAGGACAAGAGTACTCTTTTTCATTTTTCACTCCATTGAATAATAATATTTTCTTTGGGCATATAATTTTTTCGTTTAATTGTATAGGTGGTGAATGAATCTTTTTTTTCAAGGGTATTATAAGACAAAGAAAGTTCGGTTAGATTCAGATATTCAGGAATATTGATTTGAAAAGTCATTTCTTCCAAAGGCTTGCCCCAGTTTTGTGTTGATGTTAAAATATATTCAAAATATTGATTATCTGTTTTTTGCCGATAATAGGCATTAAAAAAAGATTGCTTTTGAAATGGAAATTCTATGCCGGAGGATTTTGTTTCATAGGGAATCCTTTCTCCATCTTGATCTCTGACAAATATGGAATCCGGAAAGTTCAGGTGGTCATTGATAACAAAAGGATAAACAAGTTTGGTGCTTATTTTGTTGGGGTTATCAAATAAATAGTCGCCTTCGAGTACACAATAATCCCGATATACAGTTATTGTAATATATTCTTTGATGAATAAAAGTTGATCAAAGGCCACAGCATTTACTATAAGCATAATTGCCATTAATTTTAGCAAAATGATAAAGGACATTTTTTTAGATTTAGTCATTCGCCGCCTTAAAAATATTTTACGGTCAGGAATTTAAATTAAAATTAATAATCCAAATATCATAGAAAAATAATCATCAAAATCCGGAGTTTATGTCGGGGAAATTTTTGGCAAAATTATTGCTGTGACTTTCCTTGATTTCAGGCGGCAAATTCTTTAAATTCAACTCATATTTTTTGACGATTAACCGGATTGGAAAGTGAATTTGAAGGATAAGACAATAAAAAATTATTGGACACGGATTGACAGAATGAACACGGATAAAAGTATTATTAAATCTCTGCGCCTCCTCTGCGATTTCCGCGACCTCTGCATTAAAAAATACATTTTCAGGAGGGCGGCATGAAAGTACTGGCTGTCATTCCCGCCCGCTATCAGAGCACCCGGTTGCCGGGAAAGGCCTTGGCGGACCTGGCCGGCAAACCGCTCATTCAGCGGGTTTATGAAAACGCGCAAAAGTGTCAGCGAATTGATCGTATTATCGTTGCGACCGATGATGAACGAATTCAAACAGTGGTCAAAAATTTTGGTGGTGAGTGCCGGATGACTGATTCGGATTTACCCTCAGGAACCGATCGCGTGGCAATGGTGGCAAAAAGGATTGACTGCGACATCGTCGTCAATATTCAGGGTGACGAACCTTTTCTTGATCCAGGTGTCATTGATAAAGCGATAGAAGCGCTGATCAACAATACCGATTACAAAGTCAGCACAGTTGGAAAAATCGGTGTCACAAAGGAAGAACGCCAGTCACCGGATACCGTGAAAGTCATTACCAACAATAAAAGCGAAGCAATCTATTTCAGCCGTTACGGCATTCCCTATATTCGTGACAACAACATTAATTCCTCAACTGATCCGTCCATGAAACATATCGGCCTTTATGTATTTCGCAAGGATTACCTGATGGAATTCATCACTATGGCGCCCGGTGTGCTGGAACAATTGGAAAAGCTGGAGCAACTTCGTATATTAGAAAATTGTGAAAAAATATATGTGGCTGAGACAACCAAAGATTGTTTTGGCATCGATACACCGGAAGATTTAAAAAAAGCGGAAGGATGGCTGCGAAATGAGCAAAGAACATAAGACAAAGTATATTTTTGTTACCGGCGGGGTAATATCTGGATTGGGGAAAGGCATTGCCTCGGCGTCTATCGGTTACCTGCTGAAATCCCGTGGCTTCAAAGTGACGATTCAAAAATTTGATCCTTACATCAATGTGGACCCCGGTACCATGTCCCCTTACCAGCATGGCGAAGTTTATGTGCTGGACGACGGCTCGGAAACCGACCTTGATCTGGGGCATTATGAACGCTTTATTGATGTCTCCATGTCCGGCATCAACAACACGACATCCGGACAGGTTTATTACGAGGTCATTACCCGGGAACGCCGTGGTGATTATCTCGGCGCCACAGTCCAGGTAATCCCCCACATTACCGGTGAAATTCAACGCCGCATTGCAGCTGTCAACAAAGACAAGGAATTTGATATTGTGATCTGTGAAGTGGGCGGCACGGTTGGTGACATCGAATCGCTGCCCTTCCTGGAAGCCATTCGTCAGTTTACCATGGAAAAACCCCGCGAGGATTGTATTAACATTCACCTGACACTGGTGCCATACATTGAGGCCAGCGGCGAAATGAAAACCAAACCCACCCAGCACAGTGTCGGCCGCCTGCGTGAAATCGGGATTCTGCCGGACATCGTCATGAGCCGCTCGAAAGATTCCCTGCCCAATGAGATCAAAAAGAAAATTTCACTTTTCTGTAATGTGGAACCGGAAGCGGTCATTGAAGCCGTGGATGCCGAAACCATTTATGAAATTCCCATCAATTTTGATAAGCAGCTGATCGTGGAGATCATCTGTAAAAAATTGAATATGCCGATTCGCAAAGGAAACCTGAAGTCCCTCTTCAATTTTGTAGAAAAAGTGAAAAATCCGGCCCATGAAGTAACGATTGGCATTTGCGGAAAATATACCGAACTCCATGACGCCTATAAATCCATTACTGAGTCCTTTATTCACGCCGGAGTGGAAAATGATGCCCGGGTAAATGTCCAATGGATAGAATCGGAAGTTATTGATTCGGTTGACAAAGCCAAAGAAATGATCAAAGACCTGGATGGTGTTTTGGTGCCCGGCGGGTTTGGCGAGCGGGGCATCGAGGGCAAGATCACGGCGATTCAGGCGGCGCGGGAAACCGGGAAACCCTTTTTCGGCATTTGCCTGGGCATGCAGTGTGCGGTCATTGAATTTTCACGGAATGTCTGCGGCCTGGAAGATGCCCACAGCGAGGAATTCAGCGACATCACCAAGAACCCGGTCATCGCCCTGATGGAAGAGCAGAAAAAAGTGACGGAAAAAGGCGGCACAATGAGACTTGGCGCTTATAATGCCACCATTCAGCCGGGAACATTAACAGAAAAAATTTATGGTGAAAAGAAAATATCGGAACGCCACCGCCATCGCTACGAAGTCAATAATGATTTTGTGGAAACCTTAACAAAAAACGGGCTTGTAATTGGCGCGATAAATGAAGACCTTGACCTTGTGGAAATAATTGAGTATCCTAAACATCCGTACTTTGTGGCCTGCCAGTTTCACCCGGAATTGAAGTCCCGTGTGAATAAAGCACACCCATTATTCGGGAATTTTATAAAAGCAACAATAGAGAATCAAAAAAAATGATAAAGCCAGTAAAAATAAACAACATCCTTTTTGGCCCTGACCAACCCTTGAATTTTATTCTCGGCCCCTGTGTTATGGAAAGCAGGGACCATGTATTGTTAATGGCGGAAAAATTAGCTGAAATGTTCAGGAATATGCCGGAGCGGCTGATCTTCAAAAGTTCCTTTGACAAGGCCAACCGCACTTCCATCGATTCATTCCGCGGTGTCGGACTGGATGAAGGCATGAAGATTTTCACAGAAGTGAAAGAGCAATTTGGCCTGAGCACCATCACTGACATTCACGAACCACAACAAGCACCAATTGCAGCGGAAGTGGTCGATGTGCTACAGATACCGGCCTTTCTCTGCCGGCAAACCGATCTGGTGGTGGCTGCTGGTAAAACCGGCAGGGCCGTGAATATCAAAAAAGCCCAATA
>CAYYMT010000040.1:7463-29272 GCA_964472715.1 uncultured bacterium | reverse complement strand
CCGGCCTGATGCCAATTGGCGGTGGCGGCAGCGCAGAATATAAAGACGGGTTGCCCTCTTTTGAAAGTAGTGTGGCGCAATTAGTCCCGGCGCTTCAGCAAATTGGTGTGACCGATTATAAATATCAAGTCAGTTTTGAGGGATCTTCAGTTTATCTTGGATTACAGGCAGGTTTAACTTATGAACTGAATGAACAGTTTTCCGTCTATGGCGGTGGAAGATTTATCAGCGCCAGCAATTCTTATGATGGATATCTGAAAAATATCCAGGTTAATCCAATGGGTGGTGATTTTATGGCGCCCGAAAATTTCTTTTATGGTATGAGCACACAACTAGCCGGTGGTGCCAGCTCCGTTCAACCCATTATTGACAATGGCGCCGGAGGTTACACCCTGGACCAATTGGTTAGTGGCGGTAGTTTGACATCTGCAGAAGCCGCTGCAATAAAGCAGGGATTGGTTTCAGCAGGAGTTTCCGAAAGCCAGGTCGATGCCATGGATATCAATACAATTCAAGCGACTTATACCAATTTAAGTGGCCAAATGGCAACGACAGGTGATCAGATGGCCGTTGCAACTGCTGATAAGGAACTGGAAGCCAGCAGATCCGGGTATGCTTTTGCCGCCATTATCGGAGTAAATTATTCTCCCAATGATAATATAAATATTGGTTTCCGCTATGAATCCAAAGCGCAAATGACACTGAAAAATGATACCAAAGTGAATACAACGGGTGTTGCGGATTTTGATGACGGCAAAGAGTTCGGC
Organism: uncultured bacterium; assembly: GCA_964472715.1. GTDB lineage: Bacteria > Fidelibacterota > UBA2242 > UBA2242 > JAFGTP01 > JAFGTP01. Next base: position 28,505 of record CAYYMT010000040.1, on the reverse strand, counting down.
GCCGATATGCCGGCCCTGGCAGCCCTGGGTGTTTCTTACAAAGTCAGCGACCGTTTGCGACTGGAAACCAGTTTCAATTATTTCTTTGACCAGCAGGTGGACTGGGACGGCAAAGAAGATGATCTGGAAAATGCTTTTGAAATCGGACTGGCGGCCGAATATATGGTTACCGATGATCTTTGCGCCAGTATAGGATTTCTGAATTCCAATACATCCGCGACCGAAGAATATCGCACGGATCTGGATTACGGCCTGGATTCCAACACATTGGGCTTTGGTATCGGCTACAAATTTTCTGACCAGTTAAAGCTGAATTTCGGCGCCCTGAACACTTTTTACATTGATGGTGAAAACGCCGCCGGAACCGAAGACTATTACAAGACAACAATGGTAACATCCATGGGCTTGTCTTATAAATTCTAATTCCTGTTATTTTGAAAAAATATAATTTTTAAGCAAAGCCCCGGATGTATTCGGGGCTTTGCTTGTTTACAATTTATTTACGTTGAAAAATAAGTTTATAATCTTAATTTAAGCATAGCAAAAAATCCCTGGGGATAATAACAAGAACCACATAGTTGAGGTCATTATGAAAAAAATCATCATTTTTCTAATAATTTTTTCGGCAGTCATGTCACTATCAGCCAAAGAAAGAACCGGTTGGGGATGGGGCGGAGTCCCGGCCTTGAATTATAATGCCGATGATGGCTTCGGGTATGGCGTTTTAATGGATTTATTCAATTATAAAGAGGGCGGCTATGATCCCTATTACCTGAAAATAAAACCGATTATATTTTTTACTACCGGTGGGAAACAGGATCACACATTTTTTGTGGATTCCCCTTATTTGATTGGTAATGGTTGGCGCTTTAACTTTCGGCTTCGCTTCAAAAAAGAAAATTACTATCCTTTTTACGGTTTTGGCAATGACTCCCGTTTCGACCCGGATTTAATTGAAACCGATGATAATGACAATCCGTTGAATCCGGTCTATGGAAAACATTACTATACCTTTCAATCCACCCAGATCAAATGCATTGTGAATTTTCAAAAAGCCCTGATCAAGCGGGACAATGGCAAACCAAAATATTCTCTTCTGATCGGCGGTGGTATTGCGGACAATTCCAATGAATATAATGATAATGATGATATAAAAACCAAAGTCGAAGAGTTTGTTGACGAGGGAGAAATCGGACAAAAAGAATTCAAAGGGTATTTTAACAGTTACATAAAAGCCGGCCTGATCTATGATACCCGTGATAATGAACCGGCGCCAAACAGGGGTGGCTGGTCCAGCCTCTTGATTGAAGGATACTCAAAGGTGGTCGGCAGCGAGACCAATTTTGCCAGAATTACCCTGACTGACAGACGTTATTTTACCCTGATGAACAATCTGGTTTTTGCCAACCGGGTCATATATGAAAAATTAGTGGGTGATGTGCCTTTTTCAATGCTTTATCCTTTTGGCGGCTCTGTCCGAGCTGATGAAGGTATCGGCGGCTATCGGACGATCCGCGGGCAGTTGAAAAACCGTTACCTCGGTACGGAAAAAGCCTTTATGAATCTGGAACTGCGTTATAAATTTTATGATTTCATGTTCGCCAACCAGGATTTTTATCTGGCTGCCAGTGTTTTTTATGATGTCGGTCGTGTTTGGGATGAAGCGGATACCAAAGGCGGATTGAATAATCTGAAAGATGGAAAGGGGCTCGGCCTTCACATCGGCTGGAATGAAAATTTTATCGTTTATGCTGAAATGGGATTCGGGCATGAAGTCGGCGGACAACTTTATATTGATGTTGGATATTTATTCTAATTAAAAAGCAAAGAAAAATGATATGAAATTGATCAAAAATAAACCGCAATTTGCCTGGATCATGTATGACTGGGCGAATTCCGCCTTTGCCACCACTGTAATGGCCGGCTTCTTTCCGGTATTCTTTAAAAATTATTGGTCGTCAACCACCGATGTTAATGTCAGTACCGCTTACCTGGGGTTGGCCAATTCCGTCGCCTCCCTGATCGTGGCAATGCTGGCGCCAATACTGGGGGCCATTGCGGACCAGGGCAACAGCCGGAAAAAATTCCTGATCTTTTTTGCCTATATGAGTGTGCTGATGACCGGATGTTTATTTATGGTGGAAATGGGGGACTGGCCGGTGGCATTATTCCTATATATTATGGGGACGATCGGTTTTAGCGGCGCTAATATTTTTTATGACTCCCTGCTGCCTGATGTGGCCAATGAAAAGAATATTGATTATATTTCCGCGAAAGGGTTTTCACTGGGGTACCTTGGCGGCGGTCTGTTATTTTTAGTCAATGTTTTGTGGTATACCATGCCCGCAAGTTTTGGTTTTGCCACGGAATTCACATCGCCTGTCATCAATGTCGATCAGTCAAAACAAGGCGTCCGGATACAAGTGGAATCCACAGAATATGATTTTAGCGAAAAGGAAAATTTTCCAGCCATTCTTACCAGCTATTACAAAAGTCAAATAGAGGAAGTATCGTTTTACAGAGAAAATAATACGAATTTTGCTGAAATTTCATTATCTCTTGATAAGGATATTAATTGGAAAAATCTTAACTCCAGTATTAGTTTCGGTGAATATAAAAAAGCCGAGTTTGCGGCCTTTAACAAAGCATCCGGAAAACTCCTGGTCAAAAATCTTACGCGAAAAATAAGTGAAAAGGATCCGGTTAAATTACGTTTTGACAATAAAATCACAATCTCCAAATGTGAAAAGGGTATATGTTATAATGTAAAAGGACTGGATAACTATTGGGATGATCCGGTATTAAAAACCGACCTGCTTAAGCCGGCCAAAGAATTTTTGCCCATTCGGCTGAGTTTTTTATCCGTTGCCCTGTGGTGGGGACTTTTCACCATTCCCCTGATCCTTTGGATCAAAGAGAAAAAACATACCCAAAAACGGGGGCTTTTATACTATCCTAAAAAAGGATTTAAACAGTTGGGAAAAACCTTCAGTGAGATTAAACATCTCAAATATGTTTTTCTCTTTTTGCTGGCTTACTGGATGTATATTGATGGTGTGAATACAGTTATTCGCATGGCAGTGGATTACGGAATGTCAATCGGTTTGCCGTCCTCATCACTGATCACCGCACTGCTGATCACACAGTTTGTTGGATTTCCGTCGGCTCTGCTGTTTGGCAAACTGGGAGAAAAATGGAGCGTGAAAAACTCTCTTTACATCGGTATTTTTGTTTATCTGGCAACCAATATCTGGGCGGTTTTCATGAATAGTGTACTGGAGTTTTATGTCATGGCCATTGTCATTGGTATTGTTCAGGGAGGGATTCAGGCACTTAGCCGTTCCATGTACTCCCGCCTGATCCCGAAAAATCAAAGCGCGGAATACTATGGCTTTTATAATATGACCGGGAAGTTCGCGGCGATTTTTGGCCCGGCACTGGTGGGAGGCATCAATATAATTGCCCGGGCAGCCGGTTTCAATTCAAATGCGGCCACCCGGATCGGGATCGGTTCGATCGCCATTCTTTTTATCGGCGGAAGTATTTTACTCTATTTTGTTGACCTGGAAAAAGGCAAAGAGCAGGTGGATTTTTTAAGTAATAATAGATTGAAAAAATAGTTATAAGGCCTGTTAAAAAAATAAATAAAGTTCTTTGTTTTCTGCCTGAAAAAGTTATATTAATTAAGAGGGTTTAGTAAATATATAAATTGGGGCAGGAAATGAGAAAAAAATCTTATTCTCCATCTCTTTTGTTTTTAATCATTTTGTTTGCGCTGGGAATTTTATTTGCCAGCCAGTATTCTCCCGGTACGGAACGCATTGTCACTTTTTCCGTTTCGGAATGTGAGAGTGAAAGATTGATCAAACAGGTAGATTTATTGGAAATTAATTTTAATGGCGTTGACAAAATATTTGTAGATACAAAGACAAATATTTTTTCAATTCGCTATGAAAGTTCATTGGTTTCCATTGATTCTGTTAAACAATTTTTTGCCGATGCTGATCTGGTGATTGAATCATCCAATTCTGTGAACCTGATGAAAAGCAAGGAGAATCCAAAGGAGAAGAAACTGTTTAAGATCAGTTTTTCCACTTTGGAGTGAAACTAAAACAAAAAAACCGGAATTTAATTCCGGTTTTTTTGTATGTGCTCGAAGCGAGAGTCGAACTCGCATGACCGTAAGGTCACTAGACCCTGAACCTAGCGTGTCTACCAATTCCACCATCCGAGCAGTTTTAAAAAGCACCGCAATTTAGGCGAACAAAAATTAATCTTCAAGCATTAAAATCACTTTTTTGAAAAAAAACAGTTATTAGTTGCAAATGCTGAGAGGGAATGTTAATTTTTCTGTCTATGAAAGAAAAGAATTTTATTACCAAAAACCGCAAAGCTTACCATGATTATATCATCACCGATGAATATGAAGCCGGTATTGCTCTGTTGGGAACAGAAGTCAAATCCATTCGCAACGGACAGATCAATCTGAAAGACAGCTATGCCAAAATAAAAAATGATGAGGTGTTTCTCGTTAATTGTCACATCTCACCCTATTCACATGCCGGCACTGTGAACCATGATCCCGAACGCGAACGGAAATTATTACTAAAAAAGCGGGAAATTCGCAAAATAAAAAAACATATTGAAGAGCGCGGCAATACACTGGTGCCATTGCGTGTCTATATTACCAGTAAAGGCCTGGTCAAACTTGCCATGGGACTGGGCAAAGGAAAAGCACAATATGACAAACGGGCGGCCCTGGCGGAAAAACAATCAAAAAGAGAAATTGATAGAATAAGAAAGGAAAATTATTAAAATGTTTCCCTCAATTAATGAACAGATGGACCTTATCAGAAAGGGGACTGCTGATATCGTATCCGAAGAGGAACTGGTCAAAAAACTGGAAAAATCCTTGAAAAATAATGAACCCTTGCGTGTTAAACAGGGGTTTGACCCCACTGCCCCGGATATCCATTTGGGACATACGGTAGGGATTCGCAAATTAAAGGATTTTCAGGAACTGGGACACCAGATTGTTTTGATCGTCGGCGATTATACCGCTATGGTTGGCGATCCTTCCGGGAAAAATTCCACCCGCCCAAGACTGACCCGGGATAAAATTCTGGAAAATGCCACAACCTATGAAAAACAATTTTTTAAAATTCTGGATAAAGATAAAACAGAAATCCATTTCAACGGCAGCTGGTTTCAGGATATGCGCTTTGAAGAGATTATGAACCTGGCTGCTTCCTATACTGTAGCCCGAATTCTGGAGCGGGATGATTTTACAAAACGGTATAAAAACGGCACGCCGATCAGCCTCCATGAATTCTTTTATCCCCTGATGCAGGGCTATGATTCTGTTGCCATCAAATCCGATGTGGAATTAGGGGCGACGGAACAGATGTTTAATTTGCTGGCGGCGCGAAATGTTCAGCGGGAGTACGGAGTTGAACCCCAGGTGGCGTTGACTATGCCGGTTCTGGAAGGTATCGACGGCAAAGACCGCATGAGCAAAAGCACGGGAAATTATATCGGAATCGACGAACCGCCCACGGAAATGTTCGGAAAAATCATGTCAATTCCTGATGAAATACTTTTGAAATATTACACCCTTTTGTCTGATTTTTCTCTGGAAGAATTAAAAGAGATCGAAAATAAACTCAATGATCCGAAATTCAATCCGATGGTGCTGAAGAAACAATTGGGCCGCGATATTGTAACCCAATACCATGATGCCGAACAGGCAAAAATAGCCCAGGAAGAATTTGAACGGGTTTTCAGCAAAAACAAGTTGCCCGATGATATTGATGAGTATCTTTTGGATGAAGCAGATTCGCAGGAATTATTTGTAAAACTGCTGACAAAATACAATTTGACATCCAGTAATGGCGAATCCCGCCGTATGATTAAACAGGGGGCTGTGAAGATCAATAATGAAAAAGTAACCGATCAGGATCTTGTACTGAACGAAAAAGGCGAATATGTCGTCAAAGTCGGCAAACGCAGATTTGCAAAATTCATTATATAAGCAAAAGTAAAATATTTTGAATAAGGCCCCGGCAAAAACCGGGGTTTTTTTGTAGGAAAAAAATTCCTACCTGGAAAAATATTGCTCAGCCAATAAACATTTCCCGCATGTAATTAAGATACTATAAATAAAACAAAAGAATTTTGCTTTTGTAATGCCCGCGTGCCTCTGCATTTGATTGTCTGCTTGTTTATAATATTATGGCATATCATTTGACAGTAAAGGGAAGGTCTTAAAAAATCAGGGAATATTATGTCTGCAAATGTTATTGAACGATACCAGAAAAAATTAAATAGTTTACAAAACCTGCCAACACTTCCGGTTATCGCCACTGAAATCATGCGAGTTATGCGAAATGATAGTTACTCGGTCAGCCAGATCCAACGGGTCATAGAAAAGGATCCGCCACTGGCCATGAAAGTTCTCAAAGTAGCCAATTCCGCCTATTACGGGATGAAAAATCCTGTTAAATCTCTTCGTCATGCCCTGGTATTGATCGGAATGCGGCAATTAAGCAATATTGCCATCAGTTTTTCCATACTTAAAAAATTTGATGATCAAAGCAGTGATATGGAATGGGAGAAATTCTGGGAGCATTGCATTGCTGTTGGTTTTGTGACAGAATTAATGGTGGAAGATTATGGCATAATCACCAGGGAGAATCCCTATACTGTCGGCCTTTTACACGATATTGGGAAATTAATTTTAAATATTCTTGAACCGGGGAAATATAGCGGTGTATATCAGGAGGTAAAAAAATCGAAGCGGTCTTTTTACGAAATTGAAAATGAGCAATTGAATATCACTCATTGCGATGTTGGTAAAATGCTGGCGGAAAAATGGAAAATGTCGACGATCCTGACAGATATTGTGGAAAATCATCACCGGATAGACAATGCCGGGGATGAAAGCAAACTCATTGTTGCTGTCCTGGAAGTTGCAGATCATGTGTGCAATATAAGCGGTTTGTCATTTGGAACGGATTTTGACATAGATAATTTGCCTGAACCGGCCTCATGGTCAGTTTTGCAAAAAAGTGTAAGTGATTTAAATAAAAAAAGTTATGAAGAATTTTTGAGTGAAATAGAAGGACAGGTTAGTTCTATTTCTGAAATGGTAGAAATAATACAAATATGAAAGGGGAACCGGAAAGATGATAGATAATAAGGTGCTCTTTGTAGATGATTCTCCAACCATGCGCAGAATTATAAAAAATTCGCTGCAAAAGATTGGATTTACAGAGATGATTGAAGCGGAGAATGGCGTCGATGCTTTGGATAAAATGGAAGGCGAAGATATCGGGCTGATTTTGTCCGACTGGAATATGCCGGAAATGAATGGTAAGCAATTCGTCGAAGAGCTGAAAGGTAATGATAATTACAAGGACATTCCGATTATTATGATTACCACCAGAGGAATGAAAGAAGATGTGATTACTGCAGTAAAACTAGGGGTGGCAGGATATGTGGTTAAACCTTTTACACCTGATGTATTAAAAGGAAAAATACAAAAAGCCCTGGCAAAATAATGGATAGGAGAGTGTGATGAGTAATGAATCCCCGGTTGGTGAAATTTTTCAAAAAATAGCTGAAATGCAGGATTTTTTAAGAATTGGTGATGAAGTGATACCCTTTCTTGGTGACCTTTTCAAATTTATCCAGGATGTTATGCCGCTGATGTCAGAGATACAACGGTCCTTTACGGAATCATCTGGTAAGATTCCTGACGCGTCCCAACGGTTGAATGATGTCACAGAAGCGACGGAAATGGCCACTCATGAAATCATGGACAAACTGGAATCCATCAATAATGGCCTGGAAAAGGTCGCAACCAAAGTTCCCGATGACACAAAAGAAATTGTGGAAAACATGAAAAATGATGCCATGGATATTACTTTTGCTTTGCAGTTTCAGGATATTACTTCCCAGAAACTTGAGCATGCTAATCGAATTTTACAGGCGATCAATAATAAATTTACGGATTTGTCCAAGAATTCAGAATTGATCAAGGTTAAAACAAAAGTTGGTGAAAGAATTATGCATGAGCTTCATCTTGGGCCGGATCCGGAAAAAGCCCAAAAAGACAAAGAAACCTTTGATAGTCAGACTCAGGATGTCATTCGTGAGGACCAGAATTTCTCACAGGATGACATTGATGCATTATTTGACTAAATTATATGACAAGTAAAACTATATATAAAAATTTAGATGAAACCACAATATCTCTTGGGGGAAGGAGACACACCATCAGAAACGTTATTAAGGAAAAAACTATCGCATTGTCATCGGCTATTTCAGTAGGGGGAGAACAGCCTCAACCTGATGATAAGACGAACAAAAATTCTCATAAACATGAAATAGAGCCCATTATTGAAAATGATGAAGTTGTTGGTGTGGTTCATCACTGCCAATGCGGAAAGTCAACAGAAATCCGGTTTGATTATTAAATATCTGATCTATGGTTCAATATGAATAAAAATGATTTAAACATAACAATAAGTTCTGACAAGTTATCAGCCTATCTGGATATTGATGCCAAAGCCGCTAATTATCCAACCGAGCAGGAACTGCTGGACTATTTAAAAGCCGCGGGCATTAAATTTGGAATTGACCGGTCGTTGGTAAAAAAAATATGTGACCGGAAAGAAACAGTCCAGAACCAGAAAATAGCCCGGGGTCAAAAACCTGTAAAAGGAGAAGACGGACAGTTGGTTTGGCACTTAGGCGAAGATATCGGTGATGACAAAGTTTCGATAGATGAAGCCGGTCTGGCAAATTTTAAGCAGGCCAAAACCTTCTGCGAAGTTAAGCAGGGTGAGCAAATTGTTTCCAAACTGCCGGCCAGGTCCGGAACACCGGGAAAAACGGTTACCGGTGAAATTCTGCCGAGCGGTGAGAAGCATGTTGACCTTCCGGAAGGGGAAAATGTTAGTATTAGTGATGACGGATTAACATTATATGCCACCAAATCAGGTTATTTAAATTTTCAGGATGGTAAGGTTGATATATCCAATATGCTGCATATCGAAGGAGATGTATCATATAACACCGGCAATGTTAAATATGATGGTAAAGTTGTGATTGAAGGTGATGTCCGCTCGGGGTTCAGGGTTGAGGCCACCGACAGCGTTATTATCAACGGAGATGTGGAAGCTGCGGATATTCGCTCCAAAAAAGGCGATGTTATTATTAAAATGGGCGTTTTGGGGAAGGGGCGTGCAAAAATTGTCGCCGGCAACAATATTGAATGCGGATTTATTCAGGATGCGGAAGCCAAGGCCAATAATGATGTAATTGCCGAACGATATATTATTAACGGTAATGTCTACGCTGCCGGTATGGTAATAGTAGAGGAAAATGAAGGCCTCATTCGCGGTGGCAAAATATTTGGCGAAAAAGGGATCAGCGTCAAAGAAGCGGGGTCCATGAAAAATATTTCAACCCAGTTAGGCATCGGACTGAATCGTAATCCTGAGCGGGAAAACGCCCTTACTCAACTGGTGAAAGAAGAAGATGAGTTATATGCCAAATATGAATTATTATCCAAGAAAGAACGGTTTTTGAAGCTGCTTTTTGAGCGTGTGGATAAATTATCTGAGGATAAAAAACAAGAACTTCAGAACATTACTGCGGAATTGAAACAAATTCAGCAAAAATTATCAGAAATTGAAAAGCAAAAGAAAGCAATCGCCAGTGAATCCCATGATATTGACAAAAAAAATAAAATAATTATTACGGAAAAATTACATAAAGGAGTGCTGCTTTTGGTTGGCTCCGAAGAATTTTATATAGATAAACTCTATGAAAAGGTCATTATTTACCAGGACTTGGATAGTATTGTGATTGATGATCTAAAAATTGAACAGGAATAAAATTATGGCAAAAGAAAAAATAAGCATTTTGATTATTGATGACGAAGAGATGATTGTTGATGAATTTTTATTCTTTTTGGAACAATTCGGATATAAAGTACATGGACTTACCGATTCAAAAGTCGCAATGGAAAAACTGAAAAAGGAAAAATTTGATATAGTCATTACAGATTTGAAAATGCCCGATGTATCCGGGATGGATATTGCCCGGACTGTCAAAAAATATAGCCCGGAGACACTGACATTTATTATTACAGGCTTTGCGACCGTTGACTCGGTTATCGAAGCAATTCAGCAGGGTGTTTATGATTATATTCGTAAACCTTTTAAATTCAAAGAAATAAAAATCGGAATTGAGCGGGCGGTCAACCAGATTTTACTGAGAAGAGAGAATAAAATATTAAATTCCAAAATTCAGCAAATGCTTTCCTATGTAACAACATTGTATGATATTTCTTCGATTTTGTATCAAATCACGGATATTGGCATGGTGCTGGAAATGATCATTGATACGATCACGGAAGGCCTCAACATACCTAAGTCAGCGATATTTATGAAGCAGGGAAATAAGGATGAGTACAAAATACAAAAATCCCACGGCTTAAGTGATGATTTTATCAATAACTGCCTTCTTTCCAGTGTTTCAATTATTAATGACCGCAATATTTCTGATACTCATCCTACCATTATTGATAATTTTCAGGGCCACATAACCCTGGATGGGCAGCAAGTTGAAATTACCAGGGATATTGACAATTTTATCCTGACGCCTATCAAATTTCATAATAAGATCCTTGGATATTTAGCAATCTTCACCCATTCGGAAGATTCCCTGCCTCTGGAAGATGAACTGAAATTATTAAATATTATTGCCACCCAGGCAGCGCCGATCTTCCAAAAGAAGTTTTCTTTGAAGAGCGATGAATCGGAAAATGTCAAGAAAATGTCTCCCATTACAGAAAATGTTATTGAACAATACATCACCGAAACCGAGAAAGTTAACAGCACGGTTTCCCTTATTTCCGGAAGAATTGTAAAAATTAATAAAAGTGATGATACAGTGAGTATTGCGGGCATTCATAATGTATTAAACAATATAATCAATAATGAATTGGAAGAAAAAATCATTATATTATGGGAAAATTATGATTCCTTTTTATTAATAATACCAAACAGCAATCCGGCAACCAGCGAAATACTGGTATCAAATATTAAACATAAATTTGAAAAGGCAATGACGATACAAGAAGAAAAACCGGTCTTTACTTTTTATTACACCGGTACTTCATATCCTTATGAAAAAGGAACCCCGCAACAGATTTTGGAAACTCTAAACAACCGGTTGTTCTCGGAACTTAACCAGATTGAAGAATAATATGACAAAAATACACAAAATTCTTGTAGTTGATGATGATAAGTCAATTTTGGAAGTCTTAAAAATCGGAATTGCCGAAAGAGGTTATAAAGTTGATGCTTATCCCACAGCCGAAGATGCTCTCAAGGAATTTCATAAAGGTGAATATCGATACGCCCTCATTGACATTAAACTAACAGGCATGGATGGACTGGAATTGAGCCAGGAGTTAATCGATATCGATCCGGCGCTTGTAATTATTCTGATGACCGGTTATCCGGATATTCGAAATGTTGTGGAGGCATTAAGGACAAGAGTTTTTGATTATTTAATAAAACCTTTTAGATTGACACAACTCTTTGCCGTATTGGAAAAGGCTGAAAAAAATATCAAAGTCAACAATGAAAATATACTGTTGAAAAAATATGTCGGCCAACTGAAAAAGGAAAATGAACAATTACGGGCAAAGATAAAAAAATTGTCACCTATGTTTTTTAAACACAATGACAATAAATCTCTCTCTTCAAAAGAGAAAGTACTGGATTCATACAAAAAAAATCAGAATGAATTGTTGTTTCCAAATGATGAAAATAATGATTAGAGGGGAAAAATAAATTGGAGGACCATATGATAAGACTCCTGGTAGTTGATGATGACTATAGTATTCGGGCTATTATGCAGGAAGCTTTTAATGAAGAAAAATATGATGTAAAAGTCTGCGAAAGCGGAGAAGCAGCGCTGAAAATTATCAAGAAAAAAGATTTTGATCTGGTTATCACGGATCTGATGATGGATGGTATGTCCGGCCTGGAATTAATGCAAAGCGCTAAAAAAATAAAAGAGGATTTGGGATTTTTGATCATCACGGCTTATGGAACAATTAAGACTGCTGTTGAAGCCCTGCAAAGCGGCGCCTTTGATTTTATTACTAAACCTTTTTCCATATCCCACATAAAATCCAGAGTTGATCGCTTCATGGAATACAAAGGGCTCAAGGAAGAAAACCAAAAACTGAAGAAAAAACTCTCCTTTGATAAAAAGTATAACAAACTGGTGGGCAAGTCTCCCGGTATGCAGATGATCTTTAACCAAATTGATATTGTCGCTGATAGCGATGCGCCGGTTTTTATCCAGGGGGAAAGTGGTACCGGAAAAGAGTTGATCGCCCAGGCTATCCACGATAACAGCAGCCGGCGGAAACAACCCTTTATTAAAGTGAATTGTCCGGCGATTCCGGAAACTCTTTTTGAAAGCACCTTGTTTGGCCATGAAAAGGGGGCTTTTACCAATGCCATCAAAACCTATAAAGGTTTATTCGAAGAAGCCGACGGCGGCACTTTGTTGCTGGATGAAATCACAGAAATGCCGGTATCCATGCAGGCTAAATTATTGCGTGTATTGCAGGAGGAAGTCATCACCAGGGTCGGTAGCGCCAAAGAAATTCCCGTCAATGTTCGCGTGCTGGCCACTTCTAACCGGGATATTCAGAAAACCATTGATGAAAAAAAGTTCCGTTCCGACCTTTATTTCAGACTCAATGTATTTCCCATTAAAGTGCCGAATCTGCGCAGCCGACCGGAAGATATTCCTGTGCTGATCATGCATTTTATCAATAAATTCAAGGACAAATATCAGTTTGAAAATAAAGAGGTTGACAAAGAAACGCTGAATTATATGATGACCCGGCAATGGCCGGGGAATATCCGTCAACTGGAAAATCTGGTGGAACGGGCGATTTTATATTCCGGCAAAGAGGAAGTGCTGAAAACTCATCACTTTTCCATGGAACCGGAAAGTATAAAACCCGATACTGTTGATATGGACAATATGGCGCCAATGACTATTGCGGAAATGGAAAAGAAACTGATTTTAAAAACCCTGAAAAATACCAATAATAACCGCACCAAAGCTGCGGAAATTCTGGATATCAGTGTCCGTACACTGCGAAATAAACTGAACCAGTATAAGGAAGAAGGAACCGTAGTAGAAAAATAATTGCTGTTCGGTTTACTTTTGATGGAGCCAGAGCAGTAAAGCGAGTTGGAATGCCTCACTTGAAAATTTAATTAATGACATGGGCTTTTTTGCAATTCCATAAATAAACGGCAAATCCTGAACGACCGGCAAAATAAAGGGGGCCACAAAAATAGGATCAGCACCAGTTAAACCCTTTTTCTGTATAAAATCCAAATGTACTTCCACCATTTCATTATCCTGCCAGAATTTACCAATAGCGGCAAGATATAAATGATCCAGTGTTGTTTTTGGCTGAAGGTTGCGGGCCAGATTTATAATATTGGTTTTACATGTCTGCATAGATTCAATATCGCCCCAATGAATAGCCCGGCTGATGTAATACAAAATTGCAATTGGATAGGGGTAGTAGGGGCTTATTTTGAAGGGAAATTTCAGCAGTAAATCTGTTTCTAATATTGTTTTGATGTAATTGATGGTCTCTTTGACGCCATGGATTTTAAGACCCCTGTATTTTCCAAGAAACCAGAGGATATTTGCCTGCACAACAATATCAATACTTTCCATTTTTTTTCTTTTACAAAGGTCACGTGGCGGGAACCAGGTCAAAAAAGTATTGCCCGTTGCCGGCAAAGTCTGCTGAAATTCAGGTAGTCTGAAATTGATATTATCATTACGGAAAAATGTGAGGTCCTGAATAATTTTGTCAATATTTTCATTTTCCTGCAGAATTATTTGTTGCATGCAGCTGCAGTCAGCGTCCGGGCTCAGGTGAAGAAATTTAAATTTATTTAACAGAAAGGCATTGCCAATTCTGGATGAGGAATTATGAAGCGGCCACATATAGGTCCGATGGCCAATTTGATAATTTTTTAAATGCTGTTTTGTAAGTTCAATATTTCTGTAAAGGCGGCTGTTTATAAAAGTACATTTTTCCAAAACAGAAATTATATTGGCGCTGACAAAAGGGTTGTGATCTTTTTTTCTTCTGAGATAATGCCGATAGGAAACAAATTCACCGGATGTCCACAATTCATTTATCCGGTTTATTATCGCGTTTTCCATTAATTAGAATTTCTCCTGGTTAAGAATCGGAAAATGAACATTAATCTGATAAAAGATACAAAAAAATAAAATGGAATGACAACTATTTGATTTAAACAGAGACAAAGTAAGGCCAAGACGAAAATTTGACCAACCGGTAAGTAAAAATCTTGACTTTAGGTGTGAAAAAAACTAACTTACCGATCGGTAAGTAAAAATAACGAGGCATTTATGCAAAATAAAAATGATACCAAATCTAAAATTATGATGGCGGCAATTTCTCTGCTCCCCGAATTGGGATACGAGAAAACATCCATGCGGTTGATCGCGGAAACCGTGGGGATTACCAAGCCGGCGCTCTATTACTATTTCAAAAATAAAGATGAACTCTTCCGCTCAATTGTTGATTACGGTAACCAGTTCTCGATTAAAAAATTACAGGAAATCAGGGACGTAGATGAACCGATCGAAAAAAAATTAACTGACCTGGTCTGGATCAAATTCTCCATTATGCACCAGAATGAAGCGGTGAAAAAGTTTTCCGGCTGGCTGGTAACCGATGGATTAAAATATTTATTAAAAATTGATATGGAACAACAAATCAGGTTACAGCAAAGCATAATTTATGACATCTTTGAAAAAGCGATTGAAAAAGGTGAACTGAGAAAAGACCTTGATCTTGAATGTTTTGCTTTTCTCTTACTGGGAGCTGCAAATATTTACGCCCGCAGGCAATATATTTTTAACGAAGACGTTATTAATGATGAAAAGATCAATTCTTTAGTACAAACATTATTACGGGATGCAAGAACTAACTAAAAATAAAAATGGGAGATTTACTTTTATGAAACAAATTGGATTTATTTGTTTTCTGTTACTTTTTGTTGGATTCGCCGGTGCCGAAACTCTGGTTTTGGATCTGGACACGGCAAAGGAAATTGCCCTGGAAAATAATCCGACAATCAAACTGGCAGAGAAAGGTGTTCACAGGGCACAGACTCAAATAACGGAAGCGCGGGGAGGGTTATTGCCTTCTGTCAACGCTTTTAGTTCGCTGGATCATGCCTGGGATTTACAAAAAAATGTCATTCCGAATTTTTTAAAACCCAGTCTGGCGCCGACCAATATGGCCATTGGTAATGCCTTATTGACATTGGGAGAACAATTTGATAATCCGGACCTCAAAGACCAGGGTCAGGGAATGATCCAGTCAGTGGAAATGATGCCGGATTATTTGGAAATGGCTTTTGGCCTGGAAAATACACTCGTCTACGGTGTGCAGCTCCAGCAACCCTTATTTACTGGTGGCGCTTTATGGAATAGTTACAAAATCAGTAAAATCGGCCGGGATATTGCAAAACATCAACTGGAATCTGCCAGGCAGAATTTGCTGGACAATGTAACCCAGACCTATTATTTCGCCCTCTTTGCAAAATCGGCCAAGGAAGTGAGTGAAGAAGCCATGAATTCAGCTCAGGAAAATCTTGACCAGGTGCAAAAGTTCTTTGATTCGGGAAAAGCTTCACGCCTTGATTTGTTAAGAGCGGAAGTGCAGGTGGCCAATCTGAAACCTTCGGTTATCTCTGCTGAAAATAATTTGAAAATGGCCTTCTCAAATCTCAATATCATGCTGGGATTTGACAGCGGTAAACAGATTGTCCTCTCTGACAGACTGGAATATAAAAAATCACCGTTGCAGAATATGACATTGAAAGAATTATTTGAACTGGCAAAGCTTAACCGCCCGGAAGTTGCTATTCTTGATAATCAGAAGGAAATCGCTGATAAACAGCTGGCAATTTCAAAAGGCGCTTATCTGCCAAGCGTTTCACTGGGAACAACTTATCAATACATGGGAATGAAAAACGACCTGGATTTTACATCTGACGATTTTAACAAATCCTTCAACACTTCACTGTCTTTGAGCATTCCCTTATTCAATGGATTTAAACGAAGCGCCAATGTGCAAAAAGCCAAAATTCAGAAAAACGAAGTCGGTGTCCAGCGAAATTCAGCTCTTGATGGCATCCGCATGGAAGTGGAAAATGGATATTATCTGCTGGAAGAAGCTGAGAAAAAGGTGGAAACCCAGCAAAAAACCATTGAGCAGGCCAAAGAAGCCCTGCGCCTGGCAACACTGATGTACAAAGAAGGGGCCGCCACACAATTGGATGTCCTCAATTCCAACCTGTCATTAAAAACAGCCCGAATGAATTATCAGCAATCTCTGCTGGAATTTAATAATGCAATTTCTAAACTTAAAAAAGCCATCAATAAGCAATAGGAGTATAAATAATGAAACGAACATTAATATTGGTAACAATTTTATCACTGCTCTTCTTTTCCTGTAATAATCAGGAAAATCAAACATCCGAAGAAGAGGAAGTGTTCACTGTTAAAGTTCAGGAACCGGCAGTCGGTTATATTGAAAACAGTGTAAAATACCTGGGAAATATTGAAGCTTTTAATGAAGTGAAAATATATTCGGCGCAGCCCAAAAAAATCACCACAATCAAAGCGGATGTCAATGATATTGTCAAGTCCGGTGATGTCCTGGCAACCGTTGAGAATGTTGAAGTTAAACAGGCATTGCTACAGGCGGAGGCAAGTGTTTCATCAGCCCGGGCACAGCTTGACAATGTAAAAAATGAATGGCAAAGAACGAAACGGCTGTTTGATGAAAAGGCCATCAGCAGATCGCAATATGATGCTGTAAAAACACAAAAAGAAGCGGCCGAAGCAGGCGTTAAGCAGGCAAAGGCAATGCTGGAATCGACCCGCGAACAGTATGAGAATTCCTTTATTAAATCACCGATTTCCGGAATGGTTTCGCAGCGTTATTATGATCTGGGGGATCAAACAAGCCCGCAGATGCCGGTTTTTACAGTGGTTGATATGGAAAGAGTGAAGATCAAAGTGGATATTGTTGAAGCCGATCTGCACAGTGTCAAAAAAGGCGCAAAAGCCTATATTGCCGTGAAAGGCCTGGAAAATAAACAGTTTACCGGCAATGTCGATAAGGTTCACCCCACTGTCGATCCTGCCACCAGAACAGTCACAGCTGAAATTATCGTAGATAATAAAAATCTTGAATTGCGTCCCGGTATGTATGCTAAAGTCAATATTGTGACCCAAACTGCTGAGGATGCCATTCTCATTCCCAATCATGCGATTATTGAAAATACTTTTCGTAAATGGTTAGGCGGTGAAGTGTCCAATGCTGAAATTGTCGTTACAAAAAGTTGTTATATTGTCAAGGACGGAAAAGCGGTAAAAGTCGATCTCAAAACAGGCATTACTGATGAAGTAAACACTCAGGTTCTGGAAGGGATTAATCCCGATGATAAGCTTATTGTAATCGGTCAGCATAATATTGCCGATGGCGCAAAAGTAAAAATCGCTAATGATTAATTCAGAGGATATTAAATGAGATTATCAAAATTATCAATAAAACGTGGTGTTACCTTTACCATGATCTACCTGATCCTGCTGGGGTTTGGTTTTTATGGCCTGGGTAGCCTGAAATTAGATTTGTATCCGGACATTACATTTCCGGTAATCGGAGTTATGACAAATTATCCCGGCGTGGGACCGGAAGACATAGAAAACAGTGTTTCAAGAACCCTGGAAAAAGCTGTGGTCTCGGTAGAAGATATTAAACATATAACCTCCTGGTCGAAAACCGGCTCATCGACCCTTCTGCTGGAATTTGACTGGGGAACGGATATGGACCAGGCGGAGATTGATGTCCGCAAGCAGATTGATTTTGTGCGGGATTACCTCCCGGAAGAGGCTTCGGATCCCATGTCTTTTGCTTTTAATCCCAGTATGCAGCCGGTTATGTTTCTGACCCTGATGTCCGATGATATGGGAATGGCGGAATTGCGGAAACTGGCGGATGACAGAATTACAGCCTCACTTGAACGGGTCAGTGGCGTAGCCTCGGCTTATGTTTCCGGCGGCATGGAACGTCAAATCAAAGTGCTGCTGGACCCCGATAAACTGGCTGCTCATGGTATTTCAAGTTTAAATATTGCCCAAACCCTGGGAATGGAAAATTTACAAATTCCCGGCGGCCTGGTGGATGATAAATATCGTGAATTTTCCGTCAGGACTTATGGCGAATATAAAAATGTATCTCAAATTAGAAATACCGTGGTGGGACAAGCCAAAGGCCAGCCGGTCTATCTGAAAAATGTAGCCGATGTAGTTGATGGCTATAAGGAACAGACAGAAATTTTACGGAATAATGGCAAAAATGCGATTATGCTGGTAATCATGAAACAGTCAGACGCCAACACCGTTCAAACAGTTGAACGAATTTTTGAAGAACTGCCAAAAATTGAAAAAGATGCCGGCCAGGGAATTATGATTGAAGACCTCTGGAACCAGGCGGATTTTATCAAAAAATCGGTTTCCAACCTCACCTGGACCGGAATACAGGCCTTTGTGCTGGCTTTTCTGGTCATGCTGTTTTTTCTGAGACACGTGATCAGTTCCCTGATTGCCTCGATCTCGATTCCTGTATCAATTATTATTACATTTTTTGTGATGCAGCAGACCGGGGTAACATTGAATATTATTTCAATGGCAGGATTGGCGCTGGCCATAGGAATGTTGATCGATAATTCCATTGTTGTGCTGGAAAATATTTTTCGTCACAATGAAATGGATAAGGATATTGTCAAAGCGGCAGATGACGGCACCACGGAAGTGGGAATTGCGATTGTTGCTTCGACACTGACCACACTGGCGATTTTTGTGCCGATCTTGTTTGTACCGGGGATTGCCGGTGTAATGTTTCGTGATATGGTCATCGCCATCGTCTGTTCTTTGTCGGTTTCTCTTTTCGTCGCCCTGACATTGATCCCCTTAATGTCATCAAGATTCCTGAAAAACATGAAAAGTGGCGGGAAATATAATGAAAACCAGGGACGTATCGGAAAATTTCTCGGCAATATGGAAAAACACTATATTCGCTTACTGGATCAGGTTCTGGGACATAAATTAATTTTACTGGCAGGTGTTATCATCCTGATCATTGCCACGGTTTTTGTCGGTGGCCAGGTGGGTGGTGAATTTATGCCTAAGACTGATGAAGGATTTATAGAAATAAGCGTCGAGCGTGAAACAGCGGCTTCATTAACCACAACCAATGAAACTTTCCTGAAGATGGAAAAAATTATTGAAGAAGAAGTGCCCGAAGCCACCAATATTGAAGCCAATTTCGGCATTACCGAAGGATTTGCGGCTATGTTCGGCAGCGGATCAAACCGCGGATCAATTATGGTGACCCTTACAGATATCAAGAAACGCGACCGCTCCATGTTTGATATTCAGGACATCCTTCGTGAACGATTTAAAGAAATTCCAGGTGTCAAGGTGAATTTTACCTCCGGCAGCGGTCCTATGGGCGGCGAAGGGGATATTGTGGTGAAACTTTTTGGACATGACCTGCAATTATCCAGACAATTGGGTGATGAGATTGCCGAAAATATGGAAGCTGTTGAAGGCGTGGTGGATGTGCAAAAAAGTTATAACCAGCCCAAGCCGGAATATCAGATTCGCCTGGACCGGGACAGAATTTCAGCCCTGGGTCTGAGTGTTTACCAGGTGGCGTCCACTGTTGAAATTGCTGTGAAAGGTAAAGTTGCCACCCTTTTCCGGGAAGGGGGCGAAGAGTATGATGTGATTGTACGCTATGACCAGCAATACAGACAAGGCCGAAAAGACCTGGAAAATATATTTGTCACCAGCAGTACCGGCCAGCAGATTCCGCTGAAGAATGTCGCTTCCATCGAAGTGGGCGACTCGGAAGCGCAGATTGACCGGGAAGACCAGGAAAGAATGGTTTCTATTTCCTGCTCCGTATCGGGCAGTGATCTGCGGACCGTTACCACAAATGTTGAATCCATGTTGTCAGAAATGGATATTCCGGAAGATTTTCACTACCAGATCGGTGGCGCTGCCGAAGATATGATGGAATCCTTTATGTGGCTGGGAGTTGCGATCATCGCAGCAATTTTCCTGGTATACATGGTAATGGCTTCTCAGTTTGAGTCCCTGCTGGATCCATTTATCATCATTTTCACCGTTCCACTGGCGATCATGGGCGCGGTATGGGGACTTTTCCTCACCGGCACAACTCTCAGTGTTACCGCCCTGATCGGAATGGTTCTCCTGGTGGGAATTGTGGTGAATAATGGAATTGTGTTGGTGGATTATATCAACCAACTTCGGGAAAAACACGGCTATGATATCTGGATGGCGATTCTGGCCGGTGGCAGACGCCGGATCCGTCCGATCCTGATGACTGCGCTGACCACGATTCTCGCCATGGTGCCGATTGCCCTGAAACTGGGCTCCGGTGCCGAACTCTGGGTGCCTATGGCCCGCGCGGTGATTGGCGGAATGTTGCTGGCCACGGTTTTGACACTTTTTGTAATTCCGGCGGTTTATCTCTTTTTTGAAAAAATAGCATTGAAACGGAAATGGAAAAAAGAGGGCAAAGATGTCAAGCACCTTGACCTTCGACCGGAAGGCCTGAATCCCGATAGTATATTATAATGATTTACTGATCAGTAATTTATAAAAAAAATTCCCGGAGATTTGGTTATCTCCGGGAATTTTTTGTTTGCTTGCAGTCGATCCCGATTTTTCATTCGTTTCAAAATTGAATTTGGGAATTCAGATGCCCGGAGTTAATATATCATCGCCGTATCCTTCTAAAAGGCTAAACCAGCACCCAGAACCCAGAACCCAGAACCC
>CAYYMT010000040.1:0-7363 GCA_964472715.1 uncultured bacterium | reverse complement strand
GCACCCAGAACAACCATTTACAAGGTTTCCGGTCTGTTCTTCATTCCATCTGACTGTAATCAAACTCCGACCCCAACACACTATGAGGGATCAGGTAGACAATCGTCAACACTGCAAAAGCAATAATTACCCAGGTTTTATGGGTGGGATTCCGGCGGACCTTCCACCAGGCAATGGCCCAGCAGATCATGGCCGCCAGGGTTTTGTTATCTGTCAGGTCATGCCCGAAAGGCCAGCCGGTCCAGTAAGCGTCGAAAGCGAATTTCTGGACGATCGGCCCCAGGATGATCCCGCCAACCAGCAGGCTAAAAGCGGTTATCAGGGTGTACCGGTAAGTATTTTGATTACGGAAGAGCGCTTCGAATCCGGCGCGGGTGGAATAAAGCATGGCGATGAACATCAATAAAATATGGGGAATCAGCACATAAGCCGGTACATCGCCTTTAAAGCGAATGACAATGGGGTCATCGGTGATCATTTCTCCGTTAACATATACTTTGTAAACCCGTTTTCCCGCCATTTCATCCAGAGCCGGCAGCATACCGGTATAGACACCATCATTATATTTCATTGGAATTTTTGCTGACCAGTCATCATCACTCATTAATCGTTTATGCACAAAATAGATGTCCAGATTTTGAACGGTTGATGAAATTTTGACTGGTACATCTTTGCCAACGGTATAACTGCGCAGAAATTTATATGAAACCACAGAGCCATTGATTTGCTTTTCACCTTTTACCGGATAAGTAGGCCCGGTTTTTCGTTGGTAGATAATAAATACCAGGGTTAGAATAATTGCAATGGCCCATAGGACAGATGATTTTTTTAGCATGCTGAACTCCTGATTTTAGTTCAATTGATCGATGATTAATTTATCTTAAAAATTCTGTTTTATGAAGTTGTTTGCAGAAAAAAGTTTACAATCCTTGTAGGTTTAAAAAAACTGCAAGGATTTCTATTGGCCCAATGCAGAAATCTTTATTCACCGGAATTTCAATAAAATCCCGTATTGAATTTTGGAATAAATCAGTCAGGTAAAAAGTGATAAAATTTCTCAATAAAAATAATTGTATTTTAGATTAAACCCTATTAGATTACATACCAGTACATAAAAGTATATTATAGTTTTTATTTTAAGAATGATATATGCTTGCGGGGCTATGAATTTTGGAGGGTTGATCGTATTGGATAAGAAAAATTTCTACTTTATATTGTTGATTCTTTTGTTAGGTTTTCAAAATTTATGGGCATCCCGGCCGTATAATGCCAAATTCATCTGGAGTGACGAAACCGGACTTGGCCGCCAGAAAATGGTGGTTTTTCGCCGGGATTTTACTCTGGATAAGTTGCCGGAATCTGTCGAATTCAATCTTTTCGCCGACTCCCGCTATCACCTGATCATCAATGATATTTTTGTGAATTTCGGGCCGGTCCGATCCTATCCGGAGAATCCCTTTTACGATAGTTATGATATTGCGCCTTATCTCCATTTAGGTAAAAATGTAATCGCTATCAAAGTTTTATCCAACGGCATGAATACCTTTCAGACACCGAAGAGCATTGGCGCCTTCATCGCCTGGGGAAAGGAACAGAATATTGATTTTTCAACCCCCGGCAAGTGGCGCTGCAAGGAAATTAAAGGTCTCGATCGGACACAACCGAAACTCTCTTTCGCGGCCGGCGCGGTGGAAGTCTATGACGCCCGCAAAGATGAGCAGGATTTTACTGCCATCAATGCTGATCTCTCCAATTGGCAGAAACCGGTCTTATTAAAGAAACAAAATAATTGGGCGAAACTGAATGAACGGTTGATCCCCCATTTAACCCAGGATGAGGTATTACCCAAAACCCTTTTGGGAAAATATCCCCTGAGCGCAACTGAAGATATTTATTCTTTCCGGGTGAATGCACCAGACCTGACCCGTGAAGAATTCGGAAAAAATTACCGCGCCTTTGCCTATACCTATATTTATTCGCCAAAAGACCAGGACGTGGATGTGGGCCGGTGGTGGGGTGAGTTCTGGCTCAATGGCGAAGGCCCAATCAGCAGTAAAAACGACAAAAATATACCCAACCGCAGTAATTCAGTTTTTAAACTGAAAAAGGGTTGGAATTTTTTATTTATTAAGTACGGTATTGTCTGGGGATGCTGGGATTTTTATTTAGCCGTACCAAAAGACGCAAATCTTGTCTTCTCTCCTTCTAAACATAAAGATTCTGACGCAATCTTTATGACTGCGGGGCCCTTTCCGGCAGATGAGGAAGAAAGGGTTCTGCAACTCCCTTTGCCCTTTGAGTCGCCGGAAGACTTGCCAGGGGATTTGAGTTCGCAATGGACGAAACAACTGCGCAACGCAACCGCAGGAAATCCCGCCTGGGAAGTAGTCTGGTCTCAATTCGGCAAAGCGGCAGAAATTGATCCCTCCCGTGTTACAAATCTAAAAGCCGGCTTTAAAGAGGGGACGGCTTTTGTTCTGGACATGGGAGGGAAGCAATTGGCGCGAATTTTTGTCGAATACGACGCGCCGGAAGGCACCATTATCGATATCGGCTACGCGGAAGACATGATCGGAAACAAGCCGCGGGTGCTGAAACGCGCCGGACTGTATACCGGAACACGCTTTGTCACTTCCAAAGAAATATCACGGCTGGAAACATTCAAACCCTATGGCCTGAAATATCTGCAGGTCAATGTGAAAACACCCAATGGCGAACCGGCGACTCTGAAAAAGGTTGGCGTCATCAGTCAGCGTTATCCCTTTGAAAAAAGAGGTTCCTTTCAATGCTCCGATCCGATGTTTAATGACATCTGGGAACTTGGTTGGCGGACTTTGCTGGTCTGCTCTGAAGACACCTACACCGATACCCCATTTCGCGAACGCGGTACCTATGCCGGTGATGCGCTGCCGCAATATGCCATTACCCTGGCAACCAGTGGTGACTCCCGGTTGATGAAGCAGACGCTGGAGCATTTCTCCATGGAATTCAACAAACTGATGTTTCCCGAGCGCAAACAGACCCACTTCATTCGCAGTCATACCGGTGGCAATCTTGGGGACTTTCCTTTTTTGACGTTAGAGCAATTACGCTGGTATTATGACTACACCGATGATTTGGAATTTTTGAAAAAACTCTATCCCGGCTACAAACACATGAGTGAAACCGCTATCCAGGACTGGGATGGAAAAGGCCTGGTGGACCATCGCCATGTGTTTATCGAATGGACAAGAATTAATAAGGACGCGACCCTGACCACCATGAACGCGTTGCTGGCAAGGTCTTTTGAGAACCTGGCTTACCTGGCGAAAGAAATTGGCAATAAAAAAGATGGTAAGCACTATCAGAAAATCACGAAAAAATTACGCAAAATTATTCGTAAGGAATGCTGGGACGAAGAGAAACAGGCTTTTCGTGATGGCTTTGATGAGGGGAAAGCCATTGAGTCCTGGTACCCGATTTCCAGCGCCTGGCCGATACTTTTTGATGTCACTGACCACCGCCAGAATCAGGTTTTAGAAAAACATTTTCGCGAAGCGCTGGCTGATATCGGTAATCGTGACCGGCAGCGGCAGGCCACGCCCTATGGCGGATTTTATGTAATCGGCGCGCTTTATAAACTGGGGTATGCGGACATTGCGGAACGATTTATTCGTCAATACTGGTCGCCTATGATTCTGCGTCACAATGACACTGCCTGGGAGAATTTTGGTGATTCCGGCGGACAGGGAACCCTCAGTCACGCCTGGGCCGGTGGACCGACTTATTATATGACAACAGAGATACTGGGTGTACAACTGGGCTACCCAAAACCCATCAACTATAAAAAATTGATCATATCACCCCAGGCCACAGACAATATCACCTGGGCCAAAGGGAAAGCGCCTCATCCGAAAGCCGGCCTGGTTGAAGTGGACTGGCAGGTAAAAGGCAATAAACTCTTTCTCAATTATACCACTGAAAATCCGATCAATTGTGAGGTGAAACCACGAGGGCGATTAGGAAAATTGGAACTCTGGGTCAATGAAGAAAAAGTTCACGAATGACATGGGAATTTTCGTTTATTTAGTTTGTTTCGTGGTATTGAATATTCGAACAATTTATGGAAAATAAAGGAAAAAAATGAAATATGGACATTTTGATGACAGCAATCATGAATATGTAATTGACAGACCCGACACACCGAAATCCTGGAGCAATTATCTGGGGTCAACAGAATACGGCGCTATTATCACCAATAATGCCGGCGGCTATAGTTTTCAAAAATCCGGTGGAATGGGGCGTTTCATTCGTATGCGCTTCAATTCCATACCCATGGATCAGCCGGGACGGTACATTTACCTGCGGGACAATGAGGATGGCGATTACTGGTCCGGTAGCTGGCAGCCGGTGGGCAAAGATATCAGGGATTATAAATCCATTTGCCGTCATGGAATGGGCTATACGATCATAAATTCCAAATATAAAAAAATTGAAACCGAGACCACTTATTTTGTGCCTGATGGAAAAAGCCATGAGATATGGCAGGTAAAAATCAGGAATAATGACAACAAAGTCAGAAAATTGTCCGCCTTTTCTTATGTTGAATATCCCGGCACCTGGAATGCCATCAATGACCTGCTCAATATTCAATATGTTCAGTACACCACTTTGATGAAAGTAATAGATGGCATTATCGATCACGGCACTAATGTCAATATTCCATCGATGCCGGATAATTTTAGAGAAAAAGACCAGGGACGGCATTCCTTTCAGGCTATGGTTGGTAGTCCTGTAACCGGCTATGATACTGACCGGGAAACATTTTTAGGAAATTACCGCACTTACGCTAACCCAATTGCCGTTGAGAAAGGACAATGTCAAAACAGCCTTGGCTATGGCGACAATGCCTGTGGTACTCTGAAAACCGATATTACACTGGAACCCGGCGAAGAAAAGAAATTTCTGATCATTGTCGGTATTGGTCGTGCTGATAAAGAAGGTAAAAGAGTTGCCGCCAAATATTCAGACCTGGCTTTAGTGGAGAAAGAATTAGCCGAAGTAAAAAATTACTGGATAGAGAAAATTCAGGGCTTTACTGCCAAAACACCCAATGACAATCTTAACAGCACCATCAACACCTGGGGAATTTACAACAGCCTGATCACTTTTATGTGGTCGCGTGCCGCCAGTTTAATATATTCCGGTATTGACCGTGACGGTCTCGGCTACCGGGACACGGTCCAGGATTTTATGGGTGTCATGCACACTAATCCTGAAGAAGTGCGGGAGAAACTGGAACTGATGATCACGGGACAGATGTCCAGCGGTGGCGCCAAGCCGGTGGTTTATCCCATTGCTCACAATCCCGGCCATGAAACTCCTACCGATGAAAAGGAATACCGTTCCGATGATTGCATGTGGCTCTTCAATGCCATACCGGCCTATGTCAAGGAATCCGGCAATATGGATTTTTACAGAAAAGTGCTGCCCTATGCGGATAAGGAAGAGGGCACCGTATTTGAGCACATGAAGCGGGCGATCAATTTTAATCTGAAACGGTCCGGACAAAACGGCTTTCCTTTGGGCCTATTGGCCGACTGGAATGATTGTTTCGAATTTGGCAATACCGGCGAGACGATTTTTGTGGCCTTTCAACTGCGACTGGCATTGGCTGTATATATTGAGGTTGGTGAAATGCTTGGTGAATCTGCGGAAGTTAATTGGGCCAAGCCGATTTTGGAAAAGTTGGATAAGAATCTTATTGATAATGCCTGGGACGGCGAATGGTTTATTCGCGGATTTGATGCCCGGGGCAATAAAATCGGCTCCAAAGAATCAACAGAAGGACAGATCTTTCTCAATACCCAGGCCTGGGCCATTATCAGCGGTCTTGCCGATGATAAAAGGGCACGGGCAGCCATGCAGAAGGTGAAAGAACGCCTGAGCACGGATTACGGCATAATGATCACAGATCCACCCTACACAAAATCCGATTATACCCTGATCCGCGCCCAATTGATGAATCCCGGTTTAAAAGAAAATGGCGGCATTTTCGTCCATACCCAGGGATGGGCGGTGATGGCGGAAGCCATACTGGGACACGGCAACCAGGCATACGAATATCTGATGAACTATCTGCCGGCCAATTATAATGACCGGGCGGAGATTCGGGAAATCGAACCCTATGTGGTATGCCAGTCAACCCATACGAAGTACAGTCCGAAACAGGGCGCTTCCCGTATTCCGTGGCTATCGGGATCGGCTACCTGGACCTATTATGCTATTACGCAATATATTTTGGGAATCCGGCCGGAATATAAGGGACTGACTATTGATCCGGCGATTCCATCGGAGTGGAAAGGATTTTCCGCCACCCGGATTTTTAGGGACAAAAAATTAAATATTGAGGTGAAAAATAATAATGGCGCTCAAAAAGGCGTTAAGGAATTAAAACTCAATGGTGAATTAATAAAAGGCAATTTTATTCCTGTTGACAAGATGCAGCAGACCAATGAGATTACAGTAATCATGTAAAAATATCAGCGAGGGGATTTATGAAAAGGCGAGAATTTTTAAAGAGCAGTGCTATTGCATCGGTAGGAATGATGGCATTATGCAATAGTTGTACACAAAAAAATGATAAACCACTGAATTTTGTGCTGTTATATTCTGATGAATTGAACCCGGAATACCTGCAGTGCTACAATGAAAAATCCCCTTACCCCACGCCAAATCTGACAGAACTGGCCAATAACGGAACACGGTTTACCAATGCCTATGTAGCGGCGCCCATGTGTACGCCCAGTCGCTTTGCCGTCCTTGCCGGAGATTATCCCGGCAGCTGTGACCATCCGCAATTTCTGGAAGAGAATCCTACTGACGAAATGTATAGTATCGGCTGGGACACATATCTGCATGAAGGCGCAACAACATTACCAGGAACCCTCTCGAAAAATGGATATGTCACCGGAATGACCGGAAAATGGCATATCGGCAGTGAAGAACCGGAAGATACAAATTTACCGCACTTTGATGCAGATGCCGACCTCAATGATCCTGCAATTAATCAAAAATTAAAAAAGCACCAGCAGATGGTGAAGAAAATGATCAGCAAGGATGCCGGGTTTGATGACGTTCGCAGCGCTTCCTGGAGTAATTTTGACGGATTTCCCATCAAAGACCTTCGCTTTCACAATTTCCCCTGGATTAATAAAGGGACAATGGAATTTCTTGATGCCCGCGGTCAGGACGGAAAACCCTTTTTCCTCTATGCAGCGACAACAGCTATTCACGGCCCGGCCCATCAGGATGTATTGGATGTGGATTATCGCTATACACCGGAGGGCAAAGTGGAAGGTCTGGATGAATATGATCTGGACAG
>CAYYMT010000039.1:0-29594 GCA_964472715.1 uncultured bacterium | reverse complement strand
TACCAGCTCATAAACACCATTTCAAAGGTCTTGGACTATTTGAAAGGTGTGGAGCGGGTGTGAACTTAACTCAAGATTTGCTTTATGATTTGCTTTTTCCCTTCCAATTCCACCTTGCAACCCATAAATTATAAAAAATCAGAGGAGGACCTTTGGCACATCGCACACGACAAACCGCCTATTCCAAAATGGAAGACCGGCTGAATAAATTTCCCCAGGGCGCGCCGCCCTCTCCCCTGCTCACAAAAATCCTGAAAATTCTTGTCAGTGAAAAAGAAGCCAATCTGATCGCACAAATCCCCATTCGTCCCTTCACCGCCAAACGGGCGGCTAAAATCTGGAAGATGAGCCTGCCGGAAACCCGCATGATGCTGGAGGAACTGGCCGGCCGCGCCATGCTCATTGACATGGAGCAAAAGAGCGACACTTATTATGTATTGCCGCCGCCTATGGCCGGATTTTTCGAATTCTCCCTGATGCGGGTACGGGAAGATATTGATCAGAAAGCGCTGAGTGAACTCTTTTACCAGTATCTGAATGTAGAAGAAGATTTTGTGCGGGAATTATTCACCAATGGGGACACACAACTGGGCCGTGTCTTTGTCAACGAAACAGTACTGCCGGAAGAGAGCGCCATTCATGTACTGGATTACGAACGCGCCAGCCACGTGATCAAAAGTGCGTCGGCCATGGGCGTTTCCACCTGCTACTGCCGCCATAAAATGCTGCATCTGGACCGCGCCTGTGACGCGCCCCTGGACATTTGTATGACCTTTAATACCTCAGCAGAATCTCTGATCAAGCATGGTCATGCCCGGCAAGTGGATGTGGCGGAAGGATTGGATCTGCTGCAACGGGCCTATGATCACAAATTGGTGCAGTTCGGTGAAAATGTCCGTGAAAAAGTCGCTTTTATTTGCAATTGCTGCGGCTGCTGTTGTGAGGCCATGATCGCCGCGCGAAAATTCGCGGTGCTGAATCCGGTTCATACCAGTAATTATCTGCCGGAAGTCAATCAGTCCGATTGTACGGGCTGCGGCAAATGTGTCAATGTCTGCCCGGTGGAAGCACTCTCCCTCACGTCGGCCAATGATCCCAAAAATCTGAAAGGAAAAATCGCGAAACCGGATAAAGACCTTTGCCTGGGTTGCGGACTGTGTGTCCGGGAATGTCAACCCGAGGCGATTAAACTTGTTCCCAGGGAAGAGCGGGTTATTACACCGTTGAATACCGCTCACAGAACTGTGGTAATGGCGATTGAAAGAGGTCAGCTACAGAATCTGATCATGGACAATCAACTTATGTTTCATCACCGTGCTATGGCGACGTTGCTGGGTGTGCTGCTTAAACTGCCGCCGCTAAAGCAATTGCTGGCAATGAAGCAGGTGAAGTCCAGGTATTTGGAAAAAATTATGAAGAGATTTTGATGTTTGTAATGATGATTACTTTTGAGAAGTAGGCTGAAGCCTACTATTTTCTCTGGCTTTATTTCATACACCACAATAAATTGTGGTGTTAATCTGATTGTATTTGTTTTTTCGTAAAGGATAATTCCCATTATCCGGTTTCAGAAGGAAAAAATCAATACCAGACAATAGGAATTGTCAACTACAGGTCCTTTATTTAAAATATCGAATAAATATTAGGTGATAAATAGTGCAAAACAACTATTATGAAGAAGAACTCTTTTTAAAATTAACACAATCTGAAATTAACCTTCAGGACAAGGAATTCGAGCAGTGTACTTTTCACAATTGCGATTTTTCCGGTATGGATTTTAAGCACGCCAAGTTTACCGACTGCCGGTTCAAAGACTGCAATTTATCCATGGTCAATTTAACCGGTGTTACCCTGAATACCGTTGAATTTCGTAATTGTAAACTCACAGGTGTGGATTTCAGTCTTTGTAATGATTTTTTACTGGAAGTCAGTTTTCATCAATCCCTGTTAAATTTTACCAGCTTTGTAAAAATGCCAATGGCAAAGACCCTGTTTAAAGGTTGCCAACTTCATGAGGCAAACTTCACGCAAACCGATTTAAGCGGAGCGGAATTTGATGAGTGCGATCTGAAGAACACGACATTTGAACAGACCAATCTTACACAGGCTGATCTCTCAGGGGCTGACAATTATATCATTAATCCGGAAAAAAATCGCATTCGCAATGCAAAATTCGCATTAGCGGGCTTACCGGGACTGGTGGCTCATTACGATATAAAAATTGTTTAATCCGCTTTGGCTGCCAAATACTGACGAAAACTTTTATTCAGGAACAGATTATAAGCATTGAATCCCAAGCAGATCATCAGTACTAAAAAGACCAGGCCGTTCCATCCGTAGAGCATATCTGTTCGATAGAATAATCCCACAAAACCAGCCAGAAAATTCAGCAGAAAAAGCCAACTGAACACCAGTTTGGCAAACTTATGTCCCCGGGCAGTAAATACCAGCAATGGTAAATAGACTACCAGGCGTATGATCACGATTAGTGGTCTGCCGCCGCCATCTTCAAAAGGCAGTCCAAAGCTACGAAAGAATAAGAATAGCAACGTCGCAAGTGAAACTGACCATAAGACCTTTTTGTCATCTTTAATAAATTTCATTATTGTTCCTCCTAATTTGCATTTAGTAAGAAATTAGAGGATTTTCCCTAGGAATTCAAATATAAAGTCATGAAAAATAATTAATCTATATTATAATAATTTAATCCTTACAAAATTCGATCGGTATCAATCATTCCTATTTCAACAACACCATCTTTTTAATAGTACTGAAATTATTTGTTTCCAGCTTATAAAAATAGACCCCTGAGGAGAGTTGCCGGCCATTGTACCGGATTTTGTGCTGACCCGGCTCAAAATCCTTAGCCACCACTGTTTCAACTTTTTGACCCAGTACATCATAAATATTCAGCGTAATATTTGCTTTTTCCGGTAATGAAAATTCAATGGTTGTTTCCGGATTAAAAGGATTGGGATAATTTTGATACAGCTGATAAGCATCGGCATATTTGTCATCGACGCCATTGGTATCTGCATACCGAACTTTTTTAAGTATCCAGTTATCCGGGTCCAGCGTAACTTCTGTTGGCTTTTGTTCTACAAATAATTGAAAATTCTGAATTGACAGAGAATCCATAACCGTAAAGTCAAAGCTTTCCGGCTGTTCTGAAGTGACCTTGATGTCAATTGGCATTTTAAATAAATAGCCATTGTCCTGTTCCTGAATAATATTCAGGTCTATCATATAACCGGAATCCACCGGCGTTGATGTCCATGAACAGACATATTCCGGATAATACTCGCCGTACACCCATTGCTGAAAAAAGGTGGTCAGGTCCATGCCGGAAACCCTGTTGCACAATTCGACAAATTCATCGGTTGTGGCCGAAGCGTATTTAAATTGCTGCGATTCATAATAAGTCCGCAAAATATCAAAAAAGATCTCATCGCCAACTACGCCCCGAAGCATGTGGAGCACCCAGGAGGCTTTATCATACCGCAATCCTTTGTGAAACAGCTGTTCTGTCTCTAAATCTTCAATATAGATAGAACCGCCCCCGAAATATACCGAATAATCCATCTGGTATTCGCTGGCAGTGTAATCCTCATAAGCATATTCAAACCAAAGGGCTTCCGAATAGCTGGCAAACCCTTCATTCAGCCAGAGGTCATGAAAACTGTCGCAGGTAATGGCATCGCCCCACCACTGATGGGCCAGTTCATGGACGATCAAATATTCCGAGGCGCCGCCCATACTGGAAATAGTCTGGTGTTCCATTCCGCCTCCCCATAAAAATTCCGCATGCCCGTATTTTTCTTCGATAAAAGGATACTGGCCAAAAACTTCCGAAAAATATGCGATCATATCCACAGTATTTTCATAGTCAAAAGTCCGTTGAAGTAAATTTTCCTCAAATACATAATACTGCACCTCCATGGAATCATTATTCCCGTAAACATACCAATCGGAAAATTCCATATAGGGATGGATCGCCAGGGAGACCAGATAGGTGGCAATAGGATATTGTTCGTGCCACCAGAAAGTAGTTGTATCCTGAGTCTCGGTTATTTCACGCAAGGTGCCATTGGAAACAACGGTCAGGCCACGGGAAACAGAAACCCGAATGTCCATGGAATCGGCTTTATCCGACGGAATGTCCTTACAGGGAAACCAGGCCCGGGCGCCAATGGGTTCATTCAAAGTCCAGACCATGGCCTGATTATTATGCCGGTCAAACCGGAAGTAACCGTAAGGATTGGAATGAGGATTTCCATCATATTCAACATTGAATTCAAATTGCTGATCTTTAGCATAAGTGGAGTCCAGCGAAACCGTCAGAATATCATTCTGCCAGGTATAATCCAGGGGTTGTCCCGGATTGCCGGACCGGTAAATATTCCTAATGGTCATTCCCTGCCAGAAATTCAGGTCGACTTTGCTCAGTGTTTCTGATAAAACGCTGCCAATGATCTGGATATTTCCAAAAATTTTTGCCCTGTAATCATTGATCGACAATTCCAAATCATAATATCCGATGTCGTAATTTTGCTGATTTGATGTGGCTTGCGCCAGATTCCGCTTCATCAGCCGATAACTTCGCTCTTTTTGATAACTTTCTTCTTTTCTGTGATCGGAATTCATCTTTGGAAGTTGTGGATATAGAAAATTAGGCAATAAAAATAAAATTAACAGATAATATCTTTTCATGTTTCACTCTCTGTTTCAATTCATACCATACAAGATTAATAATATGAAGATATGGCTTAAAGAACAAAATTAACAGGGATTTTTGTTATGAAAGGGGTTAAACGGGAATGAATGGAAAATTTCATAATCCGGGCTTATATTTCCCTTTGGCAATTAAATTTAAAACCATTAATATAAGTAAAATTTAACAATAAGGACGCTATGAAAATAAAAATAGAATACACGGCACATCTGAATTTAAAAGACGTAAAAAACAAGAGTGAAATCGTCCTGGAAGAGCCCATTACGATTTCACAATTTCTCGCTGATCACAATATTCCGTCTATTCAGCAAAAATACATCATTCCCACAGTCAATAAAGAACAGGTAAACCTCTCTTATCTGCTAAGTGATCAGGATGAAGTGTTTCTTTATTTACCCGTGGGAGGCGGATAATATGACAACTAATTCAAATGATCTGTTCCGGCAGAATCCACCGGAAATAACAGAAAAGCGGAACTGTTGCACTATTGGTATCGCCGGCTGCGGCGGGCTGGGTTCCAACGTCGCCATGCTGCTCATACGGGCCGGTATCACAAACCTGACCCTTGTGGATTTTGACAGCGTGGCCTTAAATAATCTCAATCGCCAGTTCTACTTTCAAAAAGACATCGGCAAACTGAAAACCGAGGCACTCAAAGAAAATCTTCTGCAAATTAATCCGGACGCAACTATCAGCACGATTGATGAAAAAATAAATGAAAATAATCTGTATGACCTTTTCAGCACTTGTAAAGTAATCGTGGAAGCTTTTGATACTGTGGAAGCGAAAACCATGATCGCGCAACTTTTTCAGGGTGAAGAATTCACTGATAAATATCTGATCGCGGCATCGGGCCTTGCCGGAATAAAATCCGCCAATATGATCCAGACCAAACGCATTGCCAAAAATATCTACATCTGCGGTGATTTCTTCACGGAATCCAACCGGGAAACCGGCCTGCTCTCTTCCCGTGTCATGGTCACAGCCGCGCACCAGGCCAATATGGTTATGCGCATTGTGACCGGAAATTTTAAGCCCTGAATTTTTCGTTCTCTCCTTGTAGATTTGAAAAAATCTTTGGGGATTGTTTTTTTGTAAAAAACCTAAAGTTTCTTCCAAATCCGAAGGTTTGAAGTTGTGAGCAAAGATCCTGCTTGTTTGAGAGTTGTCAGGATAATATTTTTGATTTTCCCCAAAATTAATGATTTTGTGAATGTTGCAGACATTAAACGGCCAGGAGGGTCGTTCTGCAATAAAACAGGACGGTTGCTGCGAAAGTAAAACATGCAAATTAATCCACATTATCCGTAAACAATTATCCAATTTTTAAAACCAATTTCACGGTCCTGATCCTTTATTCATATTTTTAATCCTTCATCAACAAATTTTTAGAACATAATCAATTCGTTAATTAATATAATTAATACTCTTATTAATTTTTTTAACAAAAATACTTGACAAGTTTAAAAATAATCAATATTATTTTTATAATTAATAACAAAAGGATTAAACCATGCATGAATTAACCAATTGTCCCTATTGTGGCGGAGATTTTGTCATCAAAGAGGTGGAGTGCCAGGGATGCAAAACCTTGATAAGGAGTAATTTCAGGGCCAATCGTTTTCATATGTTTGAGCCGGAAGACCTCTATTTCATTGAAATTTTTTTGAAAAATGAGGGTAATATCAAACTCATGGAAAAAGATCTGGGAATTTCTTATCCCACGGTAAAAAGCCGGTTAAAAAACATCATCAACACGCTTGGATACCAATCCCAAACCAATGATTCAGAAGACCGGATAAAGGTACTCAACGCCTTGTCGGACGGAAAGATCAATGTAAAGGAAGCATTAAAAAAATTGGGTAAAATTGAATAAATATTCCGAATGATTTTATAACTAAAAATGGAGATTAAAAAATGAGTGAAGAAAAAAGAATGATCCTGGAAATGGTAAAAGATGGTAAAATAACAATTGAAGAAGCTGAAAAACTATTGGAAAAAGCCAATCCTGTTGAAACCCTGGATATTACCAGAAAGAAAAAGAAGCCCAACAGTAAAAAATTTCTGCGGGTGCGGGTCAGCGAGGACGGCAAAGTCACCGCCAATGTCAATATTCCCATTGCACTTGCTGGTGTCGGACTCAATCTGATTCCAAAAAAGAAGTTAAAAATCGACGGCAAGCAAATCGATCTGGACCATATTTTACAATTGATTGAAGATGGTACTGAAGGAGAACTGGTGAATGTCGATACCGAAGACAATGGCAAAGAGGTAAAAGTCAAAATTTTTATTGATTGATACTCTCCTTTGATTATTTTTTAAAATAGCAATCTTATTGAATTAAAATAATTTTTCAAATACAGTGCTTTTTTAAATAAAACCTATGCCAAATCCAGGGTTTGAAAAAACCTTCGATTGGTTCCACATCCACCGACCTCAACCTTATACATTTGAAGGTTGAGGTCGCTCTCGACTCTACTTCACAATCCGCCGGTTTAAATACTCGGCAAAAGCCTGATCAAGACCATCTTTTTGAATGACCATGCGGTGATTTCTATCATTTTTCCCGACCACCCACCGGCATCCCTTTTCCGGATCAAATTCCAAATATCCCCTTGGAGCAGATTGTAAAAATTTACCACACCCTTCTATTGCAAAACAGACTGCCGCCAAATCCCAACTGGGCCGCTGATCATCAAGTGTTTGCTGAAAAACATTCCACAGCCAGTCCCGATAAACAGTTCGTACAATATTTCCGGGATCTGTTGGAATCAGGGATTTTCCGGTCATCACATTGGATCCGGCATTAATGAAATATATCGCTTCAGGAAAATGCTTGACCAAATAATCCGTATAACCAGCCGTGTTATTAAAGAAAAAATTCCAGTCTTTTCTGAACTCATTATTCTCGTTATGAGCGCCAAGGGCTCCCAGTGCAACCCAGCATCTGATTTTGGATTTTATCAATTCTTTTCCTGATAACGGAGAGATGTTATCAGGAGAAGAAACCAGCAGATCGTACAGGCCTTTTGTGTGACCAATAGTAATATAGACAACACTTGAGTCAGCCTGTTTTGCCAAAATATCCCGGTTCAATCTTGTTTGCTCGATCGCATCCGTGGAAGAGATTAGATCATGACCAAAAGCGGCGCTGTCTTTTGCCAATTTTTCCGCGCTCATTTTATCTTTGGGATCGCCAACCTCATCATTCCAATTGGCGCCAATGGGAATATCCGGTCTGTCATAATAATGATTGATGGCGTCAATCACACCTACGCCGAAAGGCACTTTTCCGGAACTGTAAATGCAGGCCAAAATTTCTGCTTTCCCCTGATCGGCATAATGATGCAGCAATGCCATTGCACCGGCATCATCGCAATCGGAGCCCATGTCAGTATCAATGATAATTTTGGTTTGGCCTAAAAGTATATTGCTCAACAGTATTAAAAAGCATATTAAAATTTTAAGTTTTTTGATCATGATTTCCTCTTATATTAGCTAAACTTTGCAGGTCTTTGAGACCTACCAGGTTATTACCTCGGAGGTTTGATTACCTAATTCACAATCTTCAACGTTACCATTTTCTTAAATTCCGGTAACTCCATTTTAACAAATTCTGTCAATGATCCTTTCACAGTGCCTTTTTCCAAAACTTCGCTGGTAAAGGGGCATACAAATTCATACTCATATTTTCCCCAGGGCAGTTTCAGTTTTATCCAGCCGGCTGAAGTACCGTGAAAAATCATGGCATACTGCTTCCCCGGCTCCGAAAGTCCATGCCATTCCAGACCCGGCGCGTGATAAACGACCTCTACATTTGGCTTCATTGATACAAAATCCAGTGATGTCATGAAATCATGCAGATATTTCAACTGCTTTCTTAATCCCGGTGAACCACCCCCCGGCGCATCAATTTCACCTCTACCATCTTCATTACCCACAGAAAAGGAATAATCAAGATTATTAAAAACAGCGCCACCAGCTAAGATAAACTGCCAGGCTTGTCGCAAATACATGGTATCCGATTGACCGGCAAAGCCCGATTCGTCAAAACTGATGGGACGGTCCCAGGCATAATTCATCCTCACGGCTTCCGGCCAGGCGTAATGAAAATTCATCACATCGATGTTCTCATCCACCGATTTTATGGCATATTTAAAATTACAATAATTCTGTGCAATCAAATGCTGATGTTCGAAGTCTGCTTCAATATTCGTAATCAACTGAGCCAATTCACGCTGCCATCCCAGGGAAGCATCACTGGCAATATCTGACCATTTGAACCAGGCATTGTCACATTGCGGGTCCAGTGTCCGGTGGGTTCGCAATACCTTCTGCGGGTCATCAGACCAGGGTTCATTCTGAATTTCGTAAATCACATTAGTGTAATCTTTTAGTTCACGGACTATCTTTGCCACCATTTCTTTTTGATATTTCAACAAATCGCCATTATCAAGGGTGTTGGATTTTTTCCGGTCTAATGAATGAGAAATATTGATATTATTCGCCGGATTAAAGGGATTCCGTTCCCAGTTCTCATCGGCATAAATTGAGGAGAAAAATGTCACTTCCACAATGATGCCAAGGTTTTCAGCCTTGCTTATAAAATCCCTTAATCGTTTGAAATAATCCGGATTGAATTTCCCGAGATCAACTTTTCCTTCTCCTTGGTAAAGGCCGGGCTGGTTTACCCGTTGCCAGGGGGCCAGAAATCGTCCCACATCCGGGGCCAAAGTATTATTGCCAATACCAAAACTACCGGGCCGTTCCACATAACTGCCGGTAAATATCCGGGTATAATTCATGCCGGCGTCATGCATGGTTTGCAGATATTTTGCATAATTAAAATCAAGGTTCAACACTGCGCCATAATGTTCGGCAGAGGTGATCAGCAAAAAGGGATGGCCTTTGTATTCAAAGTAATGAGGATTATCAGGGTGAAGTTTGATCGGTTCTGCACCAAACAGAAAAAGGGAGATTAAAAGGAATGCTGTTAATTTTTTCATTTTTTTATTCCTCTCTATTTTTGATCGGATCGCGGAAGTCTGTTCCGCAAATTAACTTGTTGACTTCAAATTGCGGATTGGTCAGTCTGAGCCAGATTTTCAACAATCCGCAGTCCAGAAGCGTTTTCATATCTTTGATCAATAACCAATATGTAAAACGAGCGTCCCTGTTCGTTTAATATCAAATAGTCAAAGCTCCGCCTCTACTATTAAACGACCAGGATGGTCATTCTACAAGTATCCTCCTCAAAAAACAAGGGCAGCACCCAGGGCGCTACTATTATTAATCTCAGCCGGTTTAATCCTCATTTCCGGATAAAATTTTTCCAGAAAAGCAATAAATAACTGGTTCTTGATAAATCCGCCGGTCACAATAATATTGGTCAGTTTGTCGCCATCCAGTATCCGGTGGATCTGCGCTTTTTCAAACCGAGTCAACTCGAACATCAATTGATAGTACGCATCCTCAAAATTATCAAAATCAGACAATCCACTAAAATCCCCCAGAAAATCTTCCGGCATTTCGCCTTCAAAAAAGACCGAGCTGTTATTTTCTATAACCTGCTCTATTTTTGCCTGTTTCGCAGTAACGTTTTTGTATTGATCTTTGGAAACTTCAAAATGGTTTATCAATCGGCAGACATTTTTTTCGTGAATATTCCCGAGGAATAATCGGGAAGCCATTACCTGCTTTTGCCAGATACTCATGTAGCAGAGACAATCATGATGCAACTGGTCAAGGGTTAATTTCTCGTCATTAAAGGGATTCATATTGATCACCCAGGTTCCCGAAGAAACCAGGAGAAATTTTTCCTTTTCACGATTGAAAAAGGGCACCATCGAGGCGGAACTGTCATGAATGCCGATGCCAACTTTTATTTTTCTGCCACTAATCTCAACATTGTGGGCTGTGGAATTGATCACCGGTTCCGGCAGGACAATCTTTTCTGCGGCCAGCCACTGATGATAGTTCATTTCATCAAAATTCCACAATCCGGTATGACAGCCAATGGAGGTATATTCAGAATGAATTTTTCCGGTGAACAGATAACTCAGATATTGTGGAAAATGAAGGATGGTTTTGACCTTTTGCCAACTATCCGGTTTTCTACGCTTGAGCCAATAGATTTGCAAACCGGCATTCAGCATTCCCAAAGCCGGCGAGGCGGTTTCCCGGCAAAAGGTTTCCTTCCCGCCATACAGACTATAAAATTCAGCAAAAATATCATCATCCACTTTTTTGAGGTAATTGTAAACCGGCGTTACTCGGTTGCCCTTTTCATCCAGGTAGACCAGGGTAGCGCCGTAGGTGGAAAAGTTGAGTTTATCGATCTTTAATTTCCGGTTTTCGATGGCTGATTGGAGCGTTTCCCGAATCCATTGAACCAGCAAGTCGATGTCTTCACATTCAAACCCGTCATCATCAAGAGTTTGGGAGAATTCCTTTTCAACCTTATAGATCACATCATACTTCTGATTAAAGACCAGGAATTTCTTGTTGGTTTTGCCGATGTCAAATATTGCCGTCAATTGTTCCATGATCATCTCTTGGCTAAAACCGCTTTTTCATAGGCTTGCACTTCTGCGATGACAGCAT
The DNA here is from genome assembly GCA_964472715.1 of uncultured bacterium. Lineage (GTDB taxonomy): Bacteria > Fidelibacterota > UBA2242 > UBA2242 > JAFGTP01 > JAFGTP01. Next base: position 18,259 of record CAYYMT010000039.1, on the reverse strand, counting down.
CATCACTGATGACATTTTCCTGCATACAGTAATAATCCCAGACCGCACCCCAAGGCATTGATTTCATTTTTTCCAGCAGAAAAAGACGTTCAAAATTCTGTCCTTTTTCTTCATAATCCAATAATTTTTTCCCGGGTTCCAAGAGAGCTAAGAGCAGGGCTTTCTGTGCGGCTCGCGTTCCGGTAATGTAAGCGCCAATGCGATTGATGGAGGCATCAAAAAAGTCCAATCCGACATTGACACGGTCCAGCGCCCCGGCCCGGACGATTTCCTGAAAAATCGCTTGAATTTCGTCATTGAGAATCACCACATGGTCACTGTCCCAACGAACACCGCGAGTCACATGGAGCATCAATTCATCCACAAATAAAAGACAGGCGGAAATTTTGTCGCTCACCTGCTCAGTGGGGTGATAATGGCCATTGTCCAGGCAGATCAGTTTGTCATTTTTCGCCGCGTATCCCCAGTAAAAATCATAGGAGCCCACCACCATGGCTTCACTGCCGATGCCGAAGAGTTTACTTTCGATGGAATCTTTCATGTGGTTTCTCGAATAATTTATTGCAAATATTTCATCCAAGGCTTCTTTCAGTAATTTTCGATGCCCGGCCCTGTCCACCGGAATGTCCTTGGAACCGTCAGGGATCCAGAGATTATGGATCGAAGGTATGCCCAGTTTTTTTCCGAATTGCGCGGCAATCTCACGGCACCGTTTGATATGCTCCAGCCAAAAATTATGGATATCAGAATTTTTGCTGGTGATGGTGAAACCGGAATCGGCTTTGGGATGAGAAAAACAGGTGCAATTAAAATCCAACCCGATTCCCTGCTTTTTTGCCCAATCAATCCAGGGTTTAAAATTGTCAATGGTAATAGCATCCCGATCGACTTTTTTATTACCAGTGAAATCACCGTAACTGGCATGAAGATTAAATTTTTGTTTACCCGGAAGTAATGACATCACTTTTTCGATGTCCATTTGTAATTCCTCAAGATTGCGGGCTTTGCCGGGATAATTGCCGGTCGCCTGAATTCCGCCACCGGACAATTTCGCGTCAGGATTTTCAAATCCACCCACATCGTCCCCCTGCCAGCAATGCAGAGAGATGGGCAATTTGTTCATTTGTTTTATTATCTCGTCTGTATCAACGCCATATTCCCCATAGCGCTCTTTAGCGATTTCGTAGGATTTTGATATTAAGTCTTGATTCATATTTGCTCCGTATATTTTGTATGTCTGTTATGAAACTATATTTATCCTGGTACCTGTAATTGACAATTCGAATTGTCCGCTACATTTTGTTAAAATGAGCCTTTTGGTACAGCCTCACGCTCATCACGCCTTTTCGTTCGACTGTAAAAAAGCAATAGCGATACTGATGGCAAACCAGATAATCGTAGCAATCGCCATAATGCTATGGACTTGTTTGAGTTCCATAGCGCCACACAGAAATAAAAAAGAGGGCAGTACCAATAAAATCAACGACCCCCAGCCAATTATTTTCAAAATATTTATCATTGTGCCACTCCTTCCCTGATTGGTCGTATTTTTTTCTGATAAAAATAACTCAGCAGCAGATAACTCACGCCGGCAAACAGCCATCCCGGCAGACTAACAAAATAGATCTGAATTCCCACTTTGAAAATAAGAAGAATGCAGAATCCCAAGGTCAGCATCCAGGCGAAAAAAGGCGCCAGGTAAAAGGAATTGCCAGTCAAATCCGCAAACATGGGACGTAAATTAAATTTCCGTAACAACCAGAAATCCACAAAAATCACGGCGCCCATCGGCATGATCAACATCCCATAAAGCGCAACAAAATCCAGCAATTTCATGGCAATTACCGGAAACATTCCGGCCACTGCTGCAATCAATCCGGTAACAAAAGTCACTTTGAACCGTGACCAGCGGGGCACGAGGGCCTGAAATGCCAGTCCAGCCCGGTAGATGGTCGGATTCGCGGTTGTCCATCCGGCGATAATAACGCAGATGACACCCACCCATCCGGCGGCTTGTTTCGCAAGCAATCCGGGGATTACGCTGGTAAATTCAGGATTCTGCACCAATTGCAGGGAGTATAAAATCGCTGCGGAAATCCACGCCATAAAATGCCCCACATACATACCGGATGCAGAAGCAATTCCGTACCAGGATTTTTTGGCAAAGCGGAAAATCGAAAGGTCGGCCATTCCCATGTGCATGGCGATATTGGCAAACCAGGCAAAAAAGGTCACATGCCAGAAAGTGAACTTCACCTGTCCCGGCAATGGATCACCGCCGACCCAAATCTGATTTTTCATCAATCCCCACAATTCGCCCAATGTATTCACCTGAATGCCGGTGACATCGATAAACTGGCGAATACCGACAATACCAAAGGCCAGGAAAACCAGCACCATCCAGGGGGCTGCTATATTTGCGAATGCGGCCACAATTTTATAGCCGTAAGCAGCTACAATAGCTATTACAACACCGATTCCCAGGGACGCGATCACCCAGCCGATGCTGTTGGGATAGAGATCATTCAGACCCGGCATGGGTATGTCCACAAAGGCACCCACCGCCGTAGCGGAAACTGTCACCATCGCACCGGCGAGAAAACAAAACATAATGCCATTGGCGAGATTATAAATTTTGACCATTTTGATGCCACAGATTTTTTCCAGATGATAGTAGAGTGTTAATCGGACTCTGGTGGCGATCGGCGCGGTGATGACCATCCAGCTGAGCACCGCCAGCAGATTTCCGAGAATCAGCCCGGTAATCAAATCAAAAGCGCTCACTCCGGCTGCCACAAATAGCGGCCCGATCATCAATTCCGTCCCGGCACAATGCTCCCCGGCATACATGCCGATAAAACTCTTGAAGCCTAGTCGGGCCCTGGGTGGTACGGTCTCGCGTTCATATTCGTTGTGTGCCCCCTCTTTTTCCTCTGCCACAGGAATGGTCTCCACCTGTTTTTCGTTTATTTCCATATTTTTATCCCCTGATCTTATTGGAATTGTCCTCTACGAAATTTTTTATTCAAAAGAAACACGTCCCGGCACATTGAGTTTTTCACGAATCTTGATCAAATCCTCAAGTTCCTTGCCTTCGATATAATTAATATCCCCTGCCGATTGCGCCAGATGTAATATTTTGGCGTAATGCTCCAACGTTTCCATACGAAAATAGGCGGTCTGCAAATCCACACCTACCGTCAAAGCACCATGGTTCTGCAACAAAAAGGCATCACTTTTATCCAGGTAAGGACGAATGGATTCCGGTATTTCCATGGTGGATGGTGTCGCGTATTTTGCTACGGGAACCACGCCTAATGTAATAATCGCTTCCGGCAGGATAAATTTATCCAGGGGCTTGCTGAGTACTGCAAAAGCTGTGGTGTATGGCGGATGCGCATGGACCACCGCGCCGACATCAGGCCGCATTTTATAAACTTCCATGTGCATTTTCACTTCGCTTGAAGGTTTGAATTTCGGGTCTTTATCGATGACATCGCCTTTGCCATTGACCGTGATGATCATATCTTCCGTCATAAATCCTTTGCTGACGCCGGTGGCTGTGGTCAGAAATTCATCATCATCGACCTTTACAGTAATATTACCATCATTGGCAGCCACATATTCACGCTGCCAGATCCGCCTGCCAATATCTAAAATCTGTTGTGTCATTTCTTTTTTGTTCATGTCATTCCATTTTTATAATTAATAAACAATCTCATAATACATCGTTTTATAGCGGGAACCAGGAATATTAAACTCGCGATTTTCCGGCTCAATAACTTCACCGGTTCGTCGTCCGCCGTGGTCCAGGATGTAAATCTCCGGTTTACGCCAGCGTCGCACTTTCATGGAAAAATCCACAGCTTCCACCTGAATCGGAGCTACCCCCGGACGTATCAATTGCGTTTTGTCGGCATTGTATTCCATGCCGGTATTCCGCGCCCGCGCCACCGTTGTTACCAGCAAACGGTCCGCATTGTGTATGGGTTTGTCCTTTTCCAGGCTGGTTACCAGGATAACGGCAAAAGGATTGTCGGTTTTCAGGGTTAATCGTCCCAGTTCGATGATTTTCCTTCCGGTGAATCCCACCACACCTTTTGTGCCCGGCGTATTGATAGTAAAATAGTCCTGCTCTCCGTAATGCCATTCCAGTTGCCCGGTTGTGGAAACGATGTGTTTGTTGGCCCTGTCCCAATAGTCTGACAAGTCCGGTTTTTCCGTTTCCTGGAACTCATCGGTAAATTTTACACCAACCCGTCCGATAGCCAGGGCTTCCTGCGGCACCACACTCTCAAAATCTTTATGGTCCCAGTCCTGTTTGACATTTTCCACAAAACCAAGTTTTCCCGTTTTCAATGACGGAATATGAACATTCCGCACTGAGACAATCTCACCTTCCTTGATTTCATCAGCGTAAATCATTCGCGCCAGTGCCGGATATAAAGACATTTGCAACGGACTCATCACGTTATAGACATTCGGCATATCCAGTTTTTCTGTGAAACGGGGATAATTGGAGGCGAAAGAATAGGAAGCGTCCCAGCCCTGCAGGCCCATACCATAAGCTGCGACAATAGGTGACCCTTCGGCTGTCCATTCATTGGGCAATTTGCTGATCCATTCGGACAACGAAAAAGGCGCGTCAATCACCTGCTGCATACCGGTTCCCAAAAGTCCTGATCCCGGCGCTGATACCATAGTGCCATTATTGCATTTTCCCGGCCGTAATGTATGTCCGGTACCGCCGCCAAAATAATTATGCCGGTCGATCAGTCCCATGATAAAATCCGCGTGTAAATTGTAGTAATGACTGACACCGGAGCCGGCCTGCCAGCAACTGCCAACCAGGGTCCCTTTATAACCGGTCTCCCGAATGGCTTTTTCAAATCGTTCATAAAAGTTCACCTGCTGTTCATAAAGAAATCGCGCCATATCCAGCAGAAATAACGGCAGCGGTTCACCCTTTTTCGTGGCTTGCTGATATTCATAATCATAAATGCCATGATTGGCCACCGGGCAGATATTTCCTTCATCCAGGTTCCAGGTCGCTTGTTTCACTTCTTCACCCCAAATGAATGCGGAATCCCCCCAGGCTTTTGCCAATTGCGCCTGGTTATCATATTTACCCCGCAGCCATTTTGTAAATTTATCTGTCAGTAATTTTTTGTAAGTGGGACACTTTTCCAGCATAGTTTCAGTGGTGGCAAAAAAGATATTGTCCTCGTTTTGCAATTCCACAAAGGCAAGCGCCGGATCATCGGCATAACGAAGTCCGGTATGTGGATTTTTATGGTTAAGTTTATTGGTGATCAATTCAATATGCAGGTCCTGCAGGTCTTCCGCAAAATTGACCAGCCCAATTGTTGACCGGCTCAGATGGCTGTTCATGTCCGCATTGATGATTTCATCATAAGCCAGCAGTTTGTCCCGGTCACCCGGGCGGGGTTTATGGCCATAGATCGGTGACCAGCCGTAATAGATGCCGGTCTCCTTTAATTTGGCATGAAAATAATCAAAGCGCTCATACTTTTCCGCATCAAGATCGGTAGAAATTTCCTCAGGCATCCCATGATAGGTGTATTTGTGAAAGCGCACCGAGTTCACGCCAAATTCCGACAGAATCTTGACCCATTCATCCACTGTTTCCCTGTCAGTATAGGGCCGCCCGCTACAGATATTTACGCCCCAGAATTTAATTGGAGTGCCGTCTTCACAGACCAATTCATCGCCAACACTTTGCACAAAACCATGACTGCCGGCTTCTTCCTCCAGCCAGTCCGCCATATTAAAAATACTTTTGCCTGCTTCCTTTGGTGGTTTAAATTCATACCAATCAGCCGCGTTCAGCAAAATTGCAATCATCAGTAATACAATTAATTTCTTCATATCTTACTTTTTACCTATTGTTTTTAAATCTTTATAGCTAATCAACTTTATATTTAGCTGCTCAATTACTTTTTTAACCTCCGGACTTGTAAAAATCCTGGTTACTTCGGCGCGCTTTTTTGCCACCTCATTACTGCCGGCATGACCGATGGCTTGCATTTCCGCCACATCAGCTCCGGGATGTTCCACGAAGAGATATTTCCCCGGTTGTAATTTTTTCAGCGTTGCGATAAATTTTGCTTCGGCATCCAAAGTCTGATCAACATTATTGGATTTCCCATAATTTCCAAAGGATTCAACCCCATAATCAGCCGGATCAACATCCAGATCATAATCCCGGGCGATTCGTTTTACCAGGTCATACATGTCCTGGCTGACACTTGGAGAGTTGATACCCATATGAGCAGAAACATGTGAAATCTGCGGTATGTGCTTCATTGCCATTTCGATCTGTGCCCGTAATTCCGCTTCTACTTCCGCCATATCCGGATTGGCATTCCAGAAAGCCTCGGCCTCTTCATTGCCCCAGTCCTTTTGTCGTGGATAGAAATAACCATTGGAATCGGTAAGTGATGGCGCACAGGTCAGTGGTCCCCATTTGTAATTCTCCCATTCGCTGGTCAAGGTCAGGTGGACACCGACATCATAATCCGGGCGTTCCCGCAGCAGTTTTGCCGCTTCCAGAAACCAGGGGCAAGGCACCATGACTTCTACGGATTGGGCAATGCCGTGGTCAAAGGATTTGATACACCCGATATTGGCAGCGTGACTGGAGCCAATATCGTCAGTGCGAATGATAAGGTAAATATCTTCATCACCGGCGAATATCGTGACACCGGTGAAAAAGATAACGATTACAATTTTTGATAAAAAGTTCATTTCTCCCTCACTTTGTAGAACGAGCATCCTTGCTCGTTTAATATCAGACAACCGAAGCTCTGCTTCAACTATTAAACGACCAGGTCCGTCATTGGCCGGATTTACAAATGGTCGTTCTACATATCTGGTTCCCAAATTGAATTTGGGAACCAGATAGATTTATAATTAGCGACTTTTCTCAAATTTCAAATAATTGTCCCAGAAATCTTCGATCATTTTATCTTTATCAATTTCAATATAAACGTTTACGGTACCGTCACTGTTTTCAGGAGGTTTGGGACGCTCGACAACGGTCGCATACTCCGGATGAATGAAAGCGGTCACAATGGCCAGGTCCCACATGATCCATTCTTTGCCGGCGCTCACTTCTGCCCAGCGACGTTCCAGAATCCGGGCGGTTTCTGAGTCGATCTTTTTCAATTTTTCCACTGTTTTCTCATGATCAAATCGCAATGTCCCGGAAACATTACCCGGAATAATCCAGGTTTCCAGATCATTATTATTCAGGATTAAATCCAGCCCATTGATATCATTTCTGGCATTGAAGGAATTTTTGTTCCAAACCTCGTCATTGTATTTCATGGTCAGGCAATAGACCCGAGTATTTTTGGCTATTTCCGGCGCCTGTAAAATCGCCGAAGCCACATTGGTCACCGGCCCGAGCACAATTATGTTCAGTTTGTTTTCAGGCGAATGTTTTTTCCCTTCTGTGATAATGAATTCAGTAGCCGGTGATTTCGGAATCGGGGCGCCTTCGTAATATCCCCAGGCATAGCCCACCATTTGCTCACAACCGGAAATTGCCGGAATATCATTGATATCCATGCTGGCCAGTAATTCTTCATTCAGGTCCTGGGAAATTTGCAGCGTGTTAATGTCTTCGGTAGGATAAATATGCCAGAGAGAATCGGTCAGTAATTGCGGATTATTAAAATGGGCCGAAGTGACCGCCAAAACATTTATATCATCTTCAATCACTGCTCTGACGATGGCATAGAGATCATCCATTTCATTGCCGGTATCCGCGTCAATAATAACATCGGGCTTTTGGGCACAGGATATGGAAAATAGTATTAAAATAATAAATAATATCAGACTATATTTTTTCATCTTCTCTCCCACTTTTTTAGTAATTTAGTTGCCAAAACCTTTTAAAAGAACAACCCTTCCGTCTGACAGCTGCCGGATCGGAAGGGTTCATAATTTATTTCATAATTTTCAGATTTTTCTCGATCAACTGAATTCGTTGTTCCACACATTTTGCGGAGCGAAGTCCGTCTTCCGGTGTATTTTTCGCATAATCCAGCAACTTATCAACCGTGGTTTTCGCCACATGAGTCACGGTGTCACAAGCGCCGTAATAAATATAAACATCGCCATTATCATCCTTGATCCAGCCGTTAGTAAATACCAGGCCCTGCAGGTCGCCAACCCGCTCATCACCGACCGGTGCGATCAGATGTCCGCCGGGACGATAAATCACTTTTGACGGATCTTCCAGGGATGTCACAAAGAGGTAAAGCACATAGCGAAGTCCGGAAGCCGTATTCCGGGTGCCATGAGCAATATGCAACCACCCCTCATCGGTTTTAATCGGCGCCGGTCCCTGTCCGTTTTTGACTTCTTTTACCGTGTGATAAATGTTCGGTTCGATAATTTTTTCCGATTCCACAACAGCATTTTCAATGGTTTCTGACAAACCCCAGCCAATGCCGCCGCCTTTGCCGGTATCAATAAAGCCGTCCTGCGGGCGGGTGTACCAGGCGTATTTACCATCTACAAATTCCGGATGCAATACCAGATTCCGCTGCTGCGGCGATGGTGATTTCAGGTCCGGCAACCGTTCCCAGTTAATAAAATCTTTTGTACGGGCAATACCACCCTGGGCCTCCGCAGCCGAAGTATCGGATTCCGGAGCATTCGGGTCTTTTCTTTCCGTACAGAAAACGCCATAGATCCAGCCATCTTCGTGAAATGTCACACGCATATCATAAACATTGGTGTCGGGACGGTCGGTTTCCGGCATGACTACCGGTTTGTCCCAAAATCGAAAATTATCGACACCATTGGGGCTTTCACAAACAGCAAAAAAGGACTTTCTGTCTAAACCTTCCACACGCATCATCAGGCAGTATTTACCCTTCCATTTAAATGCGCCACAATTAAATGTCGCATTAATGCCCATTCGTTCCATCAGGTAAGGATTATCATTATAAACCAGGTCATAGCGCCAGAATAGCGGGGTATTTTCCGGTGTCACACAGGGATTTTCAAAGCGGTTATATACCCCGGTTTTATGGGGACACATGGGATTTTTAGCAGTGACATGGGCTTCATGTCTTTCCTGTAATTCCTTTAAGGTTTTCTCAAATTCTTGTTTTGTCATTTATAACTCCTGTTAGTTTTCTTTCAAAATAAATCTATTTACAATTCCACAGGTTCAATATTTCATCAACTTTTTAAAGGCCATTTTTTGTCGGGGGTTCTGGCCGCTTGCATATATTTCTTCGCTTTATCTACCACTTTAGGATATTGGGAAGCAATATTGTTGCTTTCACTAATATCCTTCTCAAGATTATAGAGTTCAACCGCTTCATCGGGACTATTTTTGACGGCTTTCCACTTCCCAAACCGAACTGCCTGCCGGCTCGGTTCCCAGAAATGGAATTCCCAGTATAGATAATCATGTTCTTGCTGGTCCTTTTGCAGCAAAGTCGGTAAGAAAGAGATACCATCTATTTCCTCTCTATCATAATCGCTTCCGACAATTTCACACATGGTTGGATAAACATCCCAAAAAGCAGAGATATGGTCGGACTTGCTTCCCTGTTTAACTTTTCCGGGCCATTTTATAATCATTGGAACACGGATACCGCCTTCATAGAGATCACGTTTATACCCCCGTAATTGGCCGTTACTCATCAATTCTTTATTCCAGGGCGCAGGCGTCGCGCCATTATCGCTGGTAAATATGACTATTGTATTATCATCCAGTTTGAGGTCTTTTAACTGTTGCAATAATTTTCCTATGTAGTCATCCAGCAGTGTCACGATAGTGGCATAATTTTTCTGATCCGCAGACCAATCTTTATCTCGGAATTCTTCCTTCACTTTCGGCACTTCGATCATTTGATCTTTTAATGCCTCGCCATTGTCGTGGGGAATTGTCGTTGGAAAATAAAGGAAAAAGGGTTCATCTTGATGGTCTTCCACCCACTGAGTGAGTTCATCAAAAATAATGTCATGGGCGTAATCATTTTTTTCCGTTGAATAGCTGCCCAGTCCCTTGTGCCACTCAGATTCCGGCAGATAATGAACCTCATTATCCAGGGTTATTTTTTCACCATTTTTATTTAAAAATTCCGGAAATGAGTTATGCGCCAATATCTGATCATAAAAACCCACAAAAGTATCGAACCCATGTTTTTGCGGATCACCATCGGTATTTTGAATTCCCATTCCCCATTTGCCGAAACAACCGGTTTTATAGCCTTTTTCCTGCAATACTTTGGCAAAGGTTTTTTCTTCCGATGGTAATTGTAATTGTCCTGATGGTTCATCCTCCTTGTTTCCGCGAACATAGGCGTGGCCGGTATGTTTTCCGGTCATCAACACACAGCGAGACGGTGCGCAAACAGTGGAGCCGGCATAATGCTGCGTGAATGTCATCCCTTCCTTTGCAAGGCTGTCAATATGTGGTGTCGAAAAATTTTTCTGCCCGTAGCAACTGAGATCGCCGTATCCCAGATCATCCGCCAAAACCAATACGATATTTGGTTTCCGGGACTTTTTGGTACATTTGTTCAGTAATGGCGATAGTGCCAGTGACGCGGTTGCCACACCTGCCTTTTTAATAAAATTTCTACGTGATATGGACATCTGGTTTCCCCTTTACCAATTTTAAAACCAATAAAATATAAGGCAAGAAAAACAAAAAACCAACCAGTATATAACAGTATTTTATTTTTATTTTAAAATGCCCGTAATCTCTCTCTAAAGGAAACCTTTTCTTACTGGTTATCAGTACAATAGACAACCTGCATTATTCAGAATATAGGCCCCCTAAATATGCATTATCGTCACTACCTGAAATATTGACAAGATTTTCGTCCTTTAAATCAACCCTGTAGATATCAAAATTATTCTCCTGACAACCGGTGAAAAACAATTTCTTGCCATCAGGAGAAAAGGACATATTTGGTCGCCAATAATCATTATTTGACGGATACTCCGTGGTTGCGATCGTTTGGTTAGATTCACCATCAAGATCAGTGATTCTGATTTCAAACCCATTCCCGGTCATTATAACATAAGCAATTTTATTATTTTTTATTGCCGGTGGCGCTACAATTTTTTTATTAAGAATTTGCTTTTTCTCTGTACCATCAGAATTCATCAGATACAGCCTATTTGAACTGGAATAGGCGATTAATTTCCCATTAGCAGATATCCCAAAGTCATAATGGTACAAATCCCCGGTTTGGGTTAAAGGCGTTTCAACATTGCTGTCCAAATTTCTGCGGTATATATCATACTTATTATTTGATTTTTTTACATAAATAATATCATTTGTACCGGCTACTTTTTTTATAAAGGATACTGATTCACCAATAGCCGATAAGCGAAGGATATTGCTGCCATCAACATCCATTTGGTACAACCCGCTGGAATCACCGCCGGCAGAAAATAGAACCAGACTTCCGTCACTGGAGAAAACAGGACGATTCGGCCTGTATTTGGCATTATTAAATAGTTGATGGTCAGTCCCATCCAAATTCATTATTCCGGTTTTGATTTCTGTTTGATGTTCATAATTCACATATTCAAAAAGTATTTTCTTTTCTTGGTGATGAAAATCGGCGAAACTGACAGATTCAGATTGATCAGGATCAATAAATTCTGTAATACACGTTCTATCACTGCCGTCCTGATCCATGATATAAATTTTGTTATTACTATTATAAAGTACATTATAAATCGATGAACCATCCGAATCCGGTGACAAGATTCTGTCACAATTCACCAGAACAAATGAAATAATAAAGAGAAATACTAATTGGGTTTTCATTTTTGCCTCCAATGGTTAGTCATGAAAAGTTATTGATTTTTAGTAAAAAAACAAAAAAACCTCCCAGACTCAATCTATCCGGGAGGTTTACAACAGATTTTTTTTACATTACCCTGGCAGCAATGATCAACGCCAGTCCGATAAGAAAAAAGAAGAACATCGCACCCAGCATTTTGTTGGTGCCTTTGGGAGCATCTTTGAATTCTTTCCAGATAAATACACCCCAGAAAGCAGCAACCATAGTGGCGCCCTGTCCCAGTCCGTAAGAAATGGCCGGACCGGCAGCACCGGAAGCAATAATATTAAAAGACATTCCCAAACTCCAGATCAGCCCACCAAGGATTCCGATCATGTGCAGTTTCGGTGTCCCTTTTTTGAAATAATCCAGCAGACCGACCGGTTCTCCACTGATCGGTTTCCGCATAATCGCTGTGACAAATACAAAATTGGAGAGCAATAATCCGACAGAGAATACCACGACTGCCGTGTAAGGTGTCATCAGCCCCGCTTCTGGATTGAGAAATTCTGTCGCCATTGAGTCGGCCACAAAGCGATAGAAAAACCCCATCAGCACACCACCGATAATGGAGAGCAATAGACCTTTGGCTACACCTTTTTGGGCACCGGATTGTAATTTTTTGTAGGCCAGCGCGTCAATAATGATCGCCACAACGACCAGGGCCACACCAATGAATAATATCACCGGATTGCCGTGGGGTTTGGCGATGTAATTGATCAGAACCCCCTGCGCCAGGGCAATTCCGATACCCACCGGAAAAGCCACGGCCATACCGGCAATGTCTATCGCTGCTACGATCAGAATATTAGCGATATTAAAAACCACACCGCCAATAAATGCTGAACTCAGCGCGGACAACTTCGCCTGTCCCAGGTCCTGCAAAAAACTTCTGCCGGCTGACCCAATACTCCCCATTGTAAAGGCAAGCACCAATGCCAACAGTAACACACCAATGGAATAATCCCAGTAAAACAACTGGAATTTCCATTCTTTCGTCGCTAATTTCTGAGTGTTCGCCCAGGAACCCCAACAGAGCATCGTGACAAAACACATGATAACTGCAATGACATAAGATTCAATAACTACCATAATTCCTCCTTTTGATGTTAATTAAGTTTTCACTAGTCAGTTTGTTTATTTACTACAAAAACGATTGTGCAAATTAAATTCAAAGCAATTAATAATCATATTTTCAAACCGGATTTTTTACATTTTAAAAATGCCATAAGACCTGCCTTGGCAATTAACAACCGTATAGCCTTTTTTGAATGATAATTTCACACCATCCCCCATTAATTTTTCCACATCACCATTACGGTTCACACCGATCTCTACAGCCACCGCTTCTTTCGATGGATTCAGGACTACCAATATTTTTTCCTTTTCCGACTGTCGCTTGAATATCAGAGGATATTGACCGGTTTTAGCGTAAAGGACTTCAATATCTGCATCAGCATGGAGCGCTCGTTCGCTCTTGCGCAAGTCTATCAATTCACGGGTCTTGTGAAGCAGACTGTTCTTTTCCGCTTCGTATTTTTTAACCGTTGGCGCATTTTTCCCGGAATCCACCGGCAGATAGAGCTCCTCACTTTTTGCAGTTGAAAAGCCATAGTTTTTAGCGGAATTCCATTGCATCGGTGTGCGATTTCCCGAGCGGGTCCCATAGGAGCCTTCCACCGCCAACCGGTCATCCAGTGGCAATTGCCGCATACCGATTTCATCACCATAGTAAACAAAAGGCACACCGGGAAATGTCATCTGAAAGGCATAAATAATTTCCAGATCACGATCGTCCCGACCCAAGTTTTTCACCCGGACCATATCGTGGTTATCCACAGGAATTGAGATATAACCATTTTCTTTAGTCTTTCCATATTGGTCCAGATAGGAATGCAAAAAGTCAGTAATATTCCCTTTACCTTCAGGTCCAAAAAAACTGTAAGTATCTTCATTTTTTATGAACCATTTTTTATGAAACAGGTCATCATAACCTTTGTACCAGTGCATAAAGTCGGCATGAAATCCGGCTTCAATGGCTGCATCCGGTGATCCCCATTCCGAAATCAAGAAAGCGTCAGGATAATCTTCATCGAACATTTTGCGGGTTTCGAGCCAGAATTCTTTCCCCGATGATCCGGCCATATCGACGCGAAATCCATCAGCCCCCATGTCCAGCCAAAATTTAAGGACATTGCGCATCTCATTTTTCAGTGCCATGACATCAGGATGGTCAGTAGGCAGTTGCCAGTCATACTTGATTTCATCTTTGGGAAAGCCATAATTCAGTTTCGGTTGACACCAGAAAAAATTGGTCATATAGGAGCCATCCCGAGGTGCGTATCCCTGGATAAATTTTCCCGCGAATTCTTTTGGGGTCACCCAGGTATTATCTGTCCAGATGAACCAGTTTTTATAGGGTTCTTCATTGACGCAGGAAGCCTTGAACCAAGGATGGTCAATTGAGGTGTGTCCCACCACAAAATCAATGATCACTTTGATGCCACGCATATGAGCTTCTTTGAATAATTTCCGGGCAGTCTCATTGGTGCCATAACGCTTTGCCACTTTGTAGTAATCCGCCACATCGTAGCCGGCATCCATAAAGGGTGATTCGTAAAAGGGGCTAAGCCAGAGTCCCGTGACACCGAGACTCTCCACATAATCAAGTTTATCGATAATACCTTGCAAATCACCGATACCATCGCCATCTGTATCCTTAAAGGTCTGCGGATAGATTTGATAAAAAACCGCTGAATCCACCCATTTGGGCACATCGGGACGGGCGAATAAAATTGAGCAGGTCAATGTCATTAAAACAAATAGTATTCGTGCCATTAAATATCCTTTCCAATCCATTTGTTCAACCAGCGGTCTTCAGTGCGAATCTGAAAGGCTATCAGTTTTTTCACCAACCGCTTAAATTCCTTTCTGTATTTGGGATCATCGGCCAGACTGTTCACCTCATCGGGGTCCTTTTGAATATCATAGAGTTCAAATTCCGCCCGATGAAGGTAATCCTCCACTTTGCGCTGGCCATAATATTCCATGTCATTTTTGAGGACACCCTGCCAGGTTTCCGATTCCAGCAAGTCACTGGCAAACGGATAATCCAATTGATAAGCAATATTCCAGATGAGTTTATATTGACGCTCCCGCACCACCCGCATGGGATAATACATGTAAATTTCATGAAAGGTATGAGAGGCGTAAATTTCGTCCCACCCTTTGGGATGTTTCTTATCCATCACCGGCAGAAAAGAGCGGCCGTGAAATTTTTCATTTTTAGGTTTGCCGTCTTTAAACGTAATCTCCTCCGGCACTTCGACTTTATCATAATAGCAGGTTTCATAATCAATGCCGGCAAAGTCCAGAATCGTCGGAGTAATGTCCACATAGCTGACCATAGCATCGCAACTACTACCTTTATTCTTCGCATAGGGATTGCGCACTACAAAAGGGAGTTTGATACCGGGATCATAGGTTGTTGTTTTTGCCCCCGGAAAAGCAATGCCATTATCGGAACAGTAAATCACCAACGTGTCATTCCACTGGCCGGTTTCTTTGAGAATTTCCGTCAATCTTTTCAGGCCGGCATCAGCCCGTTCTACTGACATGTAATACTTCGCCAGTTCATTGCGGCATTCCGGTGTGTCGGGTAAATAATCCGGCACAATCACATTCTCGGGATCCACCGGTTCTATGCCTGTACGGACAAAAGGCCTGTGTGGCGCGATGGTACAAAAATAGAGAAAGAAGGGCTGTTCATCGCCATTGGCAATCAAATCCTTACACCGATCGGCCATCTCAGCCGGCGTCTCTTTGGGAATCCAACCACCATCAGCATCCTGTGTCCATGAATAGTTATCAAACTCATCAAATTTATATACCTCTTTCGGACCAACGTGATATTTTCCTGTACATCTTGTTTTGTAGCCATTTTTACTTAGCAATACCGGCAGGGTTTTCACATTATCAAAGGCGCGAAAGTGGTGTACAGAATGGTTGTGGCCGAACATGCCATTAGCATGGTTTTGCAGACCAGACAGGATCACCGAACGGCTGGCTGAACAGGAGGCCGAGGTGCAGAAAGCATTGTCAAAGCGGGTCCCGTTTTTTGCCAGGTAATCCAGTCCCGGTGTTTTGATGGCCGGGTTGCCGTAACAACCGGCGTCTCCCATGCCTTGATCATCTACCACATAGAGCAGAATGTTGGGGCGTTTTCTACGGGATTTCCCGAATAATCCGGCGCCCACTCCAATGGTGGCGGCAGCTATTCCGGCTTTCTGTAAAAATTCTCTGCGTTTCATATATTTCCTCTCTTTATCATTTCCCCCTCAAACAGTTACCAAATCGTCTCCTCCCGATACATCGGGAGGAACAAGGGGGTTGTAAATCTCATGTAAGAGCCTAAGCTATATTTCCTATCTCCCAGGAAGTAGGCTGAAGCCTACTGATTTTTCATATTTTGGTTTTTACACCACAATCCGTCGGTTGCCGGACAGGTAAATTGTGGTGCTAGCCTGAGGGTTTTCCATTAACTTTCCAAAAAAATTCCTTCAAGTTTATTCTTCATTTCTACTTTATACCTTTCAATTCCAAAATAACCCGGATCGCGGAATTCCGTTCCACAAAATCCTCCATTAATATCAAATAACGGATTGGACATCCGTGCTCCTGTTAATTCTCTAACTGGCATTCCAGAATAGAGACACTCCGTTTAGGTAGCATTACCCTGGATGAATTCTTTATAACTTTTACAGGTTGAGAAGTTATCTGTCCATAGGCATTTACTGTTTCACTAACAAATTTATTATCAATATTCCCGGTATAGGAATATAGTTTCCCATTTTTAACTTTTCCAAATTCTGTTAAATCGATTCTTACAGGCAACTCATTGTTAAATTCACGATTAATAATATGTACGAAAACCTTGTCATTATCCGCAGTTGCGACCACATCCAATATTGCCACTGAATCCTGTGGCATAATGGCGGCCATTTGATAAGGTTGCAAATAACATGGTATATTCCGAGACTCCACTTCCAAAACACTATTGCCGTGATAATCAGAATAAAATCCAGTGATCTCGCCAGTTGAATGTGGATAGGGCTTAAAGGCTTCGGTTTCTGATACACGGATTCCGGTAATACCCCATGATCGACCGGCCAGCATCGATTGATTGCCGATGGCCACATGAGTCGCATTACGAATAAGTCCATGAATGTAACCCGCTGCGCCAATCCCCTGAGTAAAATGTGAATTGTGGTGTTTTTCGGTTTTGGTAGCCCACCAGCCGTTCCAGTTCCATTCTGTGACAGCAATTGGATAACCACTTTCCTTCAGCCTCATAAAATTATTATCCGTAATTGTTGAAAGACCGTTTTTTGTAAAATCCGGAATTGCAACCAAAGCTTTCCAAACTTCTTCTGCAGTCAAAGAGTCGGGATGCACTGGTTTGTCATTTTGTAAGACTTCCTGAATTCCCCAGGGCAAATAACGATGATACGCCAGGTAATCAATGCGGCTACCATACATTTCCCGGAGAGGCGTAGTCAGTTCTTCACTGTTTCCATCAACAATAATTTCAACCTCGGGATCGATTTCCTCTATCATTTCGATGAATTTATCAAGGCAGGCAAAATAATGTGCTTTTTTATCAGGATCAATTGCACCATGCTGTTTCAGATCACGATCCATAACCCAGGGTTCATTGGCGATTTGGATATAGCGAATTTTATAAGGCTTCGGATGGCCGTTTGACGCACGAACAGACGGCCAGTCCGGCATCCATTCAGGCAATACTGCACCGACTTCCAGATTTAAATAAGCCAGCAATCCCATTTCATGCCTGACAGCCTCTTCAATGCTTTTTTTCTTATAATAAGCATCGCCAAAATTCATAACAATAATCATTTCCGAACCGAGGCGTTCAGCCAACTGGCAAACCTCATCATATCCAAAATTATTGGTGACTGTATCACCGGTATGTCCGACAAAAAACGGTCGATCACCATCTCTTCCGGGGACATTATCAATCAAGGTTGTCCAGTCCTGGAAATTAACATCTGTTCCACCGGGATAGCGTAACACCGGAATGTGCATTTTTTCCATGAGTTCTTCTACACCCTCCTGGAGGTCATGGGTACCGGGTTTAAGTGCTGCTTCAGGCCCCCATTCACCACCCCAACTGGGTTTTTCGATAAATTGGCCGAAGATACGATCATCTAAGGTTGCAATTTTTTTATTACTAATTTTTATTGTTGCAATCGGTTCCTGCTGCATGCAACCATTGCAGCTAATAATTAGTAACAGAATAAACAAAAAATTGAATAATCGTAACATATCCAGACTTTCACTTTTACATTTAAAAACATTCATTTATCACTATTGTAGAACGAGCATCC
>CAYYMT010000038.1:27300-29898 GCA_964472715.1 uncultured bacterium | reverse complement strand
GGTGTCTCCGGAACGAAATTCAACAGGATTAAAAATAAGGATGCCGGTATCACTTCGGAAGCAAACATCCAGCGCCAGCCGACTGTCTGCAACCAACTTTCATTTCCCTGGAGGGAAATAAAATAATTCACGAAATAAACCACCAGCATTCCGAAAATAATTGCAAACTGATTGTATGAAACCAGCCGTCCGCGTTCATGCGCCGGTGCTACTTCGGCAATATAAAGAGGCGAAAGCAATGATGCCATGCCGACACCAACGCCCCCAATGATTCGATAGAATATAAATTGCGGCAGGACTTTGTGCCCCAACACACCAATTCCGGCAAAGAGCATTTCCGGATAAGCTGAACCAATTGCAGAAATCAAAAAAAGTGTCGCTGCGATCCTCAATGAATTTTTCCGGCCAAATTTCACGCTCATAAATCCGGCAATGGCACCACCGATGATGCAGCCGATCAGCGCGCTTGAGGTAGTGAATCCCAGCAACGAATTTGCTGCTGTCTCTCCCAGCATTCTGGGTAAAATAAAAAAGAACTCCAAAGAACTTACCGTTCCTGATATTACAGCGGTATCATAACCAAACAGCAGTCCCCCCAGTGTCACCACAAAAGTGATCAATAATACATATTTCTTTTTTTCTATCATGCTTTCCCCTTTTAAACTTTCCTCAGTTTATACCCTATTTGATAGGATAAATTATTATTATAAAACCTGTTGTAACTTTTCTTTCCAATTTTGATAAGCATCCCTGGTGGCTTCAAATTTTGAGATATTTGGCTCAATGCGTTGAACCACTTTCAGATTGTTAAAGGCTTCAGCCGCCGAAGCAAAATAACCGCCGCCCAGAGCCGCGCCGCGCGCTGCGCCGACTGATCCGTCAGTATTGTAAAGTTCAATAACTGATGCATTAATATTTGACAATGTTTCCCGGAAAACCGGACTGAGAAACATATTGGCCGAACCGGCGCGCATGATCTTTAAATCCACGCCCATTCCCTGCATGATCTCCATTCCGTAACTAAAGGCAAAGGCCACTGCTTCCTGAGTGGCATGAAATAAGTGGGCTTCGGAGTGGCGATTAAAATCCAGTCCGTGAATACTGCAACCGGGATTTTTATTTCCCAGCATTCGCTCAGCGCCATTTCCGAATGGTAATATTTGTAAATTTTCTGATCCGGCAGCTACTTTCGCCGCCAATTCATTCATTTCATCATATTCATATTTACCGGCAATTTTTTTTATCCATGAATTAGAAATTCCACAGCCATTGACACAAAGCAATATTCCCAGATGAGGATCGTCAGAGGTATGATTGACATGAGCAAAGGAATTCACTCTGGATTTTGGGTCATGGGTAATCCGTTCAGAAACACCATAAACCACACCGGAAGTTCCGGCTGTTGTCGCTACTTCCCCGGGATTGAGCACATTCAGTGAAAAGGCGTTATTGGGTTGATCACCGGCCCGGTAATTCACAGTCAGATCACGAGGTAATCCAAATTTACCGGCAAACTCTTTTGTAACGGTTCCCTGGTGTGAAAAAGTATCCACTATTTCAGGAATAACCCTTTCATCAATACTAACTTTTTCCAGCATTTCCACAGCTAATTGGCCGGTTTTGAAATTCCAGAAAATACCTTCTGACAAACCGGAAGCAGTGGTGATAATATTGCCGGTCAGTTTCATGGCAATATAATCACCGGGCAGCATTATTTTATAAATCTTATTGTAATTTTCAGGTTCATTTTCCCTCACCCATTTCAGTTTAGCCAGCGTAAAATTCCCCGGGGTATTGAGATAATTTTTCAGGCAAAACTCGGTGCCCATTGCTTTTTCAATTTCTTCACCGGCATCAATGGCGCGGCTGTCACACCAGATGATGGACGGGCGTATCACATCGCCGTTTTTATCAACTGCCACAAGACCATGCATCTGATAAGAAATTCCAATATATTTAATCCGCCTTTTATTATCACTAAAACCATTCAGAATTATGGCCGTTACCTTTTTTACCGCTTCCCACCAGGTTTCAGGATGCTGTTCCGCCCAACCGGGATGAGGCGAATTGATAGTCATCTCCTGATCCGGATATTGTGCTGACCTGACAATTTCTCCGGTTACCAGATTAACAACCGACCCTTTAATTGATGAACTGCCAATGTCATAACCAATACTGAACATAACTCCCTCACCTTATGAATTTTCTATTTGTGTAAAATTTACACGAATGATTGGATTTTCAAAATAAAAATCTTATTTTTAACCAAACTTAAATACTTATCAGATCATCAACATATTTAAAGGATTATAAGATGTCCCATGACCTGAATAAAACCATTAACAATCTTTCTATCGACTGTGTCATTTTCGGCTTTGAAAATA
The DNA here is from genome assembly GCA_964472715.1 of uncultured bacterium. Taxonomy (GTDB): domain Bacteria; phylum Fidelibacterota; class UBA2242; order UBA2242; family JAFGTP01; genus JAFGTP01. The sequence goes on along the minus strand of CAYYMT010000038.1, from coordinate 27,514 downwards.
ATGAACTGGAAATTCTGCTCATCAAGCGCGGTGTTAATCCCTTCACAGGCCAATGGGCGCTGCCCGGCGGATTCATTCTGAAAGAGGAAGAACTGGACGAAGGCGCGCGCCGGATTTTATTTGAAACCACCGGTGTCGAAAATATTTTTATGGAACAGGTGGCGGCTTTTGGCGGCCTGCACCGATATCCGGACAGGCGGGTTTTCACTATTGG
>CAYYMT010000038.1:23695-27200 GCA_964472715.1 uncultured bacterium | reverse complement strand
GGTCGCGCGGCTTATCTCTATAAATTTGATCAGGTGGCTTATCATAAGTTCAAAGACCAGGGGTTTATGTTTGATTTGTAAACACTGATCGGTGTAGGATACAGTCTCCGGTCTGTTATTGAAGTTTGAGGTTACCTTCTTATAATATAAATTTGATAACCAGACATGATATCTGATCTGCATTTTCATATTTTCCCGTTTATTTCATGGAGAAAGCCACCAATTTTAACAAATAAAAAAATTTTCAAATTAATTAGTGTACTTTTTACACTAAAATCCATTATATTAGAATCAGCTTTGACTAAAACAACTGAATATTAATGAATAAAAGGAGAATATCATGAGCATATTCATTGGACAAAAAGAATATTTCACAGGTATTGACAAAATTAAATTTGAAGGCCCTGATTCAGATAATCCCCTGGCTTTTAAATATTATGATGAAAATAAAATTGTCGCCGGCAAAACCATGAAAGAGCACTTCAGATTTGCGGTTGCTTACTGGCATACCTTCTGCGGCACCGGCGAAGACCCCTTTGGTCCGGGCACACAGATATTTCCATGGAACAAACCTTCCGACCCAATGGACGCCGCCAAAGCAAAACTGGACGCCGCTTTTGAATTTTTCACCAAACTGGGTACTCCGTACTATTGTTTCCATGATGTTGATATGGCGCCTTATGGAAAATCAGCACAGGAATATCAAAAAAACCTGGCTGAAATCACTGATTTGGCAAAAGAACGCCAGGACAAAACCGGAGTAAAATTGCTTTGGGGTACTGCGAATGTATTTAGTGATCCTCGCTATATGAATGGTGCTGCTACTAATCCTGATTTTAATGTTTTGGCCCATGCCGGCTTGCAGGTTAAAAACGCTATAGACGCAACCATCAAACTCGGCGGTGAAAACTATGTCTTCTGGGGCGGCCGTGAAGGTTATTTTTCACTGCTGAATACAAATATGAAAAGAGAATTGGACAATCTCGGTATGTTCCTGACCAAAGCCCGGGATTATGGCCGCGCCAATGGATTCAAAGGCACCTTCCTAATAGAACCAAAGCCAATGGAACCCACCAAACATCAATATGATTTTGATACTGCAACTGTTATCGGCTTCCTCAATAAATACGGATTGCAAGATGATTTCAAAGTCAATATTGAAAACAATCATGCGACACTTGCGTCACATACTTTTGCTCATGAAACACAGGTTGCTTATGATAACAATATGTTTGGTTCCCTGGATATTAACCAGGGAGACCCGCACAATGGCTGGGACACAGACGAATTCCTGCATAATCTTTATGACGCAACAGAATTGATGTTGGTAATGCTGGAAAATGGCGGTTTTACCACCGGCGGCATGAATTTCGACGCCAAAACCCGGCGCAGTTCCACAGATCTGGAAGATATTTTCATTGCTCACGTTTCTTCAATGGACACCATGGCAAGAGCATTAATAATTGCTGACAACATTATCACAAAATCTGCCTACACTAAATTGAGAGCCGGCAGATATGCTTCTTACAATTCCGGAAATGGTGCAAAATTCGTTGCCGGTGAATTGGGACTCGAAGACCTGGAAAAAATCGCTCTCAAAGTTGGTGAACCCAAACAAATTAGCGGCAAACAGGAACTCTATGAGAGTCTGATTAACAAATATCTAAAATAAAACACTCTGAAACATTGTCAATTATAAAAATAAAGCAATCTTATGACAGAATGAGATTGCTTTGTCTATCAAGCAATACATTGACACTTTTCTTTTACTTTTTTATCATTAATTCCATATTTTACAAGTCAGAAAAATTAATCAGGAGAGCAGATGAAATATACAAAATCGGATTTTGGTAAACTGGCAAATGGCACAACCATTTACAAATACAGGCTGGAAAACGACAATAATATGATCGTGGAATTGATGACCTATGGCGCAAGTGTTACATCGATTCAGTTAAACTCCAAAGAATTAACTCTCGGTTTTGGTACCCTTGAAGATTGGATCGCCAACCCGATCTTTGCCGGCGCGACGGTGGGCCGATACGCTAATCGAATTGCCAGGGGCCGCTTTGATATTGACGGCAAAACCTGTCACCTTTCCAAAAACGAAGCGCCTAAAACACTCCATGGCGGCATTCAGGGGTTTGACAAAGTTGTTTGGGGTGCGAAAGTAGCTGAAGAAAATGACCATATCAGTGTCGATTTTTTTCGAACCAGTCCTGACGGTGAACAGGGATTTCCCGGTAACCTGGATGTCCATGTCACATACACTTTTAACAATGATAATGAACTGCAAATTGAACATAAAGCCACAACTGACGCGCCAACCCATGTGAACCTGAGCCACCATAGCTATTTCAATTTATCCAATGAAATTACAATCAAAAATCACAAGGTGATGATCAATGCAGACCATTTCACACCGGTGACTCATGAATCGATTCCCACCGGGAAAATTGAACCCGTTGCCGGTACTGAGATGGACCTTCGCAAACTGAAAGAACTAAAACCAGCAATCAATTCCATGGGCGGATTCGACCATAATTTCGTACTCAAAAGCGAAGAACCAATGAAACAGGCAGCGCGGGTGGTTGCTCCGGATACCGGCATTCAGATGGATGTATTGACGACCCTTCCGGGCATTCAATTCTATATCGGGAAATATATCGACAATTTAAAAGGAAAGAATGGTCAAATATACCCGCCCTTTGCAGGACTGGCGCTGGAACCGCAATATTTTCCGGACACGCCGAATCAACCGGATTTTCCCTCTACTTTACTGCGGCCGGGCAGCTGCTACGAAGAAAAAATAATTTACCGATTTTCAAAAAAATAAAGAAGTAGTGCCCGAAGACTATCTCTCCAAAACTATGAAGGCCCTTGCAACAAGGGCCTTTACTATTTCTCATATTTTCAATTAATCTTACAAACTATTCAGATCAATCCTATAAGTAACGGTACGATTACCATTTCTTCCTGTGACATATATTTTAATAGTTAATTCACCACCTGAAGTATTACTAGGATTATCTGTAACAGTAAATTTAAAATCAGTGTATTCACTTCCCTCCTTTCGATCAGGTAAACCACCTTCAGGAAAATTGTGGGACACAGATGCTAATGTATCCGGATTTACAGTAATATTAAGCATTGTCCCTTCGGATAAAGGACTACCATTAACATCCCAGACATTGAAATTTACATCCTGGCTTTCACCTTGACCAAAAGTGGCTGTTCCAGAAGCGGGATTAAAATTTTCTATCTGCGGCTCACCAGTTAATAGTATTTCGAAAGTATCTTCTACATCTGCTCCATTTTCACCAGAGGTTTTACCATTGATGTTTACCAACGTATCTCCAGGTAAATGATCTGGTGGCCAGTAACTAACAGTGGTGATCCCTCTGTCATCTGTCGTACCCTCATCGCTGGTGTTCATAATTGCACCATTGTCAAATCCATCATCTTCTAATGTAAAATAAATTGACGTCTCTTCTTTGATAATATT
>CAYYMT010000038.1:0-23595 GCA_964472715.1 uncultured bacterium | reverse complement strand
CACTTTAAATGATATTTGTGAGGTTGAAATGCCACCGGATTCTTTTACCTGAATACTGGGTCGCTCAACTTCTTCCAGGAGGATCACCTTAGGTATAGCGTCAAATTTGTTGGGTAGTTCGATGGCATCCAAATTAATATTCTGTTCCGGCACTGCATCCTTATAAGTCACAGTTGTATCACTGTAAAATTCCTGGTTATCCGGTTTGATGTCAAAATTCAGATCCATTGTTTTTTTCAGGGGTACACCGGAAATCTCAAAATATCCATACTGGTCCGAGGTTGCGGAATAGCTTGAAAATTCCTGGACATTGATGGTGGCGATTATGCCTTCCTGAGTATTTTTATCAACCAGCTTACCGGATATGGAAATAGGCTCATATTCCGGTAATTTTAATGTCAGAGTGTCCAGGGATATTCGTTCCGAGGGCGTGATCTGATCCAGGGAAATTGTTTTGGACTGATAGGGATATTTGCTCAGGGTAAAGGAAATGGATTGGGGTTCGAAAATCAACAATTCATAATCAAATTCACCATTGCCGTCAGTTGAATCATAGCGGCTGAAGATATTATCGACGATTTTGACATTTCCGATGGGTTCACGGGTATTATCATCCACAATGATGCCGGATACAACTGCGGAGCTGATCTTACTTGTGAGTTTAATATTGCCAAAATTGTAATTGACACCTTTGGTTAATTGGAAATTATAAGTTTGTCCGTTATAGAGGTCTGTTTCACTGATGGTTAAATTCAGGTCCATTGACTCTTCAACCACCGGAAGGGATAAAGAAAACTTGCCATCATTACCGGAAATCCCGGTTATTCCGGGAAATTCATCGATTATAACGGTACTTCCTACTACCGGCGCATTATTCTGATTGAGCAAAATTCCACTAACAACAGTTGGCTCCACATCACTTGTGACGGATAATTTAATTTCTCCCAGCGCAACCAAATCTTCCGGAGTCACATTATCAATATTTATGGTCTTGGTCTCATAGGGATATTTGCTGATTTCGACGGACAGCGACTTTGGTTCCGACAAACTTACTGCCAGGTCAAACTCACCATTACCATCAGACAAAACATATTCACCACTGCCGGATTCCAGCACTTTTGCACCGGCGATAGCAGAGCCGTTTTGTTCATCCATTATTTGGCCGGTAATATGAGCCTCACCATATTTATCCGGAAGTACAATATTTCCCAGGTTCAGGTCAGTTTCCGGCTGCCCTGTTGTATCCAGGGTCACGGTTTGATAGTCATCAATTTCAAAACTGAAGTTAAGGTCTGTTTCCTGGTTCAGTTGAATATCAAAGGAAAAATAGCCATTGGCATTTGATTGGGCGGCAATTTCCGGAAATTGTTCCAGGTAAATATTGACACCTGATAAATTCTCATTCCGCTGAGTCTTTACTTTGCCGAATACAGTCAGGCCCTCATAAGCCGGTGGTGTCAATTCAACTTTGCCAACACTGACCTCTTCTTCCGGCGCTACCTGGTCAAGGGTAACAATTTTGGAATCAAAAGGATATCTGCTGAATTGCAGGGATACTGATTTTGATTCATTGATCTGGGTTGCCAGCTCAAACCGTCCGTTTTCATCGGTTGATGTATAGACATTTGACTCACCTACCACAGATACTTTAACATCAGTGACGGCCGTGTCAGCGCGTTGGTCAAATACGGTTCCGGTCAACTTTGCGGGATCAAATTTATAACTCAGGTAAATTGTTGAAAGATCAATTTCATAGCCCGGAATAATATCAAATTCAATTGTATCAGCCACAAAAAAACTTTTGCTGCAAATAATGGTTCCTGTAAACCCTTCATTGGTATAAAAACTGTAAGAAAATTCACCCATGCTGTTTGAATTGGCCGCATACTCCATAAAATCGCCATTAATTACACCGTCACGAATGGGTTCATCATTAAAATCATTGAGGAGAACACCTTTGACAGTGGTCAGCAGTTGGAGTGGTTCAAAGAGGATTGTATCCAGATCAATATCTTTGCCGGGTTTGATCAGTTGCGTAAAAGATTCCGTCACAAAACTGTCCTTTTCAACAGAAATCTGGACTGTTGATTCATCATCATATTCCAAATCAAATTCAAAAGCGCCATTTGCATTGGACAAAGTTGATTTTGTTTCAACGCCTGATATTGTAACCTCGGCACTGCTGACGGGCTGGTCTGTCACTTTATTAAAAATAAAGCCGGTCAATTTCAATTTATTATCTTCACTATCCAAAATCCTTGAACAAGTGACCAGAATAATCGAAAAAATGAAGAACAAAATTAATTTTTTATTCATATGATACCTTTTGATTTGATTCTTTTTTCGTAATATGAAACAGTTTTGTTTCCTTCCGATATTAATTATTTAATATAATTCGTATTTATATTAATCTCAAGGAATATAAACCGGGATTCTAATATTTATATTAAATTATTTATAATTTTTTATAGTTTTGGGCAGGTATTAAAGAGGCTGCTTTCGAAAAAGCAGCCTCTGATTGATTATTACACGTCGAATTTTATTCCTTGTGCCAGGGGTAGATCATCGCCCCAGTTAATCGTATTGGTCTGACGACGCATATAGGCTTTCCAGGCATCGGAACCGGATTCACGGCCACCGCCGGTTTCCTTTTCACCGCCGAAAGCGCCGCCGATCTCAGCGCCGGAGGTTCCGATATTAATATTGGCGATTCCACAATCAGACCCTTTGTGTGAGAGAAAATATTGTTCCTTTTTCACGGAATCAGTGAAAAGGGCGGAACTCAGACCCTGGGGAACATCATTGTGTAATCTGATCGCTTCTTCAAAGTCCTCATATTCGATAATATACAGCAAAGGCGCGAAGGTTTCATCCTGAACAATGGAATAGTGATTTTCCACTTCCATGATAGCCGGTGTGATATAGTGGCCGGCTTCCAGTCCTTCCGGCCTGATCTTTTCGCCGCCACAGAGCAGTGTGCCGCCCAGTTCTTGCGCTTTTTTAATTGCTTCCTGCATCAATTCAATTGCGGTTTCATCAACGACCGGCCCCATTAAAACGCCATCTTCCAGGGGATTGCCGATGGGAATTTGTTTATAAGAATTGACCAGTTTATCCAGAAATTGTTTTTTTACATCTTTGTGAATGATAATTCTGCGGGTGGAGGTACAGCGTTGTCCTGAGGTTCCCACCGCGCCAAACAGCGTGGTTCGGACCGCCATTTCAATATCTGCATCTTCCGCCACAATGATTGCGTTATTGCCGCCAAGTTCCAGAATTGTCCGCCCTAATCGGCGGCCAACCGCCTCACCGACGCGAATCCCCATTCTGGTACTACCGGTAGAGCTGATCAGCGGCAGTCGTTTATCATTGATCATGGCTTCACCGATTTCCGATCCTTTTCCGATGATCATACTAAAAATGCCATCCAGGTCATATTTATCCACGATCGGTTCAATGATATTCTGTACAGCGAGAGCACAAAGAGGTGTTTTGGAACTGGGTTTCCAGAGATTCGCATCACCGCAAACAGCCGCCAGCAGAGCATTCCAGGCCCACACCGCTACAGGAAAATTAAAAGCGGTAATAATGCCGACAATGCCATAGGGATGATATTGATCAAACATTCTGTGTTCAGGACGCTCACTGTGCATGGTAAACCCATACATCATACGGCTTTGGCCGACAGCAAAATCAGCAATATCGATCATTTCCTGAACTTCACCGGCACCCTCGGCTTTGATCTTGCCCATTTCCAGGGTGACTAATTTTCCCAGTGGTTCTTTATATTCACGTAATGCGTCACCAATCTCCCGAACGATCTGTCCCCGTTTCGGGGCCGGTGTCATCCGCCATTTTTCAAAAGCTTTTTGGGATTTTTCAATCAGGACTTCATAGTCTTCTTTTTGTGCCTGAATAACCCTGGCAATCGGTTTTCCGTCAATAGGCGAATAAGAAACCAGCTCTTTTCCACCGGTTTTGATCCAGCCTTTGCTGCCGCCGCTGGTGGCACCGTAATTAACTTCTTTGATACCTAATTTCTTTAAAAATTCATAATTCATACAATCTCCTCCTCCGTGTTTCTTGGTCTTAATTATCAGTTCAATTATTTCAATTCAATGTAAATGTCGCTGTTAAGGGCAAATGATCGGATGCATTCCGGGTATTATTGTCCCTGATCATTTCCCAATTAAACAGGTTTAAATTTTTTCGATAGAATATATAGTCTCTCTGGGTTTTCGGATCACTGCCGGGATAGCTGTACCGCTCCGCTCCTTTGGCATTCCCGGTGGCATTGAGTAAATAATTACGCATGCCTTTAATGCTTACATGGTCCGCTTCCAGATTTAAACTGCCGGCCAAAAGCACCGGAGAATTGACCGCGCCCTTGCTCATGACATCCATAATGCGATCAACAATTTCATGGCTCTGTTTTTCAGCCGTTTCTTTATCTTCTGCCAACTCCGTGGTAAATATATGAATTTCCTGTTCACCGGCGGCAAAAACACCATACAACAAGGCCTGGTTTTCCGGTTCATGACGATTTTTATAAAACCGGTTTTCCGCGTATTTTAAGGGATATTTCGATAAAATGGCATTCCCGTTCCACCCGCCTTCCAGAGCTGTTGTTTTCCCGAAAGTAAAATACATCCCCAGATTGCCGGCTATTTTCCGGGCCTGGTCTTCACGGTAGGTGCGAACAGCTTTACTGTCGATATCATTAATTGTCACAAAATCAGGGCTTTCCCGCCGAATGATCTCAATAATTTCCTTTAATCCGTAACTGCCGCGGCTGTCTTCTCCGTGATTGATATTAAAAGTCATTATTTTAATTTTTTCAGGTGTAGGTACCACCGTAGTGGAGGCTGACTCTTTGTTTGAGTATTGAAAATAAAAAATAAAAGAGATTATACTAATAATTACAAGGACTATTATAATCAGAAAAATTTTTTGCTTATTTAACAATTTTACCTCGATAACTACTTCAAATTATGCAGTTAATTTAACACATTTTTAACGGGGGTCAAGAGAATTTTCATTAATCTCGTTTTTGTTTTCTGATTTTACTAAAAAATGATTTAAGGATTATTTCACATTTTTCTTCCATAATTCCTCCGGTGACGGTGGTTTTATGGTTCATCAGATTGTGATCACAGAGATTATCAATGGAACCGCACATGCCGGTTTCACTGTCATAGGCGCCAAATACCACTCTGGGAATTCGGGCATTCAGAATCGCTCCGGCACACATGGGACAAGGTTCCAGTGTAACATAAAGAGTGCAATTTTCCAGTCGCCAACTTTCCAAATATTCCGCGGCAGATGAAATCGCCAACATTTCCGCATGGGCTGTGGGGTCCTTTAGCATTTCCCGCTGATTATATCCTTTGCCAATAATCGTATCTTGATAAACAACAATTGCCCCGACGGGAATTTCACCGGCATCAAAGGCCTTCTCCGCCTCCCGGTAAGCCAGTTCCATATAATAATCATAACTTTTTTTGAGAAGTCCCATATTATTTGTCGAGTATTTTTTCCAGTTTTGTTTTCAGGTCTTCAATTCGAAAAGGTTTTGTAAAACTCCCCACAAAGCCATGTTCCTGCGGATTTTTAATTTCAGACTTATTGGAATACCCGCTGTAAACCATAACATCTGTCGGAATATTGAGTTCTTTCATTTTCTCCAGGAGTTTGACAGCGCCATAACCGCCCTGCACGGTCAGATCAGCGATCACCAGATCATAAGGTTCCAGTTCCTCAGCGCTGCGCTGTATCATTTCCAGGGCCTTTTCTCCATTATTGGCAATCTCCGCTTCCATACCAAGATCATCAAAAATATATTTCAAAGCAATTCGCACGTCCCGCATATCATCCATGATCAAAACCTTGCCTTTGAAACTGTTTTTTGTATCAACTTCCTTCTGATCAGCGATTTTCGCATTGATAGAGGGCAAATAAAAAGTAAAGATTGCACCGCTTTCCGGATGGTTTTCCAACTCTACCCAGCCTTCATGCCTTTTCAATATTGTCAGGCAAGTGGCAAGCCCCAGTCCCTGTCCGGTATTTTTGGTTGAAAAAAAGGCTTCGAAAATTTTTTCCTGCAATTCTTCCGGCACTCCCGGCCCGGTATCCCGCAAAGAAACTTTTACATACTTACCATTTTTTAAAAAATTGATCCGGTTGTCTTCATTAACTTCAATATTTTTGGCAGTCACCACCAGGTCGCCGCCATCCAACATTGCCTGTTTGGCATTGATGACCAGATTTGTTATCACCTGTACGATCTGATGCCGGTCAGCGCGAACCGGTGCCAGGTCTTTTTGCAGATCATAATGGGCCTTGACTTTACTGCCGCTGATGGTGAACCGGACGGTGCGTTTCAGCAGCTGACGCATGGAGATGATATCTGTATCCAGGTCATCATCTTTTGTAAAGGAGAGTAATTGTCGTGTCAGGCCGGTACCATTGGCGATTGTATCTTCAATGGAACTGACCAATTCCGAAACATCCTGATTCTTTTCAAGGCGGGTGCTCAGCAAGATCAGATTGCCTAAAATTACCGATAAAATGTTGTTAAAATCATGGGCCAGTCCGCCGGCCAGGATATTGATTGATTCATTTTTTGCGGCTTTGATCATCTCGGTTTTCAATTTATAGAACTCCGTTACATCGGTGAGAATACCGAGTACCGCCGGCATCCCGTTCCATTCTATTTTTGTAAGGGAAACCTCAAACCTGATCGTACTTCCGCTTTTTGAAAGGGCTGTCAGTTCAAAATTTTTATTATCATATTCGATCTGTAAAAAACTTTTGATAATGTCCCGGACTTTTGTTTTTGAATCGGGATGGAGAATCTTCATCATATCAAATTCATCACTCATCAATTCATCTTCGGAATATTCAAGAGATTTCACCAGGCTGGGATTTACCAGCACAAAATTTTCATTCTGCCGTACGAAAATACCATTTGCCGATTTCTTAACAATCTGCCGGAAATTCCTTTCACTGTTCAATAATGCCTTTTCTGTCCGGTCCAACCGTTTTTCCACTTCCATCTTTTTTTCGGCCTGCCTGACAACTTCAGGCAATATTTCAATAAAACCGGTACCCTTGCTAACATAATCCAGCGCTCCCTTTTTCATCATTTCCACTGCCAGGCGTTCATCGCCACGCCCCGTGTTAATAATAAAAGGAATCTTATCATCGATTTTCTGGACTTCCGTAATTAACTGGTCGGCATCCATATCCGGCAGGACATAATCGGTTAATAACAGAATATTCTGATGATTAGCGATCAATTCCAGGGCTTCTTTTCCCGTAAAAGCGGTCAGTGTGTCGTATCCCAGGTTATTTAACCGTCTCTCTATCAGACGGTTAAGTCCTACATCATCTTCGACAATAATAATATGATTAAATATATTGGTCTTTTGATCACTCATTAAATTGATATCCATTATTTAAATAATTCATTTAGCACTTGCATGACAGTTGGATTTTCAAATCCTTTTTGAACCAAATATCGATAAATTTTTTCCTTTTTTTTGTCTTTTCCCTCTAACAGACGCAATTTTTTTTCCGCCAATTGACACGCGGTCTGTAACTGCTGTTCCGATGACAGGTATTTCTCAATTGTCTGTTCTATTAAATTAGTAGCAATTCCTTTTTGTTGCAAGGTTTTCTTAAGTTTGAATACGCCGGCTTGTTTAAAATTTAGAAAATCCCTCGTGAAAGTCTCTGCATAATCTTTGTCATCAATATAATTTTTATCCCTGAACTCCTGCAACACCCTTGCTATCACCGGGGACGGATACCCGGATTTCTTTAACTTTTGTTTAATCTCAAAGGAAGACCGCATTTTTTTGGCAATATACCGCAATCCCTCGTTTCTTGCTTTGCTTAATTCTTCAAAAGCACAGATTTCATCAATCAATTCCCGGTTAAGCGACTGGCCTTTAGCCAGATTAAAGTGTTCATAGGTATCAAGTGAGATGCCCACCGCATACTTGTCATTTATAAACAGGGAAAACCGGCTGCTGTCCTTCTTTTGACGCTCAAGAGCCGTTAGAATGAAAGGGCCACCTTGTTGCAACAATTCTTCCAGGGACATCTATTTGGCATCTTCCTTTGCTTTTAGAACGCCCAGATATTCTTTGACTTTTACACTGATTTCATCCATAATTTTTGGATTATCTTTTAAAAATGCCGTCACATTTTGTTTTCCTTGTCCCAGTTTTTCGTCAGCATAGGAAAACCATGACCCTGATTTTTGCACAATGTCCGCTTCGACAGCAAGGTCCAGCAGATCTGATACATAGGATATGCCCCGGCCGTACATAATATCAAACTCAACCTGTTTAAAAGGTGATGCCAGTTTGTTCTTGACCACTTTCACCCGGGTTCGGTTACCGATTGATTCCTGACCATCCTTAATGGCACCAATTCTTCTGATATCCAGTCGAATGGAGGTATAAAATTTCAAAGCACGGCCGCCACTGGTGGTTTCCGGGCTGCCAAACATTACGCCTACTTTTTCACGCACCTGGTTGATAAAGATAATCGATGTTTTCGATTTATTAACAACACCTGTCAGTTTCCGCAATGCTTTTGACATCAAACGCGCCTGCAATCCCACATTAGCGTCTCCCATTTCCCCTTCCAATTCTACCCTGGGAACCAGGGCTGCCACAGAATCGATAACGATCAAATCAACCGCATTACTTCTGACCAGAGTTTCCGCGATTTCCAGCGCCTGTTCACCATGATCCGGTTGTGATACCAGTAATTCTTTTGTGTCTACTCCAAGTTTTTTAGCATAAATCGGGTCCAGAGCGTGTTCGGCATCGATAAAAGCCACATATCCGTCGGCTTTTTGCGCTTCGGCAACCACATGCAGCGCCAGAGTAGTTTTCCCTGAGGATTCCGGGCCATAGATTTCACTGATACGCCCTCTGGGAATTCCGCCAATACCCAGGGCGGCGTCCAGGGACAAACATCCTGTTGAGATGACATCCACCGCCACGGTTCTGTCGTCACCCAGTATCATTATTGATCCTTTGCCAAACTGCCGGTCAATTTGTGTAATTGCTCTATCAAGTGCCTGTTTTTTATTATCTTTTGACATTTTTCCCTCCGGAAATTTTATTTAATTGATATTGTCTTAAGGGCTTATGCAGCGCGCCTTTTGGTGTTAAAAGGCTTTCATACCAGACAACTGTCTCAACCGGATTGAAAGCCTGTCCATAATCATAATTTAAAAACCGATCAATGCTGGTCAGTTTTTTGTATTGCTTTCTGACACGACCATACGTCAGATGCGGTTTAAATTCTCTGTTATCAGGAGCATAGCCGAATTTTTCCAATTTTAACTCTAATAAATTATGAAGTGTTTTTAAATAATTCAACCCCTCTGTAATTCCCAGCCAAAGCACCGACAGCCGTGATGGCCTGGGAAAACATCCGGTTCCTTCACAAACAAAGGTAAAGGCCGGGATTCCGGATATGGCAGCTTTGACTTCCTGATCTATACTATCAATATCTTCTTCCCTGGTATCACCTAAAAATTTTAACGTTATGTGGGGGTTTCCCGGATTGGCAGGTTTTACTTTTTTATCGAATTCTGAAAATTCCTCTGAAATTTTTCCCAGAATTTTTTGGGTTTGATTTGAAGCCTTGACAGCAAAAAAGGTTCTTTTCATACCCCTTAATATAAGTTTTCCAGCAACTTTTTAAAAATAAATTGAGAAAATAGTAGTTTATTGGCCTCACGGTTGACATTCCGGCAGTAATGGAAGGCTTCCGACTTTTCTCCCATAGAAATTGCGCCCCATAAAGTCCCCACCGGTTTATCTTGCGTTCCACCTCCGGGTCCGGCAATTCCCGTTGTACTGATGCCGATGTCAGTTTGATGAATCCCGCGAACGCCGGCAGCCATTTCCAGGGCAACTTCTTTACTTACCGCGCCATATTTCCTGATGGACTCTTCTTTGACACCCAATATTTGAATTTTTGCCTGGTTGGCGTAAGTAACCGCCCCCAGCATCATATAAGCCGAACTTCCCGGAACATCTGTCAATCGACTGGTAATCAAGCCCCCTGTACAGGATTCGGCAACTGCGATTGTAAGTTTTTTGTTTATCAATTGCTCAGCGATTTTTTCTTCAATTTTTTCACTGTTAAACCCATAAATAACATTGCCAAGCTTAGAAATTATTTGATCAACCTTTTGCCGGAACTTTTCTGGGTAATGGAGCTTGATATCAACACCGGTGTAGCGCGGATAATAAGCAACCCGAATTTCCGGATTTGTCTCAATCCAGGACTTCATTTGATCATAAACACTGGATTCTCCCACACCGTAAGTCCGTAAAGTTTTAGTGATGAAATCCCGGTTTTTGATTCCTTTTATTGCGGGAATAATCTGCTGCGAAAGTAAATATTTCATTTCATGGGGAACGCCGGGCATAAAATAAAAATCAACACCGGCTTTTGTAAATTTCATTCCCGGTGCTGTACCCCGCGGATTTTTTATGATATGACAATTTCTGGGAAGCAAAGCCTGGGACCGGTTAGCGTCGCTCATGGGGATATTCCGTTTGGCGAATCGTTTCTTCATATCCGCAAATAAATCAGCATGAAAAATCATTTCCGATTCAAAAAAATCCACAGCTACTTTTTTCGTGATATCATCATGAGTAGGGCCTAATCCACCGGTGACAAAGACTTTTGTCACAGCATCCGGCAAATCTTCCAGCGCATTATATATTTCTGTATAATCATCGCCGATTGTTACGATTTTTAAAACATCTACATTGAATTTATGCAGTTCTTTCGCCATATACGCGGCGTTCGTGTTACTGATATCGCCGGTCAGAAGTTCATCACCGATACTGATTATGATTGATTTCATGATAATATTCAGATGATAAAAATGTTCATCAGATATATGATCGCACCGGCAACCAGGCCGGCAATAACATCATCAATCATGATTCCGAATCCGCCGGTGAGTTTTTCGCAATATTTTATCGGCGGCAGTTTTGAAATATCAAAAAAACGAAACAGTAAAAAAGCCATCACTAACTGAATCGAATTATCTTCCAACTGGCTCAGATTATGGAGCAATGCGCCGGGTATAAACATAAGGGTTATCCACATCCCCACCACCTCATCAATGACAATATAGCCGGGGTCAATGGTTTCCCCTTTTCTCTCAATTGTTCCTGATACAAGCACGCCGGTTATGAATGTTGCGATAATTAAAAAAAGTTTGATGTAGATGGAACTGATCGGAAGCATGAGCCAGAGCAACAAGCCGGCAAGGGTTCCCCAGGTTCCCGGTGCGAATTTGATATAACCGGTAAAAAAGAACGTCGCGAATAGATAATTAAGAGTAAATTTCCGTTTCATTACACCCTCACCTCACAATACAACACACGATAGACCATGTAATATTGCAAATTATTGTTTTTTAGAAAAAATCAATTTTCTGTTAACCACTAAATATTCCAGCCCGGTCCAGATAGTAAAGAGCGTTACAATTAACATCACGATATAAATACCATGATATTCTGTAACCAACAACTGCCGGGCGGGCTCTTTAAGGAAAGAAAGCAGCGCCAACCGCTGGGTTATAATATAGAGCAAAATAAATATAATAACACCGATCTGAGATCCGGTCTTCACCTTTGCGGTTTTTCGGGTTTCCATGGATTTGTTGCGGGAGTTAAAATAAACACGTAAACCGGTTACCATAAAGTCCCGTAAAATTATCACGATCACCATCCACAAAGGCACCAGGTCCAGCACTACGAAGGACAAAAAAGCGGTGATCATCAAAACTTTATCAGCCAGGGGATCGAGAAATATTCCAAACCTGGAAACCGTGTTAAATTTTCTGGCAAAATATCCGTCATAAGCATCTGTGACTGATGCAAAAATAAATACCACTAAAGCTAAGACAGCGTAATAAGGCTTATCCGTAAACAGCAAATAGACAAAAAGCGGCGTCAATAAAATCCTCAGAAAAGAAAAAAAGTTTGCCACTGTAAATATTTTATTCTTCATAATATATTCGTCCTGCCTTCCATTGCTCTGATCAATGTTGTTTCATCAGCAAATTCCAGGTTCGTCCCCACCGGCAGGCCATGGGCCAACCGGGTGACTTTGACACCTTTGCTGCGCAACATTTTCGAAAGAAATATTTCAGTCGTCTCACCATCTCTTGTAGAGTTTAATGCTAAAATAACCTCCTGCACATCTTTCTCCGCCCGGTGTAGCAGATCTTCAATATATAAATTATCCGGCCCTATCCCATTGAGCGGAGAAATGACCCCGCCAAGCACATGATAAAGCCCGCGGTAATTGGCAGTGCTCTCCAGTGCCAGTAAGTCCATCGGGTCCTCCACCACACAGAGAATCGACCTGTCACGCTTCGGGTCTGTACAGATGTTACAGGGATCTTTTTCCGCGATATTATGACATTCCGAACAATCATAAATTCGATCTTTGACATTAATAATGGCTTTGGCCATAGTCACGGCTTCTTCACGATTGGCTTTCAGAAGATAAAAGGCCATGCGCTTGGCAGACTTTTTACCCACACCGGGCATGGCTGCAAAGGCTTCGATTAATTCTGTAACTGATTTGGGTAAAATGCTCATAGTCCGGGTATTTTCATTCCTCCCGGCAGGTTGCCCATCATGCCGCCGGCCACTGATGACATTTTTTCCTGGCTTAATTCCGATGCTTTTTTCAACGCCTGGTTAGTGGCGGCTGTTACCATATCTTCGACCATTTCCACATCGTCCTGCAATACTTCGGGATCAATTTTAACCGATACGATTTCCTGGTTGCCATTGGCCACAACAGTCACCATGCCGCCGCCGGCTGTTCCTTCTACTTTCAGATTGCCAAGTTCCGACTGGATTTTTTCCATTTCCTGTTGCATTTTGTTGAACTGTTTCATCATTTTGTTCATACCACCTTTTGGCATCATATTATTGTTCTCCTTGTTAATGTTATATTATGACCTCTCCGTTCAATTTTTGGGCAAGGTCTTTGGCGATAAAGTCAACACTATTGCGGTCTTCTTCATTGTCCTTGCTGTTATTTGAAACAGAGCACTTCAGTTTTATTCTATTCTCTAATATTCCGGATATCTTCTTTTCCAAATATTGCTTATTTTTTTCCACAATGTTTTTCTGAAATTTATCTTTCCGGGAATACCGAATGGATAAAATACCCTTCTCAAGCCGCTGTTCTACGGACAGTTCCAATACCGCCCCCAGCGAAGCCCGTTCTTCATGAATTTGATAAGTAATATTTTTCCATTGTTTGCCCAACTCATCGGCAGATAAACTAAAATCAGTAGCAATCGTCGATTGATCAGTTGGTTTTTCGGAATTGGAATCCTGGACAGCAGATTTTGCCGGTTTGGGTATTTTATATTTTTTTTGCGGTTTTTCCTGGGCGGCAGGTGTGACGGAATTGGAACTATAGGCTATATTTTTTTTTTGACCCGCACTTAATGGCCGGTTATTATCAATTCCATCAAGTTTTGTTAAAATGCTTTGGATGTCCACCGTATTGTCGATGCTGCCCAGTCGCAATAACTGGTACTCCAGGAAGGTTCGCTGATTTAATGCTGTCTTGATATTTATCTGCGCATCACTGATTATTTTCATGATCCGCATAATGTCTAAAGCATTCCACTGTTTGGCTTCTTCCCGGTAAACCTGCCTGGCATTGTCCGGCAAGTCCAGCATCTCAACCGAGCCGCTGACATTGGCAACTAAAAGATTTCTGAAATGTTCGGAAAAACCTTCGAAAAATTCACTCAGTTCAACACCTTTGTTAAAAATCTCTTCGGCTTTGATCAGTAATGTCTGACGGTCGTGGGCAAATATCAATTTCCCCAGCTCCAGGTAATATTCAAAATCGATCAAACCCAAAATTCTTTGCGCGTCCTCAAAAATCACTTCGTCTCCGGAAAATGAGATGACCTGATCCAGCAGGCTTTCGGCATCACGCATTCCGCCATCGGCTTTTTTAGCGATCAGCGTTAATATGGATTCATCAATATTAACCGCCTCGCTGGTGACAATGGTCTTCAGCAGTTCGACGATTTTTTTGACGGGTATACGATGAAAATCATAGCGCTGACAACGGGAAATAATGGTATCGGGAATTTTTATGGGTTCGGTAGTGGCAAAAATAAAGATCACATGTTCCGGTGGTTCTTCCAAAGTCTTTAACAGGGCATTGAAAGCCTCTTTTGTCAGCATGTGAACTTCGTCAATAATAAAAATTCGGTATTGGGCGCCGCCGGTGGGGGGGTATTTCACATTTTCCCGCAACTCCCGGATCTCATTGATACCGCGATTGGATGCACCGTCGATTTCAGCCACATTGACACTGCGGCCTTCCGTAATTTCCTTACAACTGCTGCATTCGTTACAGGGGTTAAATTCCGTTGAATTGGGACAATTTAAAGTCTTGGATAAGATTCTGGCGGTAGTGGTTTTACCAATTCCACGGGAACCGGTAAAAAGATAGGCATGAGCCACACGATTATTCTTAATTGCATTGCGCAGCGTATTGGAAATATGCTCCTGCCCGACAATTTCGTCGAATTTTTGCGGCCTGTATTTTCTTGAAATAACCTGGTAACTCATTTGGTGTAATACTATGCCTTAATGGGTTAATCGAAGCACATAGAGAGACAGGTTACCGCTGCTTCCTTCCGGACCTGACGGAATTCACCCACTCTCTATTGCTCCGAAATCTATTAAAAGTTTTCAGAATAAAAACTCATGCATAATCAAAGATCTGTTTCTCAAAAACTTGCCTGAAAACTTAACAAAATATGCTTTTGATAAAAAGCTTTTTTTGACATTTCATCCGGTTAAAAGTGAAAACCGGTTTCCACTGTATTTATCGTCACCGCTTCATCTTCCGGATCAATCTCTCCATCCCCATTGATATCTCTGTAAGTCCGCTGATACACATAAGAAAGCACCGCGCCGCCACCGATTTCAAAGCCTAATCTGTATCCCAGGATGGTATTTTCCGACGGGTCACTGAATTTGAAGGGATTTTTATCATTATTCCGCTGGTAAAAAGCCGTGGCTTCCGCCAGTTTCGGAATGCGTCCGGACGGAATACTCAGTGAACTGCGGAAACTTCTGATCTCGTCGTCTTTTGACATCATGTGCTGATAATAGGTGCGGAATATGAGATAGTCCCACATATTAAAATCAATGGATCCGAAAACACCTTTCATAGGATCATTTTGAAGTTTCAACTCATCCTTGGTGTAGGCCCACAACTGATTGCCATCGCCTATTTTTTCACGAATGGATACTCGTTCCATATCATAGAGCCTGTCCCAAAAATTAAAGAGAAAATTTTCACCGGAAAAGCGATATTCAAGGTTACAATTCACCAGGTTAAATAAAACAGCGCGAAATCCCGGTACAGCAACTCCCCAACCGGGACTGAATTTTTCACCGGTATAGTAATCAGTGATCTTTTCAGAGAGAAAAAAGGCTGATTGCCCGTAAAGATCAATCCTCAGCGCCTCTCTCTCGAAAATCGGTATGCCGGCATCAAAAGCAACCGCCGAAAGGGCCTTGGCCTGGTCTTCCATATCAAAGGGAGTGGGATCATGGTCGATTTCATCTTCATCTTCCAGGTTCTTACTTTCATCGACAACATAGTTATCCGTCAGTCCGTCACCATCGATATCATAATCGATCTCATCGGGGATACCATCATCGTCACTATCAATACTGTATTTCTTGCCTTTTAATTTGTCATTGGGACCAAACCCAAAGGCGTTTTCCGGATAGTATTCCGGAAGCCGGAAGGATTCTTTTGGAAAAGCATCAAAATCGTTAGGAATATTATCTCCATCCGTATCAATTAATCCTTTGTACTGATTAAAATCCGCTACGAAACTGCCACCAAGTCTGAATTTTGGCAACAGATCGTAAGTGACACGGCCGGCCACTAATCCGGGTCCGGATATTTCCTTGATATCGGCCACCATAATCTCCCAGCCCAGTTTATCAAACTTCATTCCCGTATGAACACCAATATTTCTTACCTGGGGGTATTCAATGGCATTGGAATAGCCTGACATTAAAATCCCATATCCCAGGGTCACATGGTTAAGAGCTCCCGCCCGGGCAAAGAACGGATCCCCCTGCCTGCCCCAGCGTAAATAATAGATCTTATCCAGATAATCAGAAAATTCATCCCAGTCTTCTTTACGGATATTGCCATCTTCATCAAAATAGAAATAAAGGTCCAGCCCGATCCCCAATTTTCCAAACCGGACTTCCGGCCGCAGGGAAATCTGGTTATAAATTTCCCCATCGATTGTTACGGAGCCGATCCCCAGTCCCATATTCCAGTTGCGCTCGCTTTCCTGCATATCCTCATAATTTTTTTCCGTTGCCTCGACAGTCTGGGTTTCTTCCTGCTGGGCATAGGCCAGATCATTGTTGCCGACAGTGTTATTGGGTTCAATGTGATCTGCTTCTGTCACAGGCTCTGTGGGCGCCGGTTCTTCTGCAACAGTCACTTCCGGTTCTGCATCTTTTGACCCGGGTTTCAATATTTCGTCATTGCCGCTGGCCAGATCGGTAACTTTTAATTCGCCAGCAAGGGGCGTGATATTCTCACCGCCATTGACTCTGGCCTGAAAACGGGCATTGTCAAAGGAAACGATTTTATTAGGGGTTTCCAGGTTGTATGAGGTCGCCAAGTTTGGTGATATATCGGCTAAAATTTCACCCTGGTTCAGAACCAGTTTACGCGACGTATACTCCTCGTCAACTTCCATTTCACTATTCTGAAAGATCTTAACTTTGGATTCATCGTCCACAAATTCCAACTCGGCAAAACTGTTTTCACCGGTTCTGATGGCGTCACCGGAATTGATCATGCCGTCTTCCTGAATGACACTGGAAAAACTCAAATCTCCGCTTAACCGCAGGGAAACAAAACCTTCTTTGTCTACTATTTTCGCCAGAGAATTTTGTGCGTAAGAAAGGGATACGATCAAAACTAAGCCAAGTAAAATTTTCAAATTCTTCATGATTTTCAGCTCTCTTTTATAAGGTTTTCAATGCGTTATTTAATCTTAACAGTGTACTTTCTTTACCAATCATTTCCGTTATTAAAAAAATATCCGGACTGACTCCGTAACCGGTAATGGCTAATCTGAAAGGATGAATGACCTGCCCGGCTTTAACTTCATTTTCCGCGGCCAAATCCCGTAAAGATTGTTCAATATTTTGCTTATTCCAGGAATCTATTGATTGCAATTTGGAAAGCATTTTTTGTATCAATTCCGGTGACCAGTTTTTTGCTACAGCCGCCTTATCAAACTCCACAGGAGGAAAGAAAAAATATCGCGCCCAGGTCTTGATATCTTCAAAAGTCCGCGCCCTGTTCTTTAATAATTTTACCACCTGGGTCACATAGTCATTTTCACATTCATTTTCAGGGTCTGAAATATATCCGGCTTCCTTGAATCCCTGACATAATTCCGGCCTGATGTCCTTTAGCTCAAACTGTTTAAAGTGTTTACTGCTGATCCATTCCAGTTTTTTAATATCAAAAATAGCGGCTTTTTTTGAAATATTATTTAAGGAAAATTGCTTGATTATTGATTTTGGATTCATCACCTCCTGACCGTTTTTGGGGGACCATCCCAATAAGGCCAGATAATTAAAAACCGCTACTGACGGATAACCCATTGCTCTGAATTCATCCACTCCCGAAGCCCCATGCCGTTTACTCAGGCGTTTGCCATCGCTGCCGAATAGCAAAGGCAAATGGGCATAAGCCGGCACTGATTTATCGAGGGCTTGTATCAGCAGGATTTGCTTGGGTGTGTTGGATATATGGTCTTCACCGCGAATGACATGTGATATTTTCATTTCCAGGTCATCCACCACGACAGCCAATTGATAGGTCGGCATGCCGTTGCTTCGCAAAATAACAAAATCCTCAATTTCCTGGTTATTGACTTCTATCTCACCATAAATTTTATCCTGCCAGCGTGTCTTTCCTGCCGGAACTTTGAATTTAACCGTATAACTTTCAAAATGACTCAGGTTCCTAACTATTTCCCTTTGATTCGCAAAACAATTGCATTCCGGTTCAGGTGTACTGCAGGTACAATAAAAAGCGCTTTTGTTGGCCAACAATTGTTGCAGATATTCCTGGTAGATATTCAATCTTTTTGACTGGTAAACCGGCGGTTCATCCCAGCTCAATCCGAGCCATTGCAAAGATTCCATGATCTGATCAACCAATTCCGGCCGGGAGCGTTTGGCGTCGGTATCTTCGATGCGAAGTAAAAATTGACCATGATTGGATTTGGCAAAAAGCCAGTTATAAATGGCTGTTCGCGCGCCCCCCAAATGCAAAGCGCCGGTGGGACTGGGAGCGAATCTTACTCTGATTTCCTGTTTTGACATATATATTCTTTCCGTTAGTTTTCTATTTCACTTAATGAGTAATATTATTCAAAAATAGAAAGAAATCAAAACAGCAATCAAAATTTGTGATATAAATCAAAATATCCGCTATTTTTTATAAAATTACGATGCCTGTTTATTCTAAAATAAAGGATCAGTAATGCCCCTGAATTTCAAGATCAGTCAATCCAAGTTTTTTTGCATATTCAACAACATCTGTATATTCCCGCTCGGTTATTCCCCTGGCGATTTCAGAATAGTCAAAGGCCCGGTACATTGGCCGGTATTGTGACATAATATTGACATAGGTATTTTTGGGTAAATTTTCTGCAATCCATTCCATTACTGCTTTCGACCCGCTGACATTATTGGGCATCACCAGGTGCCGAATCATCAATCCTTTTTTTACCAGTCCATCTTTGTCCGGTTTTGCAATGCCAGCCTGCCGGTGCATTTCCAGGAACGCCGCCCTGGTCAGTTCGACATAATTATCTGCATTGCTGGAGTATTTGATTGCCATTTTATTTTCAGAATATTTAAAATCCGGTAAATAAACATCTACAATTCCGTCCAGATATTTTAGTATTTCTGTCCGTTCCCAACCATGTGTATTGTAAATTACCGGCAGATGCAGTCCTTTTTCAACGGCAATGTCCAATGCTAAAAGGATGTGAGCCAAATAATGTGTCGGAGTCACAAAATTGATATTTTCACAACCTTGTTTCTGAAGAGCCAGCATCATATCTGCAAATTCCTTCAGGGAATAATTTTTTCCGGCACCACCATGGCTGGTTTCCCAGTTGATACAAAAGACACAGCGCAGACTGCAATGACTTATAAAAATCGTTCCCGACCCGCCTTTGCCTACCAGCGGCGCTTCTTCGCCAAAATGGGCATGAAAAGAGGCAATTTTCAATTTTGAATCTGCCCGGCAGACACCCTTTTCGCCCTTGAGACGGTTAACCTGACAGTTTCTCGGACAGAGCCGGCAGTTTTTCATCATTGCCCACAATAATTCACCCCGTCTTTTCAATTCTCCGGTTTGATGTAATTTTAAATAATTCGGTTGATAGTCAGATTGTTCATTCATGGATATCCTCTCTTTGAATGGAGATAAAACCGTTGGAAAACCCGGAATCGTGGAAGCAAATATAAATTTGATGATATCTCTTCTGTTTATCATATTTTAACCTTCTATAAAACTAAATTATCATGAGATGCCCTTAAAATCAAATGAACCGGATGGTGGAATTATAAACTACTGATTCTTGATTGAATAATTCAGAAATCATTTTTTGGCTTGCAGATCAGCGCCGTGATAATACCGTAAATAATATACTTGATCATGCTGTAATGCCATTGAAAAAGGAACCGTATAAACCACATATTGATTTAACCTGCATTTTGTTTTAATCAAAGCCTGTCATAGACAATCTTCCAGACCCGCCCTTTGACTGAATCGGTGATGTACAGGGAACCATCAGGAGATTGCGCCAGACCCATAGGCCGGTAATCCGCCTCATAGGGACTTTCCAAGTCTTCAGCGCCGGAGAAACCATTGGCAAAGCTTTCCCAGTCCTGTTTTGGTTCTCCATTTTTAAAAGGAACGAATACCACACGATAGCCTTCCTGCGGGAAAGGCGACCGGTTCCATGATCCGTGAAAAGCGGTGAATGCGCCATTATGGTAATGGCCGGGAAATTGATCCCCTGTGTAAAACAGCAAATCATTAGGCGCCCAGTGGGCCGGGAAACCGATCAGGGGGTCTTCAGCATCGGCACAGCGGCCAACTTTTTTACCGTCACCGCCATATTCAGGAGCCAGAACTTTTTTGTTTTGGTGGTGGTCATAATAGCAATAAGGCCAGCCAAAATCTGATCCCTCTTGCACACGCAGAAATTCTTCTGCCGGCAGCCTGGCATTGTCCTCTTTTGAATATAATTTTTTCCACAGGGAGTACAACTGGTCCCGGCCGTGCTGGACGACATAAAGATTCCCATCATTGGAATTCCAGTCAATAGCGACACAATGTCGCAAACCCGTGGCAAAATGGTATGCATCCGCCTGGTATTGTCCAGGCTCCGCGGCATCAAAGCGCCAGATGCCACCGTAATTTTCCAATAATGGACACGGGTCAATACCAGGTGATCCAGGTGTGCGCATATCTTCCTGGCAGGCATTGGCCGGGGCACCAATATTGAGATAGAGATTACCCTCATTGTCAAAAGCCATGGTCTTGGCGGCATGTTGTCGTTGAAGTGGTAATCCCCGTACAATTTGTTCCGGTTCTCCCTTTGGCAATAATTCATTTCCGGTAATTTTCATTCGATAAACAGCTGTGTCCGGCGCGAAATAGAGCCAGGGGGATTTCCAGTGAATACCGGTTCCCGGCTGATCAAAAAAGTATTCCTTTTCATCAGCAATATGATCATTGTCCGTATCACGAAGCGCGACAAGGCCCTTGCCGTTTTTCAATTCACGCAGCGCCACATAGACATCACCATTGTCATTGACAGTGATATGGCGCGCCCGTCCCAGATTGTCCGCAAAAATATAGGCTTTGAAACCCTCCGGCAATTCCAGGCTTTCATCCACCCGGGCTGACAAAATACTGGTGATAATTAAACAGAATACCAGCAAGCGTAGAAAACAGTGCTTTGTATTCATGGTTTCCCCGTCAGTTAATTTTTAAAGAGTATCTTTTATAATATTTGAAAATAGGTTTTTGCCGGGAAAAACTCAAATAAAGAAGGAGATTATTAATAATTTTGGAAAATATCTTTGTCAGGAACTTCGAAACCGGTTCCATCGGGATTAATGACACAAATTTTCCTGACTCCCTGGTGAATCCCTGCCACAAATGCGATCTTATCATTTTCAGAAACACCTACTTCGTCAGGATAAACCTCACTATTAGCCGACTGCCATATTGTCTTTGTTTCGGCGCTTTTAATATTGTGCAGTTTTAATGAATGTTGAACATTTTCTGCCCAGTAAGATGGTCCTTCCCAACTGGAAAATATAATCTCTTTGTTGTTATTCATCCATTGCACATCCATAATTGCAAAGGTTACATTTTCTAAAGCAGTTTTCTCAATTTCAGGAGTAGGGTCCCGAAGTTCTATATTATCTTTTTCTAATTCATCAATGATTAATTGTTCTTCATTATCTAACTTCATTCTTTGTCCTTTATCTCTTTAAAATATTTTTTTCACCAATTCCACGGTATGTTCCAATAATTCCTTCCCGCCAAACCGGCCATGTCCCGGCACAACGATCTTCATATCCGGATAAGTTGCCATAACTTTTTCCACCGTCTTATCCCATTCATCCACAACCGCATCGCTTAGATTACCAAGTGACCGGGAATTCATGGATTTTATCAGACAACCGCCAAAGAGTATATGATCATCGGGCAGCCAGACCACAATATTGTCAAAACTATGGCCGCCGCCGAAGAAACGGCAGGACAGTTCTTTACCATAAAAATCAAGATCATAGGCTGTATCAAAACCAATATCAGGAACCTCCAGGGAGTCTTCTTTACATTTTGCAATGGTGAGATTTGAAGCGATGGACTTTACTCCTTTATCATGCAAAAATTCCAGGCCTCCAATACAGTCCTCATGAAAATGACCGGCGATGTGGGTTTCAATTTTGACATCCATGGAATCCCGCAAATAGTTATAGATGATCTCTGTTTTAGAATTATCAAAAGGCGTATCGATCATGACGGCACGGCCGGATTTGATAATGATCATGCCGTTGCTGGGGAAGCGGCCCCACTGTTCGCTGGTTTCCCAGGTGGTGTGAACAAACACTGAATCTCCGATGGCAATGAGGTCAATGTCCGGATTGATTTGGATGCTTTGTCCGTAAATTGTCATTGATAAAAGGATTGATAAGATAATTGCTAATTTTTTCATAATAATTCCCGGTTAAATTAAGGCAAATTTACAATTTCCTATAACAGTAAACATCAAAAAAACAATGGTCAATAAATTATTTAACATGAACTCAATCTGAGAAAATAGTTCATTTTACATCAGTTTCACAACCCCCTTGTTCCCTCCCGAAGTCTCGGGACAGGCTCTTTGCAAAGGGGGACACGCTTTGAGAACCCGTTGTTTTGCTCAGGACAGAATGATCGAAGTCATTACCAGGCTCCAACCAGTCGAGGCTGTCCCAAAAGCGACAATAATTAATAAAATTCAGGGATGTTTTATATTTCATCGAACTATATTGGATAGATCCGGGCCTACTATCTTCTTTTTCCTCTTTTTTTTGCAATTTTAAGGGGAATCCTTTAGGTTTAAAAACAAATAAGCAAGGAGTAATTATGATACAGAAAATGGAATTTGGAAAAACCGGACATCAAAGTACACGAACAATATTCGGTGGCGCGTCTTTGTGGGAAGTGACACAGGAAGAAGCAGATCGTGTTCTGGATATTTTATTAAAATATAATGTCAATCATATCGACACCGGCTCAACTTACGGGGATTCAGAAAAACGGATCGGCGCCTGGATGAAAGACCATCGCAAGGATTTTTTTCTGGCTACAAAAGCCGACGGCAGAACCTATCAGACCGCCAAAGAAGAATTACATCAGTCACTGGAACGATTAAAGGTTGATCAAATCGACCTCTGGCAGATGCATGAACTGCACACTCAGGAAGAATGGGACGAGGCCTTTGGCGCCGGCGGAGCGATTGATGCGTTTGTGGAAGCCAAAGAAGAAGGCCTGGTGCGATTTCTGGGCGTCACCGGTCATGGCCTGGCAGCGCCAAAACTGCATCTGAAAAGTTTATCGGAATTTGACTTTGATTCCGTGCTGCTCCCCTATAATTACACAATGATGAAAAATCCCGAATATGCGGCGGATTACAATACATTGGAAAAAACCTGCCTCATGAAAAATGTCGCTATTCAGACTATAAAATCAATCGCCCGCCGGGGAAAGGGACTGGCAAAACACAAAAAATACAACACCTGGTATAATCCTCTGGATGATGAAAAAGCGATTTATCATGCCGTCAGTTGGGTTTTGGGAAATCCCAATGTTTTCCTTAATACCGTTGGTGACATTCAGCTGCTGGAAACA
>CAYYMT010000037.1:21631-32391 GCA_964472715.1 uncultured bacterium | reverse complement strand
GCACTGGTTTCCGGATTGTAATAATAAAATAAGGTGAATTCAAAATTTGTACGAATGGTGGCAAACCCGCCCACCGCGGTGGTTAATCCGATTCCGAGAGCATGTTGACGATTTTCAAAGTTGAAAACATCATTGCCATATTGCTCATAGATCATTGATGCATGAAATCGCTTGATATAAAGAAACCAGAGGAAATCAATATCAGGGAACCAGAGATGTTGTTTAAAAGTAACTCGGAGTTTGGTTGGTTCGTTGTACCAACGATTTAAATAGACCGGCGATTGTGTAATTGTTTCATCGAAACGGTAGCCCTTATCCTCAATTTCTTCTGACATGATATCGAACACCAGCCCATGATAATTCCCTAAATTAAATCCCTGTTTAAAATGCCATCCCATTATTGTTCCGCTGGTTGCCAGATCACTAATGGCAATATGGTTCCGGAAACTGATTTCAGAATAGGTGGGGATCAGATCCTGCCGCGCTTTTTCCTGAATGGAAAGCCCCCTTGCTGAAAAATAAAAAGGATAGGTGGTCTCTTCTCTGATGGTTGGACTAGCGTCTGCTGGCAGATTATCCGATCGGTTGAATATTTGTTTAATGCCGGCGCCAATGGTCAGGGAGGATAGATTCGTCGTTGTGCCGATATCCTGTCTGAGCAATGGCCACTCCGTAAAAAGATTTAATTCCAGTTCCTGCCAACACTCACCAACATCGTCAGCATATTGAGGTTCACGATGGGCGACATTCAAATTGAGATTGAGCTTTGGATAGAGTTCCAGATAATTGATATTGACACCATAATCATACTCATTCTTTTCATAGTCTTTTAAAAAATAGGCTGACTGCGATAAGGTCCCCAGAATATTATCCGAAAACAAAATACCGCCAATAGCCTCTTCGGTGGCCAAAATTGAATAACTGTGGACATTGATATACCGCCCCAGTCCACTATAGTCGCTGACTGCGTATTCTGTTTGTGGTATATTCTTTTCCTGAATCGGTTGAAATTCATCTGTCCTTAGCGGTTTGAAATAATTTGTCCGGGTAATCACCACGCTGTCCAGGGGCATGAATTGCTTTGTATCCAGTGAGATTTTTGCCAGTTGAAAGCCATTCTCAGTGTAATTACTGAAGATGAGTTTATCACGGGTAACTGCCGGAAAATTTGCGCCGTAGCGGCTGGAAACCACCTGGAATTTTTCTCCTGAGTGACGGTCCAGCCCATAGATATTGTCAATACCGGAATAATTGGATTCATAGAGAATGAAATTTCGCCAGTAGACCGGCCGGAAAATATCTTCATGGGAATAGTCTGTCAGTTGGGTGAATTTTTCGGTATTCAGATTAAATTCATAAATAGCCCGTCCCTGAAAACCACTCAGAGTAAAGACCAGCCGTTTATCATCCTTTGACCAGGATGGATAATGCAGCATTTCATTGTTGGGCGTTTGAAATTTTTGTAGAATTTCGCCCGATTCCGTATCAAGGAATGCCAGATAGCATTGGCGTTCGGGATTGAATTCTGTGGCGGCAATCAATTTATTATTTGTCGATATGGCCGGACAGAAAAAGCGTTTGCGGTGGGTCAGCATTTTCAGATGATTGGTTGACATATTGTAAAGCGCAAGATCAGCAAAACTCTCCTTGTGCCACCGCTTATCTTCCACATATTGCGACCAGACAACCAGACTGTCCGAGAGGGTTATTCCGAATTCCCGGGCGATGTCGGGAATTTCCAGAAGTTTGGTATAATTGCCATTCCTGCCGGTGTAAAGGGCCGTTTGATCGGCATAACCGCTTCTGATCAACAATATCCGGCCGTCAGTTGTCAGATGACCATAGGTGTCATTCGTATAATATTTTTTATCCGCCGATGTTAATTCCCTGGTTTTTGACGGATTAATAGTCTCATCCTGCTGGTTCCAAATATTATGCAGATCGCGCTGTGTACCGTAAAATAACCGTTTGGTGTTTTTGTAATCCGTGTATTTGTCAATGCCGGCAGACATGGGGGAGAAGGGATGTTTGAAAGAAAACTGTGTGGCTTTTTTGAGAATATTGTGCCACGCGCTGTAGCCCTCCTCGCGGGCAATATGCGCAGTCATAAAATATCCCAGCAGATAATCATCAGGTGTGTAGTCTTTGTAGCTGCCAAAGCGGGCTTTTTCATATTTGTAATGCTTATTATTCAGGAGAATGGCGCGGTAGCCCTTTTGAAAAGCGGCTGACCGTCCGCGGCCGGATTGGGAAAATAATGTTTCCGACAAAATTGCATCGCCTTCCATAAACCAGCCGGGCACCATCAGGTTCATAGTGACAGCCCGGCCATAGCTGCCGAATAAATACCCAAAAAACCTGATCCAGCCCCGGTTCAGAAAGGAATATTGAAAAATATGCCGGTTTTCGTGAAGGGCCAGCAATGTGTACCAATCACCGACACTGAGGGATTTTCCCGGCCTGGGCGTGGCATACCATTCGGTGCGCCAGGGGACTGCCGATACATAGCCATTGGAAATTACGCCACGATTTGAAAGTATCAATGAAATCGGCTCATGGTCCGGTTTCAGGTGATAGTCCAGTTTATCATATAAAAACTCCATGCGGTTGGCGACACGATTGGCTTCTTGGATCATTTCTTCGGGAAAAATAATTTGATAATGCCGGGTTTGAATTCGTTTCCAGGCAACATCGGAAGGATCCTGGGCGATCAGTAATTTTGAAACTATTATTATTAAAATAAATATTTTTCTCATTCCGGTCCCGTTTATTTATTTTGAATAAATATGCAAATTTGCAGTTCATTTCACAAGCATAAAATTTCCACTCACGAAAGCTGTTATTATGGAGATTATAAAGCTTGGATAAAAATGGATAAAAATCTAATTTTCCCCTTGTTTTTAAATGATAAGAGGTGAAATAAAATGTGGTATTTAATTACAGTTCTGTCAGGGTTGGCTTTTGCCACGGCTGATACTTTCAGCAAGCAGGAATCCAAATATATGACAACCATTCATTTGAGTTGGGTCAGGGAAGCTTACGCGCTGCCTTTCCTGCTGCCAATTCTGCTGTTCATCGAAATACCCCAATTGGACGCGGTTTTCTGGTGGGCTATCCTGGGTTGTATTATCCTCGATCTTTTCACGACGATTCTTTATATGAAAGCCATAAAAATCGCGCCTTTGTCCCTGACCATTCCCTATATGGGACTGACCCCGATATTTTCACTGCTGATCAGTTATCTTATTCTCGGTGAAACCGTCAGTTGGCTGGGTTTGGTGGGTATCGGGTTGATTTCCTTCGGCGCTTATATTCTACAGATTGACCGCGCAAAATTCGGATTGTGGGAGCCGATCCTGGCGATTTTCAAAAATAAAGGATCACTCTTTATGCTGATTGTCTCCTTCTCTTATGCTATCACCGCGAACCTGGGTAAAGTGGCCATCATACATTCTTCGCCCTTATTCATGTGCGTAATTTATTTTAGCGGCCTGGCGCTGGCTTTCACGCCTCTCGTGCCATTATTGGGGAAAACTTCGGTGCCTCATATGTTCAGGCGAAGTTCCGGCAAATTTAAGATCGGTTTGGCTATGGCGATCATGGCGGTGGCCCATTTCAGCGCCATCAGCATGATCAATGTGGCTTACATGATATCCATCAAGCGCTTGTCCCTTTTGTTCGCAATTCTTTACGGCTGGCTGGTTTTTAAGGAAGAAAATATTCGTGAGCGATTAATGGGGGGGGCGATCATTATTGCCGGCGCGGCTTTTATTGCCTTTGCTTAGGACGCTGATTGTTATAAATAGGGAACTATAGAATTAGTTTAGCATTAAATATTTATATTAATTCTGGAACTTAAATTTTGTTGGAATTTAATTATGTTTTATCTTTTGGTGCTATATTTGTAAAATTAAAAACGGAGGAAGTTACGCATGTCCAAAAAAAACAATCTTTTAGTAATGGTAAGGCAAGTTTGATTTACAAAACTGACAAATTTTTCAGATTCATTTCAGTCGGGTTGCTTTCATTTTTGCTATTTTTAAGTCACTTATCCGCTGAAGAAAAGGTCAACTATGGCTTTTCAATGACTTCGGCACCTTATGATAGCTATGAAGCCCTTAGCTCAGGGTATAAGATGTCCGGGAATTTTCATGCAAAGTATGATTTGAATTCACGATTTTTTATTCAGGGAATGGCTGGTTTGGCATACCAATACTTAGACTATGATCCCGGCACAGAAACTTACTTTTTCTGGGAAGATAATCAATATAATACTATTGAATATACTACTTTTGAATACACAAATATAGAAATCCCGATATCAGCAAATTTGAATTATAAATTAATTGATAATCAGAAATTTGAACTGTTTGCGACACTTGGACTTTCTTATCATTTTGTTGCTAAGCAAGATAAAAATATTGATTATTCCTGGGAATATGATGTTGCCGAGCCCATACATGGAAATGGGATTTGGGATGATTATTATGATTTTGGATATGAAAGACATTTTTATGCTTTGGATCTAGGATTTGGGATAATTCTTCCGATCAATGATCATGACATATTAATACAGTATCAAAAATCAGGTGAAGACAGATTCACCTGCAGAGCAAATAAGGTTACACTGGGATTTTTGTTTTAAAGAATATATTTTAAAAACATCAAAAGCCTTTACAGGTTCTTTGTAAAGGCTTTTGTATTATACTCAAAAATGGTTTATCAAAAATTAAACTTGCTGATCCGCTTGCCATAGACGATCTTGATACCGTCGGAATGAGCCTGGTCAACAAAACTGCGATTAGGCTTATGGGCCAGCATGATGAATGCGTCGGCATGAAGCAGGTCTTTTGTATTCCGCAGGGATTTTAATTTAAAATAGGAGTTGCGGTTGATGGGATAGGCAAAGCACTGGAATAAGTAGAGGCAACTGCCCTTAATGCTGCCGATATCGATCAGATGTTCCAGGCGTTCTCCTTCAGGAAGGGAATTTCTGTTCAATTCAATGTTTAGGCGGGCGTCAAAATTGGTGCCCTTGTGAATTCGCAGAAAAGTTAGTTCTCGCAGCCATCCGCCCTCAAGAAAATAGTCAGCGCCCTTATCTTTGTCCATTTCTATGGTGTTTTGATTTTCATAGGAATTAAACTGAAAAATCATTTTTTGGGTTTCAGGATTAAATATTACATTCATACGGGCGTCATTCCTGTCCAACTCCCACTTTAATTCTTCATTGGATTCCTGGTTAGGGTTGTATTCCTCACGCACTTTATCAATAAAGGGACTGATAGCATAGATATTATTGCCAATATAATAAGACAGGTTGCTGCGCAAACCGATCTCGGGATCAAACCGCAAACCGGCTTCCATCTCAATCCCCTGAATTTCCAGATATTCATTGACTGTCAGATCGAAAAAATAATTAGTGGTTTTGCCATTGAGAATATCATAGATCCGGGAATGTTTGACATCCACAAAAAAGATTTTTTTAGCCACCTCATAAAAGAAGTTGGTAATGATCAACGCCTGAACCTTTTTCCCGCCGGTAACATTGATCTGAATTTCATAATCCTCATATTCTTCCTGAATTTTTTTGCAGATATTAATAATGCCGGGAAGGTCATTTTCCGGAATGTTTTTCGTAAAGAACTGGGTCTTGCTCTCGGGATCCACTTTCTCCTGAATATCTTTAAAGTGGTAATTGTAATTTTCCGGTATCAGCCATATCAGCACATCAGGCTCAGAGAGATTGTAGGATAAATAATTAACGACGGGATTTTGGTCTGCTAAAGATATTTCTAATACTGGCATAATTGACTCCGAATTTTTTTATAAAATTCTATATTGTCTTTAATGTTGTAAAATATATTTAATTTATCAAGACTGGTGAGGATAATAATATTAGATTTTCACAGATTTGGTAAAATCAATTTGATAATTTATTATTATTTTTATTATTTGTATATGATTTTTATTGTTTGTTGTTGTATAATTATCGAAAAAATGGTAAACGGTTAATTAAACCTGTAGCGGATAATTCCCATTATCCGCTATAATGTGGTATTCAGCAATATTTGACAATGGGTATTGTCATCTACAAGCGGCGGGACACCATTTATCCTGACAATAATCTTATTAAAAAGGAAATTCCTCTTCTGATTTATCCACTTGTTTTTCCTGGGATTGCTGATCATCTTCGTAAGGTGGGTCTGCCAGCGTCTGTTTGGTGTTGCCATTCACGACGATTGCTTTGGGCATTACCGGGCACATGTATTGGCAGGCGCCGCAGCCGATACAGATGTCGGTACGGGTTTTGGGATAATTGATATTATTTTCCATCACCGTATAAACCGCGTGGGTCGGGCAGCCTTCAGCGCAGGCGCCGCAGTCCGTATCATTTATATAAACTACGCAGAGATCGGTTTTTAATTCCACCTTGCCCAACTGTGTGAGTTGCTTGGTTTTCATCGGCAATTCCCGCATAGCATCGGAAGGACAGATGGTTGTGCAAATATTGCAGTCATATTCACAATAGGATTTATTAAAATCCATGTGGGGCTGAAAAAGTCCGCTGAGCCCGTATTGATGTATGGCCGGTGTAATGACATTGGTCGGACAATTGGTGACACAGAGTTGACAGGAAGTGCAGCTGGTGGTAAAATGATCGCGGTTTTGCGCGCCCGGCGGCATGACCGGTTGTCCTGATTTTATTTTTGCCTTTGCGGATTTCCGGAAGGGAAAGGGCAGCAGGAAAGCAGCGGCAATGCCACCCGACACCAGCAGTTCCCGTTTACCGGGATTAAAGACTTTTTCCTGCTTATGTGCAGAATACTTCAGTGCCGAAGTTGGACAAGCGGAGAGGCAGTCAAAGCAAGCCACGCATTCGTTATTTTTAACTCTGGCATTTTCATAATCAATGCAATCGGTTTTGCAAACCCGGGAGCAGAGCGAGCATTGGGTACATTTTTCTTCATTAAAACTGATCCGGTAGACAGATTTTCCGGCAAAGAGAGAGAGGAAAAAACCGGCCGGACACAAAGTTGTACAGAAAAAACGGCGTGAAAACATAGCGCTGAATATTAATATTGAAAAAAATAAAAAGGAAAAAACCAGAATTGTTCCCGGCATGGTACCGAATTTTAATACCGGAATAGTATATATATCAAAATTCTGCAGTAGTTTCACAAGTCCGTTATTAAGTGAATATGCAACAGGGCGGACAATATTACTGAAAATTTTACCGAAAAGTGAGTAGGGGTCCAGAATATTGATGATCCATACAGACCCCAAAACAGCTGTAATAATGATACCAAAAAAGAGTGTTCCCTGAATTATTCTTTGCAGGGGATATGTTTGAGAATTTTTCTTTTTATAAAAAATTCGCGCCAGGAAATCCTGAAAGATCCCCAGCGGACACAAAAAACTACAATAAACCCGCCCGAAAATCGCGGTCATGATCAGCACGAGGATAAAAGACAAGGCAAAAAATATTCCGGCGCCGGTCAGAATGCCCATAATTGACGGAATGATCTGGGTGTGGGCGATGGCGCCAAACAGGCGATCGGGCAGCAATCCTATTTCTACAAAGGCCAGTGAAAAAAGTAACAGGAAAAATGCGGCAATTATTTGCCTTAATCTTCTTAAAGTCATGTGCTATACCTTATGTTGATTAGATAACGATTTTTTTGACGTTCTGTTCTGCCAGATTCATATTGCCAACATTCATTTCATGGCCGTAACGAATGTGTTCCACCTTATCCGGTTCATAATTCAGAATTTTTGAGACTGCGGCGTCAACAGCCACCATATCTTTGGAAACCAGCAGCATTTTTCGGATGATAATATCTTCCGGGTTCGCGCGTTGCGGGCCATTGTCCATGGTCACGCGGTAACCGTCGACAATATTGAGGGTGGGTTTGGCATAGGTGCAAAAATCAGCGATACATTGATGCAAGCCTTTACGATGGTAAAAAGAGCGGTCCCAAACAACACCCATGAGGTTTTTCATGGCCGCGGTCATTTTTGCCGACTTATGGTGCTTCAGTACCGGGACATTGATCATGACATCACTTTCGGCCAGCATTTTATGAATTTTGGCATCCTTCAAGGTCTTGCCACCGGGTATTTTTACAGGTACATAATCGCTTTCATTGCCACCGGGGACAACAATCGCGCCGGCTTCTTTAGCAGCATCTTCAATTTCGCTCATGGCATAACACTTTTCCGGATCATTACAGGTATGATCAAAAACATAGACTTTTTCAGCACCTGCCTGAAGAATGTCATGAACAATAGTTTTTACCAGTAATGGATTGGTATTGGCTCCATTTTCAGGGGTACGCGCCCAGGCGATATTGGGTTTTACCAGCACAGTTTGTCCCTTTTTAATAAAATTTTTCATGCCGCCAAGGACTTCCATTGCGCGATGGTACATAATATCAGGTTCACCGTTTCTGACAGCAATAATGTCGGGTATGACATTATCATCAGCTGCAAAAAGCGGGTTATTCCAAAACTGGCTGCCAAAAGTGACGGCCCCGATAGATAGGGATGTTTTGATAAAATCTCGACGAGAAAGGTCTTTTTTACTCATTTTTTATCCTTTCGATATTTTAAGGTTAGAATTTTCAATAATTTCTTTGGTTTTTTTGTATCCGAAATCAATGAATTCCCGGGCCTGCCAGAATTCCCACAGTTTATATTTACTCAGGTCTAAATTGATAAGCAGGTCCGGTGCGTAAATTCTTTCTTTGTTGATGGAATTTTCATCGATGAGCAGTTGGAGTGACTGGAGGCCGACTGTAGTAATGTCAGGGAGATTTTTATCCTCTTTTGGAAGACTTTTTTGTTTGAAAATATCGGATATTTTCTCCAGTAAGTTCAGATTGCTTTTATGAATATATTTTTGACTGCTGTCAATTTCACAAAAGTTATCCTCAGTTGTCTTTAAATTGGATTTCAGAACGTCAACTGCAATCACTATATCGGGTTTATATTTTTGTAAAGGGGCCAGGGGAAGATTTTCACGAACACCTCCATCCACCAGCAGGGTGCCATTGGCTTCAAAGGGATTAAAAACGCCGGGAATTGAGATGCTGGCATGCAGTGCATCGACCAAATCCCCTTTATTTATGTAGAGGATATTACCTTTAATGAGGTCAACGGTTACGGCAATAAAATCAATCCCGCAGTCTTCAATACGCTTATTTTTAATGTACGAGCGAAAAAATTTGTCGATTTTTTCATGGCTGATGATACCGGACTTTTGAAAAGCAAAGGACAAAAGCGAGAGCACTTTTGCTTTGTTATTAAAACTAATGGCAACTTCTTCAATTTCTTCCAGGGGCAGGCCGGCGGCGTACATTCCACCGATAACCGAACCCATACTGGTGCCGGCAATGATATCGGGCTTGCAGTCGATCTCCTCGAAATATTTCAATACGCCAATGTGAGCAATTCCCAGGGCTGCACCACCGCCTAAGGCCAGCGCGATCTTTTGTTTATTATTTTTTTTAAAAATATTTTTCATTACGACCTTTTATTTTTTATTAATTATATTGTTTTTGCAGGTCAAATACAAATTTAAATTCATCATAGCCAAAACTTTTGACTGTAAATGATTGATTTGCCAATGCCTGAAATATAGAGATGAAAATTTGGTTATTGTCTTTATGAATATCAGAATTTTATCGACTCTGAAATCAGATGCTCTTGTTTGTCATTGAACATTTCCTTTGAAACCGAATATACACCTTAAAAAACTAAGTTCAACCTTAGAGAAAAAATATTTTCTTAAAAACAAATAAATATTTATATTTCCCTGCTTGCAGAAAATCCTTGATAAGTTGCGAATTATATGTGCTGATCAGGTCAAGATTTTTAATAATTGAATTGTTTTAAATAAGAACCAAATAGAATAATGCCCTTGTAGTTCAACAGGATAGAATGGGGGATTCCTAATCCTTTGATCTGGGTTCGAGTCCCGGCGAGGGTACATTAAAAAATAATTAAGAGGAGTTATAGATGTTAAAACCAAAGAAAAAAATCACTAAACAAGAAATTGAGAGAGACCCGGTACTGGAAAAAACTGTAGAACTGGAACAATTAATCAGACGAAATGCTCAGAAAATCGGTATTGGCCTGGGCGCTGTCGCCCTGGTGATCATTGCCACCATTTTTATCATCAAGGCGAACAAACAAAAAGCCATGGATGCTTCCGGCAAATTAGGATTGGCCCAGATGGCCATGCAGAGAAATGATGTTGATGACGCCACTTTACGTCTGGAAGAAGTGATTGAAGATTTCAGTGGTACAGAAAGCGCTGCCGCCGCTCATCTGATGCTGGCACAACTCTATATGGAAAAAGGCGATTATGAATCGGCCCGTTCCTATTATTCCGATTATGTCAATAAGTTTGATAATGAATTGGGACAGTCCGCGGCTTACAAAGCGCTGGGTGTTATTGCCGAAAGCAATGAAAACTGGGAAGAAGCCAAAAATTATTATCAAGAAGCAGTAAAAACTGCGACCTATAAGTTTCAGAAGCAAGTGGCGCAATTGGGATTGGCCGCTGTTAACCTGGAACTCAAAGATTTTGCCTCCGCCCGTAAAATATTGCAGGAAGTCAAAGGCGATGATCCTGAGCTTAATATCAATTCAAAAGTGGAATTGTTAATGGGTAAACTGGAAGTCATGGAAAAGTAAATTATGAAGGATAATTTCAGAACAGAGATTTATGATATTCATGTTCAAATTATTATTTG
>CAYYMT010000037.1:17615-21531 GCA_964472715.1 uncultured bacterium | reverse complement strand
TCAAATTATTATTTGAGATTTTTATAATATATCTTGCAATAGTAAGATTATTTTTATAATTTTCGGCGAAGTGGGTCAGGAGCCCACTTTTTTCGTATAAATATTTGAAATCAGGTAAGATAAATGGAAAGAGTTCAACAAATCGTTGAAAAAATTTTAGAAGAGAATGGCCTTGAATTAGTGGAATTCAATTTAAGGCATCAAAGAAACAGGAGTTCTGTGAAAATTCTGGTGGATACGCCTCTGGGAAATGTTAATCTGGACCAGATTGCCGAAGCCACCCGCAGGATCAATGACAGTGAAGAATTCTATGCTGAACTTCCCGAGGATTTTCGACTTGAAGTCAGTTCGCCGGGATTGAATTATCCCTTAAAAACAGCCAAAGATTTCAGCCGTCATTTGAACAAGACCATTCGGTTGAAATACAAAGCAGAGGGTACGACCCAGACATTGACCGGTGACCTTGCCGAAGTTACCGGGAATAATATTACGCTGGCCGGCAAATTCGGACAAAAAACAATCGGGTTCGAAAATATTGTCAGTGGAAAAATTGAGATTAAGTTTAAATAAATAGGAGAGATAAATTGATTAATCGTGAAATAATCTCAGCTTTTGCAGAAATTGCTAGAGAGAAAAATGTTGACAGAAGTGAGTTAAGCGATATAATCGAAACTGTATTTAGAAAAATTATCATAAAAAAATATGGTAGTGATGAAAATTTTGATGTCATTGTAAATATGGATAAGGGTGAAATCGAGATATATCAGCAAAAAGTAATTGTGGAAAATGTAGAAGACCCGGTTCAGGAAATTTCCCTGGAAGATGCGCAGGAAGTAGAACCTGATCTGGAAGTCGGCGACCCTTATATTGAAATTATAAATCCCGCAAGTTTCGGGCGACGTCTGATCACAACTGCAAAACAAATTTTAAACCAGCAGATCATGAAACTGGAAAAGAATGTCATGTTCGAAGAGTATGAAAAGAAAATCGGTGAAATTGTTATCGGTGATGTTCATCAGATCAGGCGTGACGCGATTTTTGTCAATGTGGGCCAGGCTGAATTAAAAATGCCGCGCGAAGAGCAAATTCCTCGAGAACGTTACCGCAGAGGTGAATCTATCAAGGGTATTGTCAAGGATGCGGTGATGTCAAACTCCGGCCCGGAAATCATTGTTTCCAGGGCAGACGGTAGTTTTTTGGCAAAGTTATTTGAAAATGAAGTGCCGGAAATTTACGACGGTACGATCGAAGTTAAAAGCATTGCCCGGCAGCCCGGTGACCGAAGCAAAGTAATTGTTGCTTCCAATGACCCGCGTATTGACGCGGTGGGCGCCTGCGTGGGAATTAAAGGTAGCCGAATTCAGGCCATTGTCCGGGAACTGAACAATGAAAAAATAGATATTATTAATTACAGCAGTGAGCCGGAAATCGTGATTACACGCGCACTATCACCGGCAAAACCCTATATGCTGGAAATTGATGAAGAAAAGAAGTCCGCTCTGGCGATCTTTGAAGATGACGATATTTCAGTAGCCATTGGAAAAGCCGGGCAGAACATTCGCCTGGCGTCACGGGTTACCGGTTATTCAATCGATGCGATCAAACGGTCCGATTATGAAGGCAGTGATGAAGAGACCCTGTATCTGGAAGACATCGATGGCATCGATGAACAGGATTGGAAGGTCCTTTATTCCGTCGGCATTGAAACAGCTGAGGAATTTTTATCTGCCAGTATGAAGGAATTGAAAAGTATTCCGGATTTCAATGAAGAAAAAATTGAGCCGTTGAGCGAAAAAATCGAAAAAGCATTGGAAAAAATGCAGCGGATCAAAGAAACTAAATCTCAAATAGAAGATAAAAGTACCTCAGAGGAAGCGGATGAAGAATCCGAAAAAGTGGAAGAAACACAGGAATCAATCATGGACCATATTCCTGATGAAACAGTACTTCCCGGTTATGACAAAGATGAAGAAGAAGACGACGATGATACGGAAAATTTATTAGTATAAATTTTTCAAAAAAGAGGTATGGTCAATAAGGATAAGATGAAAAAAAGAAGAATATTTCATATCGCCAAGGAACTTAACATTTCTCATATTGAAATAATTAAGTTTTTAAAAAAAGAAAATATCCCATGCACCGGAATTAATGCATCAATCGACGAAGATGTTTATTTTAAGATCCTACGTAATTTTTCAAAAGAAAAAGATGTTGTCGAACGGATCAATAAAGAAAAAGCCAGAAAAGAAGCGGAAAAAAAGCGCAAAGAAGAAGAACAGGCCCGGCAGGAGGCCCAAAAAATCCAGCAGGAAATTCTGGAAGACGCTTCCAAACAATCCGGCGAATTCGTTGAAAAGGCCTCTGAATATGTAATGTCATCGGCAAAGGATATATATAAAGATTTAATGGCTGCTGAAAAACCGAAAAAGACGGTGAAAGAAACAGCAAAATCCAAGTCCCAAACAGATGAAGCAGAACCGAAAAAAGAAAAAATAAGAAAACCCCTGCGGAAAAAGACTTCGGAAACACCCCGGGAAACTGTTGCGAAGAAACAGAAAAAGACTAAACAGGATAAAGCAACCACTATAACAACTGCCGGTGAAACAGCGAAAAAGCCGAAGCAGGCCAAAACAGCAGAGGAAGATAAGACCAAAAAGGGTAAAAAACTCAAGCGCGTTTCCATTCAGGATATAGAAAAAGACCTTACCGGCAAATCCCGAAAGAAGAAAAAGAGCAGAAAAAAGCAAAATAAAAAAGTTGACCAGGAAAAAGTCGAACAAGCCATCAAAAAAACCATGGCGAAGATGGGACAAAAGTCAACTAAGAAAAAATATAAGAAAAAGAAAAAAGAAGATGAACTGACTGATGAAAAACAAGTCATCAAGATCAGTGAATTTGCTACGGTGGAGGACCTCGCTAAACAACTCGATGTTGATCCTTCCGAAGTTATTAAGCACTGTATTTCGCTGGGCATGTTTGTGACCATCAATCAGCGCCTTGATTTTGATACAATTCAGTTGATTGCCGCGGAATTTGACTATGAAGTCGAAAAACTCCAGCAGTATGGTGAAGAAGTTCTGAAAATAGACGAAAGCCAGGAGGATATGGAAAACGCGGTCAAACGCAGCCCGATAGTTGCGATAATGGGCCATGTTGACCATGGTAAAACAACCTTGCTGGATTATATTCGCAAAACCAATGTTGTCGGTGGTGAGTCCGGTGGTATTACACAGCATATCGGCGCTTATCAGGTACAGTTGGACAATAAAGAAAAAATTACTTTTCTGGATACACCAGGACATGAAGCATTTACCGCTATGCGTGCCCGTGGCGCTCAGGTCACGGATATTGTTGTCCTGATCGTGGCCGCCGATGACGGCGTTATGCCGCGGACAATCGAAGCGATCAATCACGCAAAATCTGCGGAAGTGCCAATGATCGTTGCTATTAATAAAATCGATAAACCCGGCGCTGATATAGAAAGAGTTAAACGGGAATTATCGGAACATGGTGTGCTAGTGGAAAGTTGGGGTGGTGAAATTCAGACCGCGCCGGTTTCCGCAAAAACCGGTGAAGGAATTGACCACCTGCTGGAATTGCTTCTGCTTGAATCGGAAATACTCGAATTAAAAGCCAATGCGGATACCCAGGCAAAGGGTACTGTCATCGAAGCGCGTGTCGATAGCCGGCATGGCCCTATTGCCACAGTTGTATTACAAAAGGGAACATTGAAAGTTGGTGATCCCTTTGTTTGTGGCGCTGCATTTGGCCGTGTGCGGGTTATGTTCAATGAAATTGGCAAGAAACTGGAAGAAGTGAAACCGGGACAGCCGGTACGGGTTGTCGGATTCGATATCGTACCGAAACTGGCGGATATTTTTGCCGGTGTTGAAAATGAAAAAGAAGCCCGCAAGAT
>CAYYMT010000037.1:0-17515 GCA_964472715.1 uncultured bacterium | reverse complement strand
GTGGAAATTCGCAGATATCGTGTGATTTACGAGTTGCAGGATGATGTGAAGAGCGCCCTGGAAGGCCTCCTGACACCGGACAAGGTGGAAGAAAAAACCGGCCGTGCGGAAGTGCGCATGGTAATTAAAGTGCCTAATATCGGCAATATTGCCGGCTCCTATGTTACAAAAGGAGAATTGTTCAGAAATACCATGGGCCGCCTGATCCGTGACGGGGAAGAGATCCACACCGGTGAGATTGTGACCATTAAACGTTTTAAAGATGATGTCAAGAGTGTCAAAGAAGGCTTTGAGTGTGGTATCAACCTGGAAGGCTATAGTGATTATGCCGAAGGGGACATTATCGAAGGCTTTGAAATTAAATCTGTGAAGAGGAAGTTGGAATAGTTGATCAATGACGATTGGACTTTTACAAATGGAATTGTTACTCCCGGGCACCAATTCCCTTAAAGATAAACGCTCCCTCCTGAAAAGAATCACAAATCAGGTCAGAAAAAAGTATAATGTGGCTTTTTCCGAACTTTCTGACCAGGATTCTTATGGC
Source organism: uncultured bacterium (assembly GCA_964472715.1). Classification (GTDB taxonomy): domain Bacteria; phylum Fidelibacterota; class UBA2242; order UBA2242; family JAFGTP01; genus JAFGTP01. Next base: position 16,971 of record CAYYMT010000037.1, on the reverse strand, counting down.
AGGGCCCATATAGGTGTGGTTACCCTGGCAAATCAATCATCAAGATGCCACACTATATTGAGCGATACGGAAAATTTCATCAGCCAAAATTTTGATGTTTTATTGTCTAACCGAATTATGGAAATGTTTTAATGGCTAAAATACGAATTAAAAAAGTACAGGAAGAAATAAAAAGAACTGTGGGCACAATTTTGAGTAAGGATATATTCGATTCCAATTTGGGATTTATTACCGTATCCAAAGTCAAATGTTCCGCTGATCTCAGATATGCAAAAATTTATGTCAGTATTTATGAAGATACACCGGAAAAAAAGGAAAATAAGTTAAGCCTTTTAAAAAGAAAAACCGGCATCATCCGGGGCTATCTTGGTAATAAGGTGCGATTTCGCCATGTGCCGGAAATTGAGTTTGTTTTAGATGACTCCCTGGATTATGCTGAAAAGATCGATAAATTGATCGATCAGGTACACAAAGAGGAAGAAAATAGGCAGAATAGCTAAAATATTAAACGTTAATAAGCCGGTGGGTAAAAGTTCCTATGATGTTGTCCGCCGGGTCAAGAAAATTTTGAATTTTAAGAAAGTTGGTCATGGTGGAACACTGGACCCCTTTGCCGATGGTGTATTGATTATCCTGATCGGGCGGGGCGCCACTAAACGAATGAATGAAATATTACAAAAATCAAAAACCTACCGCGCTGTATTGGTTTTAGGCGAGCAGAGAGATACCGGTGATATTGAGGGGAAAACTGTCAAAGAAGCCGGCATTCCGGAAATCACCGGGGATGTACTGAAAAGGACTGCTGAAAGATTTATCGGAGAATACGACCAAATGCCCCCGCAGTTTTCTGCCAAAAAGGTTAATGGCCGTCCGGCGTATAAATATGCCAGAAAAGGAATTAAAGTTGACCTTCAGCCCAAAAAGGTCCAAATTCATAATCTGGATTTGAAAAAAACAGATGATGAAAAACTGGAAATTCTGGTGGAATGCTCCAGCGGAACTTATATTCGTGTGTTGGGGGAAGATATTTCAAAAGCGTTGGGAACGGTCGGTTATCTGGAACAACTGACCCGGGAATCCATTGGCGAATATACACTGGCAAATGCAATTGAGTATGACGACCTCGATTCAGCATTGACAGATGAAAAAAGAATCTTAAAAAGCACTGAAGAAGTAAGTGTTAACTGATATGAATGTAATTTTTGGTGTAGAAAATCTGACAAATAATTTTTCCAATGCAGTGATCTGTATTGGGAATTTTGATGGTATACACTATGGACACAGGCAAATAATTACAACCTGTATCCGCGAAGCAAAAAAAATAAATACCAAATCATTATTAGTGACTTTTGATAAACATCCTAGAAATGTTTTTGCGGAATTGAAGAATGGTCCGCCTCTTCCGATTCTTACCACCAATGAGGAAAAAACCATTCTTTTGGAAGATACCGGAATTGATGGTATCCTATTTTTGGAAACCGATCCTGACTTTTTATCCGTGGGCCCGGAAGAATTTCTGAAACAGGTAATTGTTGATAAAATCGGTGCTTCCCAGGTGATTGTAGGGTATGATTTTCGTTTTGGAAAAGCCCGCCTGGGAAATGTTGAATTAATGCAGCAATGCGGAAAAAAATATCAGTTTAATGTTGTACAGGCTGAGGCGGTGAGGGTAAACGGTGAAATCGTCAGTTCTTCCGGTATACGGAATTATTTAAAGCAGGGAAATTTAGCAGCTGCAGAGCAGGCGCTGGGATATCAATATCATTTTTCCGGCCGGGTCATCCATGGCTCGGGAAGAGGTACAATGATGGGATTTCCAACCGCCAATATTGAAATTGACAATCCCAGAAAACTAGTGCCGGCCAGGGGTATTTATCTGACCAGGGTGGTTATTGACGGACGGGACAAATTTGGTCTTTGTAATATTGGTGTTCGCCCGACCTTCGGGGAGAGCGATCTGGTGATTGAAATTTTTATTTATCACGAGAAAAATGTTAATCTCTATAACCTGCCGATTGAGGTTACGCTTTTGCACCGTATGCGTGATGAAATAAAATATGATTCACAGGACGCATTGATAGAGCAGATGAGAATAGATAAACAGAATGGTTTGGAATTAATTAAACAATATAATTAGACGAATGGAGGACAAACAAAATGTCGATAACAAAAGAAAAAAAGACACAAATCATTGAAGAGTTTGGTGACAATCCAGGATCAACCGAAACTCAGGTTGCACTTTTAACAGTAAGAATTAAAAATTTAACAGAACATTTTAAAACCAATCCTAAGGACCATGGATCGAAAAGAGGTCTGCTGGTGCTTGTTAACAGACGTAAAAAACTTCTGAAATATTTGAAAAGAAGAAATGAACAAGCATACAAAGACCTGATCGCAAAACTTGGTCTTAGAAAATAATTTTTAAAGGAGATATTTTGATAAAAAAAGAGATAATGTTTGGTGGCCGTCCCTTAAGTATAGAAACAGGGAGAATGGCTAAGCAAGCAAACGGCTCCGTATTCATTCAATATGGAGAAACAGCAGTGCTGGTTGCAGCTACAGCTAAATTAGACACAGAAGTTGCACAGGATTTTTTCCCGTTGCAATGTGAATATAAAGAAAAAGCCTATGCATCAGGAAAATTTCCGGGTGGATTCATTAAACGTGAAAGCCGTCCCGGCGAAGATGCAATTTTAACAGCCAGACTCATGGATCGCCCCATCAGACCGATGTTTGAAGAGGGATTTATGAGTGATACGCAGATCATCGCGACATTAATGTCCAGTGACCTGGAAAATCCCGGTGACGTATTAGCGATCCTCGGCTCTTCCTGCGCCTTACTGATTTCCGATATTCCTTTTCATGAAGCCGTTGCCGGTGTCAGAGTAGGAAAAATCGGCGAAGATTTTATTATTAATCCGACCTTCGAACAGATAGAAAATTCAGACCTGGAAATCGTTGTGGCCGGCACAGCCGAATCGGTTGTTATGGTAGAAGGTGAACTGAAAGAAATCAGTGAAGAAATTCTTTTGGACGCCATTGAATTTGCTCATGAAGAAATCAAAAAATTGATAGATCTTCAGATGGAACTTTTCAATGAAATCAAACCGGTCAAAGTTGCAGTCACAAAATCCGAACATCCGGAAGAACTGGTTAAACTGGTTACAGAAAAAACCGAACCGAAACTGGCTGAATGGCTGGAATTAGGCCGGGTTTCCAAGAAAAGCCGTGAAAATGCCGTGAAAGCTTTTGTGAAAGAACTGGTTAAAGAAACAGAAGAAGAATATCCCGATTCCGCCGGAATTATCTGGGAAACAGTTGATGACCTTCAAAAAGCCGACATGCGCAAATTGATCGCAGAGAAAAAAGAGCGTCTTGACGGCCGTTCACTGGACCAAATTCGTCCCATTACCTGCGAAATCGATGTTTTGTCAAGAGCCCACGGTTCCGCGCTTTTTACCAGGGGCGAAACCCAGACTCTGGGAACCACGACTTTAGGCACCAAGCGGGATGAACAGATTGTGGATAATGTTGGACAGGAAGAATTCAGCAAGAATTTTTACCTCCATTACAATTTTCCTCCCTTTTGTGTGGGTGAAGTGGGCAGACTTTTCGGTCCAAAACGAAGAGAAGTCGGACATGGAAATCTGGCTGAACGGGCTTTAAAATACTTTGTGCCCCAGGAAGATGACTTTCCTTATACAATTCGAATTGTATCAGAAGTGCTGGAATCCAATGGTTCCTCTTCTATGGCTTCGGTTTGTTCCGGTTCATTGTCTATGATGGCCGCTGGTGTGCCAATTAAAAAAACTATTGCAGGTATTGCAATGGGTATGATCAAAACTGATGACGGCGCCTATGTGCTTTCTGATATTCAGGGTGCGGAAGACCATTTTGGCGATATGGATTTCAAGGTAACCGGGTCCCGAGACGGACTGACGGCTATTCAGATGGACCTGAAGGTAAAAGGAATTTCCACCGACATTATGCGGACAGCTTTGGAACAGGCGCGCAAAGGCCGCATCCATATTATTGAAATTATGGAAAAAGCCATTGATGCAGCCCGCTCTGATATTTCCAAACACGCACCGAAAATTGTCAGTCTCATGATCGATCCGGAAAAAATCGGTAAGATCATTGGCCCGGGCGGAAAAAATATTAAAGCCCTCCAGGAAAAAACTGAGACTGTTGTGGAAATCGAAGACGATGGCCGGGTAACAATCTCAGCTCCCAATACCGATTCGGCGGAAGAGGCCAAGGAGATCATCAAAAAAACTCTGGAAGAACCGGAAAAAGGAAAAATCTACGAAAACTGTACGGTAACCAGACTGGAATCCTACGGCGCTTTTGTGGAATTTTTACCGGGAACAGAAGGTTTGTTACATATTTCTGAACTCGAATGGACCCGCACTAAAGATATTCACGAAAAATTGAGTGTTGGTGATACTATCACTGTCAAACTACAGGATATCACTGCGCCGGGAAAATTCGAATTAAGTCGTAAAGCGCTGCTTCCGAAACCTGAGGGTTATGAAGAACCTAAAAGGAGTTCAGATCGCAGAGATAATCGAAGTAACCGTGGCAGAGACAGCCGGGGCAGAAACAACAGAGACAGAAACAGAAGATAACAGGTTTTCTGTATGAATAAAGAAAATTTTCAGAAGACAGTATTGGAAAATGGTGTCACAGTTATTTCTGAAAATATTAATACAGTACATTCGGTTTCATTAGGATTCTGGCTGATGGTGGGGTCTGTTAATGAAACCGACCAGTTTAATGGTATGGCCCATATGCTTGAACATATGGTATTTAAGAGAACTGCAAAGAGGACCAGTTTCGATATCGCCAATGATATCGAATCCCTCGGCGGAGTTCTCAATGCTTTTACAAGCAAAAGTACCACCTGCTATTATGTTCGTTTGATGAATGAATATTTGGAGCAGGGGGTTGATGTTCTTTCCGATATTACCATCAACTGGAAATTTGATGATAGTGATTTTGAGCGGGAAAAAACGGTTATTCTGGAAGAGATCAAAGGTGTGGAGGACAATCCTTCGGATATCATCTTTGACCTTCATCATAGCCAGTTATTTCCCGACCATCCTTTGGGACGACCGATCCAGGGAACGCTGGATTGTGTCAGGAATTTCACCAATCAGCAAATCCTTGATTTTCATAAGACCAATTATACAACCGACAACTTGTTGGTAACCGCTGCCGGAAATGTTGATCACAATGAATTAGTGAGATTAGTATCGCGCTATACCGCCAGCATGCCCGGGCGGCAGGAAAAAGAGGAAATGCCGGAAATACAGCCAGTTCAACAGCCCAAAACCGAATATCAACGTGATATTCAGCAGACCCACTTGCTGCTGGGCCGGCGTATTTTCCCAAAAACCGATCCCAGGCGGCATCATATATCATTGTTAAATATTATTCTGAGTGCCGGTTTGTCATCCCGGTTTTTTAATAATATCCGGGAAAAATATGGATTTATTTATTCCATTTACAGCATGACTGAATTTTACCTCAATCAAGGTGATTTCAGTATTTATGTGGCAACCGATGTCAATAAAATTGATTTTACCAGGGAATTGATATTCAACGAACTCAAGGATATTGCAGACAAGGGTGTTACGGAGAAAGAACTTACCAAAGCAAAACAACAATTCAAGGGCTCGGCGATGTTGCACCTGGAAAGTATGCAATCCAGGATGAGCAGAATTGCTAAAATGGCGATCTTTGAAAAAGAATTACAGACAATTGACCAGTTACTGGACGTCATCAATAAAATCACGACCAATGAGATCAGAGAACTGGCCAAATATCTGTATGATGAAGAGGCCTATGTTGAGACCAGGATTGTGCCGATAAAATAAGATTAATTTTTGAGGAGGGAACCACTGATGAAAAAAATTATTCCTGCACTAAGAACCGAAAATGTCACTTACGCGATACGGGATATTGTCGTAAGAGCGAAAGAACTCGAGGCCAAAGGTAAAGAAATACTATACCTGAATATCGGTGATCCGCCGGTTTATGACTTTGAAACACCGAAAAGTTTGCGGAAAATTGTCGCCGATAAAATTATGCAGTCTGATAAAGATGGAGATCTGAATGTCTCCACTTACTGTGATTCAATGGGCATTATACCGGCTCGTGAAGCCATTGTCACCGATGCCATCAAAAATAAAAATATTCCCAACGTAACGATAAACGATGTAGTCGTTACCAGCGGCGCTTCGGAAGCCATTACCCTTTGCATTTCGGCACTGGTTAATCCCGGTGAAAATATTATGACGCCATCACCCGGTTACCCACTATACAGCGGGCAGATTCCCGTCTATCATGGTGAAGTGAATCCTTATAATCTTAATGAAGAAAATGGCTGGCAAATCGATTTTGAGGAATTGGAAAAATGCGTCAATGAAAAAACCAAAGCCATTGTTGTGATCAATCCCAATAATCCCACCGGCGCTAATTACAATGAAGAAAGTATTCGCAATATTCTGAAATTTGCGAAAAAACATAATTTGGTTGTATTGGCCGATGAAATATATGATAAATTGTTGATGGACGGTAATCAGCATATTGCCATTGCATCTTTGTCCGAAGAAGTACCGGTTATTACCTTTGGCGGACTGAGCAAAAATTATATCATGCCGGGATGGCGGGTTGGCTGGGCAATTTTTCACGATCCTGCCAGGGTGATGGAAGATTACCGAAATGCGATCAATAAATTATTGCGGGCCCGGTTATGTTCGCCCCATCCGCAACAGCACATGATCGCGCCGGCCTTGAATGACACCAACGAACATTTTAGCGAAGTTCTGGAAAAAGTCGAAAGACGCCGTGATATTACTTATGAAATGTTAAATGAGATTCCCGGGATCAGCTGTGTCAAACCCGGTGGCGCTTTTTATGCCTTTCCGCAGGTTCAGTTGCCTGAAGGTGTAACAGATAAGGAATATGTCCTGGAACTGCTGGAAGAAACCGGCGTGCTGGTTGTATTCGGCAGTGGTTTCGGACAAAAGGAAGGAACGCATCATTTTCGTATCGTATTCCTGCCTGACGATGAAACACTGAAAAAAGCATATAAAGCAATAAAGGAATTTACTGCTAAGTTTTATAAAAAATATAATTTTACACCTAAATAGAATATGACGGGGAAAACAGTAATTACGCCCAACAAAGTTCTGGCCTACCATAAAATCGACCGGAAAAGGGAAATTGGGATCACTGTTGTCAACCCGGACAAATTTCGCAGACAGGTTAACTCATTGGTTCGGCGGGGTTACAATTTGGTAACCCTGACCGAACTTTTTTTTAGTACGGATGAAAAGGATATCGCCATTACTTTTGATGACGGTTATCAGAATCTCCATCAATATGCCTTGCCTGTTTTAGAGGAATTTGAAGCCAGGGCAACGGTTTTTATCATTTGTTCAGCTATCGGAAAACACAATACCTGGGACGCCAATCTTGGAGGAATTAAATTCAGGCATTTGGATAAAACGGAAATCAGGGAATTAATTGGAAAGGGCTGGGAAGTCGGCTCTCATGGATTCGCGCATACAGCCCTGCATGATAAAAATCAAGATCTATTGGCTCATGAAATTGGCGACTCACGCCAATATCTGCAGCAGGAATTTGATGTTGAAATTAATTTTTTTTCCGCTCCCTTTGGACGGGTTAACAGAAAAGTGTTGGATGCATGTAAAAAATATGGATATAAAGGGTGTTGCGGATTTTATCCCATGCATTTGTTTAAACAGGCAAAACCGGATATGATGATACCCCGGATCGGTGTTTATGCCGGTGAGACAGAAGCGTCGGTAGCACGGAAAATTTCCGGTAATTATCGCCTATTGAAGCGAGCTGCCCGGAAACAAAATTTTATCAATTTCTGGAATAATGGAACAATTATTTGGCAGCGGATTAAAGATTTTCTTGCATTAGATTAAGAGTCTTTTTATAATTCAATGGTAAATAAAGGTAAAACTGGACTTATATGGCAATTAAAAAGTTATATTACTCAATCGGAGAAGTAGCGGAAATGGTGGGGTTAAAACCCCATGTATTAAGATATTGGGAATCTGAATTTTCTATTTTATCGCCCTCCAAGAACCGGGCCGGTAACCGAATCTATAAGGACAAAGATATTTTGTTGGTTCGGTTTATCAAGGATTTGCTGTATAATAAAAAATTTACCATAGAAGGCGCGAAACAGAAACTGTCCAATATCAAAAAAAGAGAACTTGATGATTTTGAAAAAAATCAAGCTCTGGGCAATAAAAGATCCCGCAAAGAGATAGACCGTTACAAAGATGCCATTACCAGGATCAAGCATGGCTTGAAAGATATGCTGGAATTATTAAATAATTGGGAAGAATAAAACGGCAATAATTGATATTCATTATAAAATTTCATAAAAGTTTTTGATTAATGATAATAGTTTTGTATTATTAAATACAAAAATTGATACAAGAATAATCAAAACCAAAATATTAACCCCAAAATTCATACTTGCTAAATATCAGCCTTAAGAATAAATTTTATCAAAATTTTTAGAGGAATAAATAATATATGAATTTAATAGAATCATTAGTTTTAGGTATAGTACAGGGACTGACAGAATTTTTGCCGGTGAGCAGTTCCGGACACCTTGTAATAGTGCAGCGGCTTTTTAATATTGTTTCCGAAAATGTGGCTTTTGAAGTGGTTGTCCATCTTGGAACACTTTTAAGTGTATTGGTGGTGTATTATGATGACATCATCAAAATGATTAAAAGTTTTTTTGGTGGAATATTTGGGCGAAAGGTAAAAAATGCCTATCAGGAGGATTATTATTTTAAGTTGGCCCTTTTGATCGTAGTTGGTACAGTTCCGGCGGTATTTGCCGGCTTCTTTTTTAATGATTTTTTCAAGAGTATTTTTCATAATGTTAAACTGGTCGGAGTGACACTTTTGACAACTGCTGTAATTTTATTCCTTACCCGGTTTATCACTGACCGGGGTAAACAGCTGACATTCTGGAAATCAATACTCATAGGAATTGGCCAGGCAATGGCGATATTTCCGGGGATATCACGGTCAGGAACAACAATTAGTACTTCTTTATACTTGGGGCTAAATCGTGAAGAAGCTGCCAGATTTTCCTTTTTGCTGTCGATTCCTGCAATTGCCGGCGCGGCTGTTCTGGAATTAAGAGATCTTTTCAAAACGGGGCTGGAAATTAACCAGGTTTGGGTCTTAATAATTGGATTTATTGCTTCTTTTATCGTAGGATATATTGCCATCCGTTTTTTGTTACGACTGATCAAAACCGGAAAATTCAGTTGGTTTGCTCCCTATTGTGCTGTCCTTGGTATTTTTGTCCTTTTATTTTTATAAACAACAGAGACGAATATGAATGACTATTTTAAAACACTGGATAAAATTAATAAACGAAAGATCGACAAAATCTATTTTTTGCAGGGGAATGATATCTATATGAAACAGGAGTTTGTCAGAACCCTGTTTAATCAGATCAGGGATGCCGAGCGCAAAATTTTTCATGGCAACCAGGGAGATACCGAAGATGAGGATTTTCTGGATAATTTGATGAGTTTCGGCCTCTTTAGCACAAAGAAAATAATTGTTTACTATGGTATTGAGAAATTTTCTGCAAAATACCGGAAAAAATTGCTCAGATACACAGAAAATCCTGATAAAAATATAACCTTAGTGCTGATCGCTGAAAAAACCACTTCGAAATTTGTAAAATCATTGATCAGTGCCGCCACGCCAGTGAAAGTCTGGACTCCCTTTCCAAATCAGTATGTCGGTTTTGTTGCCGAGCAAATTAATCGCATGGGGATTGAAATTACCGGCGAAGCAGTGAATTTACTGACATCTATAACCAATGATTCACTGCATCACACCTTTGCGGAGTTTGAAAAAGTGCTGATCAATACGGGAGCAGACAGGAAAATAACCGCCACAGAGGTAAAAAAAGTGGTGGGCGGAGAGAAAAAATATAATATCTATGATTTATTGGACGCTATGGGAAACAAGAATTTTTATAAGTCCATCGAGATCTCTGAGGCCCTGGCGCAAATGGGAACGGGAACTCCATTCATCATCATTTCAATGTATAATTTTTTCAATGATATGTATGTCTGCATGGTAGAGGATGCGAACAAAATGTTCAGTTATAATTGGAAAAAGAAGCAACAAATTTCACGATCGGTTCCAAAATACCGCGAAGCAAATTTTGGAAAGATTTTTCATCACCTGGCAGATGCCGATTTAAAAAGCAAATCAACCGGACTATCAAATCAGGATTTGGTAGTTCCATTAATTTATGAGATATTTAACGCATGATTATGGAAAAAGAAATCAAAAAAAAGCAATTGACGGATGAGGAATTAATAAAAAGATTTCAAAAAGGTGATGTCTGGGCCTTTGAAGAAATTGTACGGCGTTATCGTGATCGGTTAACGAATTTTGTATATCGATACGTTAATGATCGCCGCGAAGCAGAAGACCTGGTGCAGGATACTTTCTTGAAATTGTATCAAAATAAGCATGCTTACAAAGAAATCGCAAAATTTTCCACCTGGATCTACACCATTGCCGCTAATCTTGCCAAAACCCTTTTGCGTAAACGAAAAACGCGTAAATTGATGTTTTTTTCCCACTTGGGGCCGGAAGATAAAGACCTTGATCTGCCCTCCAAAGATCGAACCACCCAGGAAATCCTGGAGAGTGAACAGGGAGAAAAATTTATTCAGCAGGCAATTTCAAAACTTCCGGAACATTTTCGAATTGCAATCATTTTAAGAGATGTTCAGGAACTTTCGTATGAAGAAATCAGTAATATTATTGGAAAACCAATCGGAACAGTAAAATCTAGGATAAATCGTGCTAGATTGAGATTGCAAAAGGAACTTGAAAATATGTAAATATTGGAGGTGTTGAGGTTAATGAAAAATTGTTACAAGTTTAAGTCTCTTATATCAAATTACATCGACAAACAAATCTCTTTCAGAGATCGCAGGTTTTTTGAATCCCATCGCGAAAACTGTGAAGACTGTAATACACTTTTCGCATCAGTATTCAAAACCAGAGAAAAAATGCATCACTTGCCGCAAATACCAGTTAGTGACGAATTCATGAGTTCTTTGCGAAAAAGAATTTTGAATGACAGAAATTCACGCATTTTAGCTTCCCAAAACAAAAAAATTTCCTTGAACCGGATACCATCCTTTGCCTATGCTTTTTCATCGGTCTTGGTGCTGGTAATTATAGGATTTTTTATGATGAAAACATCGGGAAATGTCGCTCCGCCAACGCCAAAACTGCCGGTAACGGCGCAAAAACAAATTGATGATGCCCGAAAATTTCAGCAGCAATTTGATGCGACACCTGCTTACCTGCAGCCGGATCAGTTGGCTAATACACAGGTTGACAGCGGACTGAGTGATGAAGATGAGCCGGCCCGGAATTTCGAAAATAATTTGAATAAAGTGGATTATCAGAAAAAATAATTGCTACATTTTCAATATTTAATATTGAATTTACCTTCGATTTGTAGTATCTTTCCCTGCTGTATTAAAAGTAAGGTAGCATGGAAAATAGTAAAAAATTTTTAATCGGATACATTATTGTCTTTCTTGTTTTAGTCGGGGTTTTTATCTATCCCGGCTTTAACTATTTTCAGAAGGCCGGAATGCTTTTTCGTATCACCGGTTTTCTGGGATTGCTGGCCTATGTTACCTATATAAATCTGGAATTGTACAATAAAATCAGCAGAAGAGATAAAAAACGACCGGAAAGTTCGGATACTGACGAGGAGGAAAGACGGTTTACTGATTTTTTCCTGAATATCGCGGATCCCAATGAGAAGTATCACCAGCTGACTAATAAACTGATCAAAACAGTCAAACATTCTTTGGTGGCTGACACCTCATTTTTTTACCTGTATAATCCTCAGGAAAATTATTATCGTCTGCAGCATTTTGAATCGGATATTGTTGACGAATTAAACGAAACCATTGAAGGCAATGACTTCTATAATGACTTACGTGATTCGGCGATTCCCAGGAATTATTCTTCCCATGATCTGGCACAGTCTGAGTTATTTCATTATCCACAGCCGGCGGCAATAAAGTCCATGATGATCGTTCCGCTTTTATTCGGCGGCTTTATCGGGTTTGTTGGTGTTGACAGCCGGGAAAAAGACGCCTGGGGAAATCATGATCTTGAATTACTGACAGAATATACAAATATCATCACACAGTTTATTTCACAGCTGGATAATATGGAGAATCTAAATCGTAAAATTGATTTTCTGCAGGAACTGGAAGAACTCAATCTTTCTATTCAGAGCGAACAAGACTTAAACTCTGTGTATCGCGAATTCACTAATCTGATTGAAAAATATCTGACCTATGATAAACTTTCGATAATTTCCTACTCTGTAAATGGTGAAAATTTGGGAAATGTTGATTTTATAGATGGCGTGGAAACGGATTATACAGTGGGATTTCAGTTTGATATTCGCAATACGCTTTGTGAACGGGTCCTGAATAGCGATAAGTTTTTTATCAAAAATTATGATGATAGTGAAATCGCTTACCGGTTTAAACCCAATGACTTTCAGATGCTGCCTTTTAAATCGGCCATTGGAATTCCCATGACTGTTAATAAGGATGTTAAAACCTGCCTGATACTGGAGAGTTTTATTGATAACAATTTTTCTGAATCCGATTTTCTTTTACTAAAGAATATATGCAGCAATCTGGAAAACACCTGCCGCAAAAATTTTGAATATAAGACGGTTAAAGACCTTTCAATGGTTGACAGCCTGACGAAATTATTCAATCATAAAGCCCTGAAAGACCAGTTGAAATACGAGATCGAAAGATGCAAACGGTATGATACGCGGCTGACTTATCTGATGATTGACATTGATAAATTTAAAAGTGTTAATGATGAATACGGCCATTTATTTGGTGACTATGTTCTTAAAAAAGTAGCTCAAATCATTACCGCCAGCGTTCGCAAAATTGATATTGTAGGACGCTACGGTGGTGAAGAATTCGGTGTGATTTTGGTGAATACCGACAATGCTACCAGTATTAATACAGCAGAAAGAATTCGCAGCAATATTGAGAATTTTATTTTTGAGTATAATGGCCAAAGAGAAAATATTACGATCAGTATCGGCCTGGCGGAATTTCCAAAGCACGGCGACGATTTTCACAACATTATCGCCAATGCTGACCAGGCCATGTATAAGGTCAAAGAATTAGATGGAAACAAAGTAAAAATGTATAAAGCATAAAGGAGTAAAAATGGCAAAACGAGTAACCAAAGGGTTTGCGTCCAAAACAGAAAAAGCTTTGCAGGACAAAAATAAAGTCTGCCCGACTTGCGGCGGTGATATTATCAGAGTAAAGCATGTAGAAACGATCTCCGGTTCAAACAGAATCAGTTTTAATGAAAAAATGGTAAAAGTTTGTAAATGCAACCAGAGCGAAATCTATAAATAGAACTGTTTTTGGTTTAAACTATAAGAGTTAGGGAACATTTGGGCTCTAACTCTTATTTTATAATTGACCTGCTAATTATTATTGAGAACGAAATGAAAAAAACATTCCCTATATCCTTGTTGCTTTACTTACTTTTTTCCCTTGTACTGTTCAATTGTGCCGGGAAACAACCGGAAGTTAAACCGGAAGAGGAAGTAAAAATCTATGATTCCGAAGCCATCCGGCATTTTATGAATGGCGAGATTTATTCATTGCACGGAAACTATGCAATGGCGGTGCTGGAATACCAGGACGCCGCTAAAATCGATTCGAGTTCATCAACCATTTATAAATCAATCGGCGACGCGTACATTAATTTAGGTAAATATGACAATGCCAAAAAAGCCCTCGTCAAAGCAATTAAACTGGACAGCCTGAATTATGAGGCCAGGAAACAATTGGCTGACATCATATTCTTTGAAGGAAATTATAAAGCCGCCGAAAAGCGGTATGATAAACTGACCGGTAAATTACCGGAAAATCTGGACATTGATTACAAACTGGCGGAGATATACTTACGAACTGAGCGCATTTCTGAAGCTTTGCAAAAGTATGAAAATATTTTTCGCAAAGACCGGTCGCAAATTGCCGCGCTGGAACGGGCTGCGGAAATACTTTTTCTATCAAAGAATTTTAATAAAGCTGCGCAATATTATAATTTCTTAACGCAACTGGACCCGGATAATACAGAATATCTGAAGACCAGTGCCGATCTGGCTATTCTGAATCAGGACATTGATAAAGCAATAGAAATTTATCAAAAATTGATCAAATTATTGCCTGATGATGAAAAAATACAAAATAATTTTGGCGAGATTCTCTCCCAGGTGAAAGATGAAAAATATAACCCTTTAAATTACCTGAAAAAGATGGTGGAAAATCATCCGGAAAATATCGAGAATTTTAAAAACCTAGCTTATTATTACGCCCATAATAATGAATTGGATAAGGGACTGGAAGTGCTGCATGAAGCCAAAGAAATATTCCCCCGGAACGCTGATCTTCTTTTTATTATCGGTTCCTTATACCGTGAAAAAGGAAACTTTGAAAATGCCCTGAACTACCTGGACCAGGCCCTGCAGTTTACAGAAGACACACTTCAGGTTTATCACCTGAAGGCAACGGTGCTTGAAGAAGCCGGAAAATACGCGCAATCAGATTCCCTTTACAGTGTTATGATTGACAAAAATCCGGACGACCCGATCGCCTTAAACAATTACGCCTACAGTCTTGCCACCCGGGGTGAAAAACTGGATATGGCAAATAATCTGGTGAATAAGGCCCTGGAAATTGTACCGGAAAATCCGTCATATCTCGATACAAAAGGATGGGTGCTTTTCAAACAGGGAAATTACACAGAAGCGAAAAAGTATTTGCAAAAAGCATTACAGGAAATTGGTGAAAATTCAGAAATTATGGAGCATCTCGGGGATGTGATGATGAAAATGGACAAACCGGAAGAAGCAAAAACCTATTATCAAAAAGCCCTGGAACTAGATCCGGAAAATGAAAGACTCAAAGAAAAAGTTAATCAGTAAAACAGTTAAAGCATTATTAATTTTTCTGTCGCTACTGCCGGTTTCAAACTGTACCCGTTATATTAAGCCGGAGATGGAAAATATTCCTGACCTGCAGCAGAATAATCGTGCTATTAACCGGGCCGGGCATATTGAAGCCCGTGGTAATATATTTGTGGATACCCCTTTTAATGAGGGTAAACTCAATGCGGTGTTCAATCTAAAAATTCCCGATTCACTGGACATTCAGTTTCGCGATGTAATTGGCCGGAAACAGGCCTTTATGGAATTTTATAATAATGATTTTGACCTTTGGATGCAGCGTGAAAACAGGCATCTGGGGCGTCATGAAATCCCACCGGAATTTTCCCTTTTCGTATTTAATGAGCTCAGTCTGGCTGAAATCAGAAAAATATTTTTTGCCCAGCCTCTTTTTGATGCTAAAAATATTAACTCCAAAAAACTGGATTATATTCAAACTAAAACTACCGCCGGACAAGATGTGACAACTTTTTTTAATGACCTGGGATTGATTCGAAGGGTGGAAATATATGAAACCGGCCGGGAACTTTCATCTATTTTTATTTATTCCGATTACGAACTCTATGACCAGTTGGTTTTACCCGGTGTTATTCAAATTATTGACTTGAATAAAGCCATCGAAGTGAAAATAAATTTATACCATTTTTCTGTTAAAACACTTAACTTGTCCGGGATAAAAAAGAGAGGATATGTTGCAAAAAAATAATATCGAAAAAGTATCAATTGTCATACCGGTTTATAATGAAGTCGAATCGCTGGAAGAATTATATCGCAAAATTTGTGATGCCCTGGACAAAAGCGATTATGATTACAATCTCATATTTGTTGATGACGGTTCCCGGGATGGCTCGCTGGAAATTGAAGAGAAATTAGCCAGTGATAATGAGAAAGTAATTTTAGAGAGTTTTATCGGTAACCAGGGAAAAGCAGCTGCCTTGAATCGTGGTTTCGAGATTGCTGACGGTGATTATGTGGCAACAATAGATGCGGATCTGCAGGACGATCCTTACGCGATCCCGGATATGATCAAACAAATAAAAGAGACCGGTGTTGATCTGGTTTCCGGTTGGAAACACAATCGGAAAGACCGGTTCATCAAAAAACATACGTCTAAAGTATATAACTTTTTCACCCGTATTTTAACCGGTATTAAACTGCATGACTGTAACAATGGCCTGAAGGTTTACAAATCCAAGGTGGTGAAAAATGTCTCGGTTTACGGTGAAATGCACCGCTACATTCCGGTATTGGCACAGCAGCAGGGCTTTACCAGCGGTGAAATGAAGGTTCGTCATTTTGAGCGCAAATACGGTGAAACGAAATATGGTATCAGCCGGTTCTGGCGTGGATTTTTTGACCTGATCACTGTGAAGTTCGTGACTCAATATTTTAAGAAACCCATGCACTTTTTTGGCGCCTGGGGGACGATTTTTATGTTTTTTGGGGTTGTGGCGGAATTGTATGTTCTGGTTTTGAAATATGGATTTGGCCATAATTTTCAGCAACATGTGGCGATGATGCTATTTGGCGCCTTAATGATTATTTTGGGTATTCAGTTTTTCTCTATTGGGTTGATTTGTGAGTTGATTACATATTTTAATAAGAAAAAGTAAGCGGAGAATTTGATGTCTGATTATTTATTTTCCATAATTGTGCCTTCCTATAATAGATCCGGTGAATTGGTAGAACTGATTGAATCTTTTGCCAGACAAAATATTGATTATGGCAAATTTGAGGTGTTAATTGTCGATGATGGGTCTACAGATGACACAGAAAAAATCGTCAATAATTTTATTAGCCAAATGGATTTTCAAATCCGTTTTTTTAAGAGAAAT
>CAYYMT010000036.1:12806-33986 GCA_964472715.1 uncultured bacterium | reverse complement strand
ATAATTATAAAAAAAATTTTTGTGATAATCAACAGCTTAACTACTATTTTTTAATAAATTGTTGTGTCGAATTCTTTTTTTAATTTTTCAAAGCGGCGTTGAAATTCTTCTGATTTTTCCAGTTTGTCCTCGACCCACTTGCAGGCATGCACCACGGTGGAATGGTCTCTGCCGCCAAAATAAAGCCCAATGCTTTTGAGTGACAATGAGGTGTATTTGCGCGCCAGATACATTGCCGTCATACGGGCTTCGGCAATTTCTTTTTTCCGGCTTTTCCCAACCAGCGTATCCAGATTTATATTGTATTTTCCGGTAATGACTTCCTGGATATTTTCGATAGAATAGTTAATATTGGACTCAATGGCGGCATCACCCACAATTTCATTGAGTACTTTTTTAGTCAGTTGCAGGTTGATATCCACGCGCAGTAAGGAAGAGTATGCCAGCAGCCGGATCATAGCGCCTTCCAGTTCACGAATATTTGACCGGATTTTTGTAGCCAGGAGTTCAATGACTTCATAGGGGATTTCCAGGTTGTCGATATCGGCTTTTTTCTGCAGGATCGCAATTCGTGTTTCCAGGTCAGGAGGTTGGATATCGACGGTCAGTCCCGATTTGAATCGTGAGATCAGGCGTTCCTGAAGCCCTTTCAGTTCCATTGGGTTTTTATCGGTGGTCAGAACAATTTGTTTATGGTGTTGATAAAGAGAGTTAAAAATGTGAAAAAATTGTTCCTGGGTGGATTCTTTGCCCTGGAAAAATTGAATATCGTCGATCAGCAACATATCAACATCCCGGTAATATTTTGAAAAATCCGTTGATTTGTTTTTTTGGATGGCCGAGATGAAGTCCAGTGTAAAAGTATCACTGGATAGGTAGACCACGCTATTGATGGATTTGTTGTGAATCACTTCGTTACCGATTGCCTGGATCAGGTGTGTCTTGCCCAGTCCCGTGCCACCGTAAAGCACCAGCGGATTAAAGGAGGTCCTGCCCGGGGTTTTGGCGACAGCCTGGGCGGCCGCTTTGGCAAACTGATTGGACTTTCCTTCGACAAAGGTGCTGAAGATATAATTTTTGTTAATTTTTGTGCCCTTTTGGATGATCTTGTTTTCCGGAGCTGTCGCTTTGGGAGCCGGTTCTTGCTGAATTCTGGATTGAGACCGGACTGCCGGTTTTTCCGGTTGTGACTGCTGTTCTTCATCCATTAAAATAGTATATTTGATTTTAAGATCATTGCCGTAAATTTCATCGAGAGCCTGGTGCAGGATGTTGTCGTAATGGCTAACCACCCAATCGTAAAAAAATTTATTGGGAACCTGAAGAAAAAGCTCTTTTTCAGTTATAGATAAAGATTTGATAGGTTCAAACCAGGTACTGTAGGTCTGGGCAGGAACACGCTCCTGAATGTGTTCCAGGCATTCATTCCAAATATCTGTATGATTTAAATTGTCCAATTTGCCTTACCCCTGGGTTATACTTATTAACAGTCGCTTAAGACTGACTATCTGATGATTAAAAAAAGTTAATAATTAATATATGTTTTATAAACTAAATTAAGAGACATTAAAATATAAAACATAAGTATCTGTAAATTAACAACTTGTTTTGAATATATATTTGACCGTCAGCCGTAATGATGATTGTGTACCTCTTCACTGAAAATATCAACCGGCTGTTTATTTGTTAACATTTCGTCGCTTGTTAACAAGTTATCAACATTCAAAAAGCACTCTTATAAATTAAAAATACAGCTAAAAATAACAAAGAAAAGAAAAAAAATATTCCCGTAGAAAAGGCTTGCATTTTTCTAATTTCAGATGTCAAAGGTAATTGGAAAACTAATTTTCTTTTCGGCATGGTTTTATTAATTTAATAGCACTGACAAAAATTAACAGGAGAGATTATGATGAAAAATCTAAGTTTAGTAATATTAATACTTTTGGCGGCTGCCACTCTTTTCGCCGATAATACGGTTGCGATTGACAAATGGTTAGTCACCAATGTGGTATCCATGCAAAAACCGCTTTTTGCTGATGAAGAGAATATCAAAGGGGAGAGCTGGTCCGAAAAAGATGTTTTGGAGCAGGTTTTTTCTATTGACCGCAAAATGCATCCAAAACCAGGTGCAGATTTAAAGTGGGCCGGCGAGGAAAAACTCTCCTGGCAAGAGCAATTATCTGAAGAGATTAATTTCAAAAAAGCAGATCAGTCGAAATTAGGTTTAGCCTATGCTGCTTTTTATATTGAAACGGAAGAATGGATGAAAATTACACTGGAATTAGAATCTTCACAATTATTGAAGGTTTGGCTGGACAATGATGTCATTGCTTCCAAAACCGGTGAAGATGATTTTTCCGAACAGATTAGTTTGGAAACCGGCAAGCATAAGATTTTGATCAAGTGTCTGGCTAAAACCGGAGAAATTGAAGAATGGTCGATCAGCGGTACAATCAAAAGCAGCCGGCCGATAAAATTATCAACTGATCCCTCTACTTATATGACCGTGGATAAACTCCTCTATTCCGAAAAGGTGGGTGGGGTTAATATTTCTTATGACGGTGAATACGCCGCCATGACATTATATGATGTAGACAAAGAGGAAAAGAAAAATAACTATTACATCGATATTCGCAACAGTGATGATGGTGAATTGGTGCGTTCCTATCGCGGCGGCATGAAAATTAATTCCCTGAAATGGTCGCCCGTTGCCAATGAATTTATTTACAAAACCAGTGAAGATGGCAAGTCCTCCTTATGGCTGGCTAATATTGAAACCGGAAAAAATGAAAGCATCCTGCGGGATGTTGAAAATCTGGAGTCCTATGACTGGGCGCCGGTGGGTGATTATCTAATCTATACCGCCAGTGTGAAGGAGGACGAAGAAAAATCCGGTGTTCGTAAATTAAAACATATGCCGGACCGGCAGCCGGGCAACCGCAAAGTCAGCTATTTGTTCAGACTGGATATGGCATCGGGAATTACCGAGCAGTTGACTTTTGGAGAACTATCGACCTATTTAAATGACATCAGTGAAGACGGCCGGCGCCTGATCATCTCAAGGTATCATCCCTTTGTCACCGAACGTCCCTTTTCCAGGAGCGATTATTACATTCTGGACATTGAAACCATGGCCATGGATTCTCTGTTTACATTAAAATGGGCCAATTCCCTGCAATGGTCGCCTGACGGTGAGAAGATCCTGATTACCGGCGGGGTTTCCATGTTCGACGGCATTGGCAATAATCTGCCGGATGATGTGATTCCCAATGATTACGACGGTCAGGCTTTTATCTATTATGTGGAATCGGGTAAAGTATTGCCCATTACCAAAAATTTTGATCCCGCCATCAATTCCGCCCACTGGTCCAGGGTTAATGGCACCATCTACCTGGTGGCCAAAGACCGTAGCTTTGTCAGTCTCTTTGAATATGACGTTGAAAAAAACCGCTTTTCCAAATTGAATACCGGCATGGAGGTAGTGGCGCGATTTGATCTGGCGGATCAGGAGGCCAGAGGAGTTTACTTCGGCACCAGCGCCACGGAACCCTACAAAGTCTGTACAATTGACCTGGTGAAAAAAAGTTTTTTTGGTCTCAAAAAAGAAGACTATAAGGTTATCTACACACCGGCAAAAAAAGTCTACCGTGACACGGAATTCAGCCGGGTAAAACGCTGGACCTTTACCAATAAAGATGGTGTGGAGATCGAAGGCCGCTATTATCTGCCACCAAATTTTGATGCCTCAAAAAAATATCCCTGCATTGTCTATTATTATGGCGGCACTTCGCCGGTTTCCCGGGATTTCGACGGACGCTATCCGAAAAACTACTGGTCGGCCAACGGCTATGTGGTCTATGTCATGCAGCCCAGCGGCGCCACGGGATTTGGCCAGGAATTCGCCGCCAAACATGTCAATGAGTGGGGCTCGATTGTACCCGATGAAATCATTAGGGGTACGGAAAAATTCCTTGAAGCCCATTCTTTTGTCGACAAAAACAAACTGGGGTGTATCGGCGCCAGCTATGGCGGATTTACTACCGAATCCCTGATCACAAAAACCGATATGTTTGCCGCGGCGGTTTCCCACGCCGGCATATCCGCTGTTCCCAGTTATTGGGGGGAAGGGTATTGGGGCTATTCCTATGGCGCCGTGGCCAATGCCACTACCTTTCCCTGGAGCCATCCTGAGGTATTCATGGAAAATTCCGCTCTTTATCACGCCGACAAGATCAACACGCCATTATTAATGACCCATGGCACCGGCGACACCAATGTTCCCCAGGGAGAAAGCATTCAACTCTATACTGCTCTTAAATTGTTGGGCAAAGAGGTGGAATTGCTGCAATGCAAAGATCAAAATCATTTTGTATTGGAATACGGCCAGCGGGAAAAATGGTCAAAATCCATTGTGGCCTGGTTTGATAAGCACTTGAAAAATGACGCGGACTGGTGGAATCATATTTATGAGATAGAAGATTAATTTTTATCGTACACGGATTTTTACAGGATTACACGGACAGTGTAATCCTGTTGATCCGTGTACGTAAAAAACCTATTTATTCTCATCCCAAAACTTCATAGCCCTGCGAATATGAGGAATAGTAATTGATCCGCCGACAATCAGGCCAACGCTCATGATCTCATCCATCTCTTCGTCAGAGATATTTTCTTCGAGACATTGATTCATGTGGTAAGTAATACAATCGTCGCAGCGTAAAACCAGCGAGGCCACCAGGCCCAGCATCTCTTTGGTACGGGCTGAAAGTGCTCCCTCCTTATAGACATTAGTGTCCAGGTTAAAAAAGCGTTTGGTGATTTTGCCGGCATACTGCATGACGATTTCGTTTAACTCTTCCCGTTCTTTTCTGAATTCTTCACGGCTTGACATGATTCTATCTCCTTTGTTTATTGCATGTAATTGATTTGTTTTGTCCACGAATAACACAAATTAACACGAATTATTTCTTTACACATTTTTTATTCGTGATTATTCGTAAAATTCGTGGAAGTTATTTTGAAAAAAAGCATAAAAACAAAAACAGGCATTGATTCAATGCCTGTTTTTCCCTCCTTCATTCGTAGATTCTACGAATATTACTGTGCCAAATTATTTTAATTTTTCTTCACCTGCAAAATTCCGGTATAAAGTCAACTCTTCCAAAATATCATCATACTCATCATTATTGTCAACAATTATTTCGGATAAAATTTCACCCAGTCCGGGTCCTAACATAAATCCCTGGCCACACATACCGATGGCCAGCAGCATGTTAGTGTATTCTTTTGCATAGCCCACAATCGGAAAACCATCCGGTGTCATAGGGTAAAGTCCCCGCCAGGTACGGCGCACCCGGAGATTTCTCAGCCTGGGATAGAGGTTGACCATACGGCGAATCACCTGAGGTAAAAATTCCGAGGTGTTGTCGCAGTCTTTGCCGGGAATTTTTGGATCCGGTGTGATGCAAAAAACCACCTGTCCTTCACCATTCTGATAAAAATAATAATTGGCAGAGCCTTTGGCCGGGCGAATGTCTACGATCATGGGCTCGAAAAACCGCTTGACCGGCTCAGTGATCCCGCCTTCGTGGGAATCAGGATAAACCGGCACTTCCAGTCCGGCTTTGGCGCATAATTCCCGCGCGTCCCCGCCGGAGACATTCACGATCAGGTCGGCCTGGTAAGTATCTTTGGTTGTGATCACTTTGGTTATTTTATTTTGTGCGGTCTCAAAATCGATTACCTCTTCATCGAAGTAAAATTCGGCGCCTTCATAATCCGCCATGACGTAAAAAGCATCGATCAGTTTTAGCGGACTGGCGGAGCCGTCTTCCGGTGAATAGGTTGCGCCCAAAAGGTGTTTTGTGGTGATTCCCGGTGCCAGTTGTTCCACTTCTTTTGGTGTGATCCAGTCAATATTGAGATGAAAATGCTGTTGGTATTCCAATAAATTGCGAAGTTTTTTCTCTGTGTCATGGTCATAGACCGGAAACATATATCCCCCCTGCACCCAGTCCACATCAAAGCCGTATTCCGGTTCCATACGACGAACAATATCCAAAGAACGCTGACAGATCTGGATTTTTGCCGGGTCTGAGTGGGTAGCGCGTATGCCGCCGATGGCAGCCCTGTTTTGACCGCGGCCCACCGAGGGCATTTTTTCGATCACAGCTACTTTTGCTCCCTTTTTAGCCAGATAAAAAGCCAGGGGCACGCCAACACTGCCGGCGCCAATTATCAATACTTCATAATTTTTCATCTTTCACTCCCCTCATTCTCATTGATCAAAGCAAACATCGGCACTTCCACGCTCAACGGGCGTTTGCTGCCTTCCGTGACTTCCGACCAGTCCACGCCGGCCATTTTAAAAATCCGGGGCAGTAAAACGGAACAATTTCGACCGCCGCAAGCGCCCATTCCCAGGCGCAGGGGCTTCAGTTGATTGATATCGCGCACCTTGTGTTCTTTGATATAATCCACCAGTTCTTTGACACTGATCTTTTCACATTGGCAGACCATGCCATTTTCCGGGATATAGGAATATTTGGCATTTTTTAAAGGCCTGGATATTTCTTTTGGCTGGACGATAATACCGGCAACCTTATTGCCTGTTTCCGCTTTGACCCGGGCGGTAATGAGATGGGTTTTGTATTTTTTCAGGAATCTGATTTTAATGACATCACCTTCGCCGATATAATTTCCCTCTTCATCTGACAGGGGAATTTTGTCGCCTATTATAAATGTGGGTATGTATTCGTAGGGAATGACAACATCGGCTTCATTTTCACTGACTTTTTTTGCCAGTGTGATGGCTAAACCGGGACATATGGCGACACATAGGCCGCAGCCGGTACAATTATCTTTATAGACCGGAATATCCATGATATTGCCCAGGTTTTCTTTTAATTCGATGGCATTCACCGGGCAAACCGAGGTGCATGGGTTGCAGGGGATTTCCTGGTCACAGCGGATAATGGGTTGAAATTTGTCGGTCAATTCAACTTCCGGCAGGTCGTAGACTTTTCCCGGGCGGCTTTTAAGGATTTCTGCTTTTTCGTGATAGGTGGCGTCGATTTTGACATTTTTTTCGAGCAACTGCGCCATTTCCAGACCGGCTATTCGGCCGCCGAACATGGCTGAGGAGGCTTCCGCGATTTCCCGGGAATCCCCGGCCTTGATCACTTTGAAACCAAAACTTTTGGCCATATCATAAAATTCATCCACCGGCGTAAGACCCACGGCAATCAGCAATGTATCAACTTTAAAGGTTTTTGCTGTTTCCAGTATCGGGTTGAAATTTTTGTCAACTTCAGCAATCGTGACTTTTTCCACCTCACCGTCACCTTCCGCCGAAAGCACTGTATGATTCAGGTAAAGCGGCACGCCCATTCGTTTTATTTTGTCAGCGTGAACTTTGTAACCCGAGGGTTGATCCAGAATATCACAGATACCGACAGTATGAATACCGGCCTGCAGAGCGTGGTAGGCGGCGATCAATCCGACATTTCCGCTGCCAACGATAAAAATTCTGTCCGAGGATTTTACCAGATCACGATTGACCATGGTCTGAAAAGCGCCGGCGCCATAAACACCCGGCAGGTCATTGCCGGGAAATACCAGGGATTTCTCACGGGCGCCGGATGATACAATCAGCCCGTCGAAAATTACGATTATGTAATGCTCCTGGTTAACAAAAACACCGGCCTTCTGGTCTTTGTAAACGCCAACCACAGAGGAACCGGTAAAAATACGAATATTTTCATGTTGCCGCACCTTATTTTCCAAAATATGGCCGATGTCAATACCACGGGTACCGGCGTAGCAATCTTCAATAGAACCAAAAAATTTATGGGTCTGCAACAACAGTTTTCCGCCCAGTTGTTCTTTGTCGTCCACAATGATTACGGAAAACCCCAATTCCGCCAGTTCAATCGCTGAGGTCAGCCCGGAAGGGCCGCCGCCGACAACCAGGACATCGCATTTGAATTCCCGTCTCTCAAAATGGTCGAAAGGATGATCATCTTCCGGCAATTCCGGCAGATGCTTCAGGGTCTGTATATGCATATCTTCCTGCAATGGTGTGATACAGGATTTTTGTGGAATACCGTCAATAATTACGGTGCAGTGTGAACATTGGCCATTGGCGCAGTAAATTCCTTTTGGGGAATCATTTTTTTTGTGAATTGCAAACTCTTTTACCCCGTTTGCGATTAATGCTGACGATACGACTTCCCCTTCATATCCAAAAAACTCTTTATCATTAAAATAAAACCGAACCTCTCTCTGATCTTTATTTGCAGATAAAATAGGATGCTCGTCTATTCTTTGCATTGCCCCTCCATTGTTAAAAAAATTAGTTGTAAATCAATGACAAAGTTTATGCCACATTAATCGGGGTAATTTAAAAAAACTCTTGAAAAGATAGATTTTTCTTCTAAACTTTCAAATAAAATAATTTTATAAAGATTAGGAATCTATGGTCAGAAAAGTAAATTTTTTTATAATTGGTATTTTTGCAATCCTTATTTTTCAATGTTCGGGAAAAAGTGATCGCGATTTGATAAAAGAAAACATTGTTCAGGGTAATTACAACACAGCCCAGGAATTGATTCTGGATGATATGCTGGCAAAACAGGATGTGGCTTCTGCTGAGTATATTGATTCCATGAAATATGAAATCGAACGGCTTGACCGCATCAAAATGGAATTTACGCTGGACTCTTCTCAGGTTTTGGAAAAAATTCGCAAATATGTACCCGGTGCTAAAAATGAAGACCTCATGAAATGGGTCGACCAGCAGTACCTGGAATCCAAGATAATTGAAGGGGAGATAAAATATTACAATCACTCGGTGGAAAATCTTTTTCGCGTTCATCCGGAATTGAGCATTATTAAAGCCAGGGCAGACAGCGCCGCAACGGACCAGCGCAAAATACGCAAATATGTAGCCTTTCCGCTGGACCTTCATTTAAAACGCATAAAAAGGGAATACCAACAAAAGAAAAATAAATACCTCCTGCCGGTTACGATCAATATTGTTCATACATTAACTGTTAAAGAGGAGTCAGTGCCCGATTCCACCATTCTTAAATGCTGGCTGCCCTTTCCCCGTGAAATCCCTAACCAGCAATACAATGTCAAACGAATTACCTCCGATCCCCATGTGCATCTGATTTCGGAAAATGATAAACCGCAACGAACCATTTTCATGCAAACTATCGCCAAACCCGATACGACCACCGAGTTTATGGTGGAATATGAATTTACATCCCGGGCGGTTTATAATGACATTGATCCTAAAAAGGTCGGGCCAATCGAAGAGTTTGAGGGTTTGCGTCGTTATATTAAACCCCGGCCGCCACATATTGTATTTAACAAGGGAGTAGAAGAGTTGTCGCAATTTATTGTTGGTGATGAAACCAATCCCTATTTGATTGCCAAAAAACTGTTTACCTGGATCGATAAGAATGTCAGATGGGCTGATATTCGTGAATACTCAACCATACGGAGTCTGGGGATGTACGCCTTTTATTATAAACAAGGAGACGCCGGTATCAAAACCTTTCTGTTTATGACCCTTTGCCGGTACAATAAAATTCCCGCCCGCCTGGTCAGTGGATGGCAATTTCAGCCGCCGACAAAATCACTCCATGACTGGTGTGAGATTTACCTGGAACCCTACGGCTGGGTGCCGGTGGATGTGACTTATGGTTTACAGGATTCTGAAGATGAGGATCTGAAATATTTTTACCTGGGTAATATTGATAGTTACCGGTTGGTCTTTAACCGGGATTACGGAACAGAATTCAAACCGGAAAAAGAATATTTCCGTTCCGACAGAATAGATAACCAGCGTGGTGAAATCGAGACGATGGATGAGAATCTATATTTTGACAAATGGGACTGGAATGTGGAATTTGATATTGTTTCCACCTACAAATAATGAATAAAATTTTTCAAAATCGCAGAAAACTTATTACTTCTTTTCTGGTTATTTTCATCTCACTGCTAACCAGTTTTATTATTGTGACCCGTTATAGCAACGTGGAATATAATTTTTATGATATGCTCTACAATAATTTCCGTGAAAGCGGGATGGAAGATGATCCGGTTATTGTGGCAATTGATCAGAACACCTTGAATTATTTCCGCAATTCTCTGCATATTATCTGGCCGTGGCCGAGAGATATTTATCAGCCTATTGTCAATTATCTCGATGCTTGTGGCGCCAAAGTGATTTCCTTTGATATACTATTTACTTCTCCGGGCATTGACCGTATGAATGTAGATGGCAGCTTAACGGATTCAATTTTTGCCCGGACCATGAATCTGTCAGGCAAAACCACAGTGGCCATGCAGTTTGAGGACAGTACTTTGACACTGACCGATGAATTGGTAGCGGGCTATCTTGAGAAAGAAGAAGAAATTCCCGCCCGTATCTATCATCAATATGACAAAGCCTCTTTACCTATCCCGGTTATTCAGAATAATACGGAATTGTTGGGAGCCGTCAATATTCCCTCCACCAGTTCCGGTATCATTCGAAAACTGCCTCTTTTGTTTGAATACCGTGGTAAAGTCATTCCCCATTTATCCTTATCCACCTATATGCTTGCCCATGATGTTGATAAAATCGAATTTGATGAAACCAATAGTAAAATCATTGCCGGGCAACTGGAAATACCTGTAGACCATAATGGAAATTATTTTATTAATTGGTATGGTGAAGGCGGCGTAAACAACAGTTTTAAATACTACTCCTTTGCCAACCTGTTAAAATCAGCGATACAGTATCAGCGTGGACTGACGCCTGTAATTCCGCCTCAGGACTTTCGTGGAAAAGCGGTTTTTATTGGCGCGGTAGCAGCCGGATTGCTGGATATGAAATCCACACCGGTGGGCGCCAGCGATCCATACCCCGGTATTGAGATCTACACCACAATGTATAAAAATTTCATTAAAAAGGATTTTATTCATACTTTTCCGGTATCTTTTTGGTTTATTATTTTATTAGGTTTTTTAATTATCAAAACCACGGTGTGGCAGAGCGAGCGTTTTGTGCCGGCGACAATTGTCTCCGGCGTACTGATCCTTTTGCCGCTGGCTTTGTCAATATATTTATTCCGGTATCATGAAATTTTATTTCCTGTAATTGCTTTTGAGGCGGGACTTTTTTTGAATCTGGTGCTCAGTGTGACCATTGAATATTTCTGGGCCGGTAAGACCAACCGCAAATTACGCAAAAATTTCAGCCGCTATTTGGAACCCCGCCTGGTTAAGATGATCGCCGATTCACCCGATTCTGTTGAAACAGCCGGTAATGAAGTCATTGCCACAGTTTTATTTTCCGATATTAAGGACTTTACCAATCTTTCCGAAACCCTTTCATCACAAAAGGTGGTCAATCTTCTCAACCAGTATTTTGAGGAGGGCGAACGGATCATTTTTAATAATAACGGTATGCTGGATAAGTACACCGGTGACGGATTAATGGCGCTGTTTGGTGTGCCGGTTCCCGATAAAGACCATGCGGTTTCCGCCTGCAATGCCATTATGGAATTCAACAAACTCAAAAACATCGAGTTGGCGGACCGAAAATTTAATCTGGTAACGCGCATTGGCGTCCATACCGGGCCCTTTGTGGCCGGCAATATCGGTTCCTCCAGGCGCGTGGATTTCACAGCCATAGGCTCTACTGTGAATATAGCCGCCCGGCTGGAGCAGGTTAACAAGGCCTTTAATACAAATAATATCATTTCCGCGGAAACATGTGATTTGGTTAACAACTATTTTGTCTGCCGGGACTTAGATTATTACAGAGTCAAAGGAATAGAGCACCCTTTGCATATCTACACGGTTCTTTGTAAAAAGGAAGATATTGATCCGGAAATTGAAAAATTAATGGAGGAACACGAAAGAGGTCTTGCACTCTATCGTGCCGGCAGACAGAAAGATGCCGGGATTGTTTTTCAAAAAATCCTGGGAATATTTCCGAAGGATAAAGTTTCCGAATATTTTTTAAAAAAATGTCAATGATGACATATTATACAACGAGGTTAAGATGATGAAGGGTAGATTGATAGCAGTCGTATTTTTGTTGGCAATCAGCACATTGATTGCGGAAGAATTGCGGATAATTACCAAGAATAATATTCATCTTCGCGAGGGAGCAGGATGTTACTATCCGTTAATCACTGTATTAAATTATGGCGATACCGTCCGGGTGGTTTCTGTTGATTTAGGCTGGGTCAAAGTAGGTTTTCAGGATACCTGCGGATGGGTTTTTAAAGGTTGTTTTAGTGATAAGCCGGTGCAAAATACAATATCCAATGATATTTTACTGAATGAAGGAGAAACCTCCCTGTCTAATATTACCGCCGGCGGAGCGGTAAAAGGATTTGCAGTAAAATCCTATGCCAGAGTTGGTGAGACTGAAAATCAATTCATCTTTGAGTCGCATCTCGATCCGGATTATTATCTGCAAATCAAAAGAACTATGAAAAATAATAAACTGAGCAACAAAAGATACCGCAATTTGACCAAACCCGGTAATAAGTTTCATATTGACCATGAGTTGGAAGGAATTGGCAATCGTGTTGCTAATCAAATCGCTGCCAAAGGATTATCTAAAAATGAGGAAGAACTTAAGTATTTGAACGCGATCGGAACACTGGTGCTGGAAGAGACAGACCTGTATTATTATCCGGTAAAATTTTTCATTGTGGAAGATGACCACAAAGCGGCCTACGCAACACCTAACGGAATGGTGTTTGTCACCCGTGGCCTGCTGAATCTGGTAAGGGATGAAGCTGAACTGGCCTGCCTGCTGGCCCATGAAGTATCCCACATTGTTTATCAGCATGGCTATGAGGAATTGCAGGAACGCAAGCCGGTAATCCAGGCGGAAAATGCTTTTGCCCAGTTGGATATGGAAATTGATGAAGCAAAAAGTGATGAACAACTGGAATTGGAAGAGTTGGCTGATAAATTCTATGAAGTCGCCACCGCGCCGCGGCAATTAGGCTATGAATATGAAGCCGATAAAATGGGTGTTATCTTTGCCTCCAAAGCCGGGTATGATCCCTATGCTTTGACCCGATTACTGGGAAGACTAAAAAACAGTACACAAATTGACTTTGACAATTATGAATCCAATTGGGAGAAAAATTATATCAAAGACAGGATCAAGCGCGTTTCCAAATTTATCGGTAACCATATTGAACCCAATAACATTCGCAACCGTCCCCGCTTTGACTCTGTCTTCAAATAGAGCATTGATCAAAATTTTATTAACCTGCATTATTCAGGTGAAGTCTCTGTATCATTACAGGGGCTTTTTTTTATGAATAATTTTTCCTTTTCAATAAATATTTCGTACTTATGAAATATGAAGGCAGCGATTTTATCAGATATACACGGCAATTATGAAGCTTTTATTTCTGTTCTCAAAAAGTGCGGAGAGGAAAAGATTGATAAAATTTATAATTTGGGGGATTTTATTAATTACGGGCCACAGAGTGAGGAGGTGGTCCGGGAAATTATTAAGCGCAAAATTCCTTCCATTCTCGGCAACCATGAATATGCATTGCTGAATGAAAATTTTTTAGATCATTTCCAGGTGCACGCGCAACTCTCCTTTTTTATTACCCAAGGCATGATCTCCAAAAAAAGTTATCAATTTATCAACAGTTTGCCAACACATATTCAGGAAAAGCAATTGTATTTTGTTCACGGTACACCGCCGGATAATTTGTTTGACTATGTTTACGCATTATCGGATTACCAATTCAATGAGATATTCAACGCCATGGATGCAAAATTATTTTTTGTGGGCCATACCCATCAATGCGCGGTCTATAAAAAATCAAAATACAAAATTGAAAAATTGCCATTGTTTCCTGAAGATCCGGTTAAAATTGATCAAACTGACAAAGCCATTGTCAATGTGGGAAGTGTCGGCCAACCCAGAGGACGCAATAAAAATGCCCATTTTGTCCTTTATGATTCCGCGGTAAATTCCATCACACTTAAAACAGTTCCTTATAATATTAATAAGACCGTCCACTTGATGAAGAAAAAGAATTTTCCAGCCATTAACATGGAAATTCTGCAGAAAAGTTTTTAGAATTAATTAGAATTCAACTTCACTTTTAATTAACTTAACGATATTGGCAAAATAATTTTGCTTTAAGCAGCTGTTATCAGCATTGCTGTATTTTATAATGTTTACGAGGGAATTTTCAATGCCTCCTAAAATTAACGTTGTAATTTTTTGCTTTTTTCTTTTAGTTTTACCGCTACATTTGTCAGGGCAACAAAAAGGCTCCGCTCTAACTCAAAAACTAGTTTTCTCCGGCACCTCCAATATCTATGGTGAATATTATCATGCTTCCGGTATTGCTGACCGCCGTCCGCCTGCCACCGGGCGAATATCTCTCAACCCTAACCTGCAAATTATGAATTTAGTTTCCCTGTCAATGCAGATGCTGGTCTCCACTGAAGGAACTCAGACCCGGCAGAACATGAATATTCTCGGCTTGCATCCGCGCTGGGACTGGGGCTATGCCCATCTGGGGGATTTTTCTGATAATTATTCTCAGCACACTCTAAATGGAATAAATATCAAAGGTGGTGAACTTGCCATTTTCCCTAAAAATATTCGCTTTTCCGGTGGTGGTGGAATGACCCGGCGTGCGGTTGATGATATTTCGATTAATGAAAGTTATGATCAATACGCCTATTTTTCTAAAATGGGATATGGTGATGAAACCCAATCTTTTTTAGATTTGATTTTTCTCAAGGTAAAAGATGATCCTGAATCTATTGAAAAGCCTACAGAATGGGATTATACTTACATTATTCCCGATACCATGGAAAATATTCTGGATACCATTTGGGTAGAACCACCCTATAATCCGGTTTCTGTCACCCCACAGGAAAATATGGTGATTGGAATGAACAGCCGCCTGGCGATTTTTCAGCAAAAAATTGTGCTTCAGCTGGAAGCATCAGGCAGTGCCTTCAGCAAGGACCTAAATGCTGACAAAATCGGTTTTGATGAGATCGAATCATCAGAAATACTGGAAAATATTTACAGGAATCTGTTCACCCCGCGAGCCGGATCTTCCTTTGATTATGCGCTTAATTCAACTTTGGATATCAATTTTCAACAGGTAAAACTCAGATTTGGGTACCGCTATATCGGACCGGGGTATGTTTCCCTGGGCACGCCATCCAATATCAATGACCGGCGGGAGTTTCAATTTCGCAGTAATTTTAAAATTGCAAAGCATCGAATCAGGGTTCGCTGGAACCGCATGAACAATAATCTTTCGGATCAAAAACTGGAGACCAATATTCGGAATCAGTATCAAATTGGTGTTTATAGCATGTTTGAACGCTGGCGGTCCAATATCGATTTTCGCTATCTCGGTATGGATAATGTCGCTGATTTTGAATCTTTGGAGTGGGATTACGGTAATATTAATTTTTCCACTCATCAATCGCTGGTTTTCGGTAAGGAAAGCCTGATTCGACAAGTCGGTCTGCAATATCGGTTTCAGGGGACTGATAAAAATATGACCAGTGATCAGACAGACTCACAATATCATACTCTGAATTTCACCTCTTCTATTCGGCTTCCCAGGGCCTTTACAATGAATGCTTCGGCAGGCATTTCCCATCGGGAATCAAATCATGATGAGAATCTAACCCAGGTATATTCATTGCGAATCAATCATGTAGCACTGGAAAATAAATTAACCAATTCGGTGTTTGTCAGTTCAAATATCGTGCGTGATACAAGGATGTTCCGAACCGGCGTGAATTCCTTTTACAATCTCGGGAAAGGCTACCGGCTAAACGGAAATATTTTTTATAATTTGTTCAACGGACAGCGGGAATACAAAGAATTGCGATCCAGTATTCGGCTCTCCTATCAATTTTAAGTGATTGAAAAATGAAAAAAGGTCTGACCATATTTTTGCTGATCAATTTACTCTTTTTGGGATGTCTCAATGAAGTGGACCCGGAATTTGGCCTGTTACGGCTAATAACAGACTGGGAAGAAAGCGTTGATGATCCGTTGCTAAGGGAAATTGAACAATTAAATGTGCTAATAGAGCCGGGCAATTTATCCTATACTTATGACTCGCTTAAACATCAGATTGATATTGATTGCGAGCTCGGAATTTATAATATCGACATCAGGGCAATTGGCGACACTGACCAGGTTCTTTTTTCAGCAGATACCAGCAAAATCCTGATTGAACCCTTTACAACAAAAGAATTATTGTTGACAATGATTCCCGCTTTCCCCCATTTGCCACCAAAATTTGCAGCCCTTGAGAAAAGGAATTTTACCAATTCCGGTCATTATCGCATACAATGGCATCCGGCAAACAAAGCTACACAATATGATTTAATGGAGAGTAATGACAGTCTTTTTTCTGATTATATAATGATTTATACAGGTGCAGATACAGCAAAAGAAGTTTCAAAAACAACTCAGAAATCCTACTACTACAAGGTCAGGGCTAAAAATGATATTGCCGGTTCGCCCTGGAGTGATTGGATCATGATGACCTTTGAGACCGATCCTCTGGAAATATTGACTGATACTTTACCGACCGGAAAAATTGAGGAAGTTTATGAAACATTAATAATTGCAGAGGGCGGTATTGCGCCGTATTCTTATAAACTAGCCAGTGGAAATCTTCCGGCTGGCCTGACGCTGAATGAGGAAACGGGTTTGATAACCGGTATCCCGGAAACCCCTGGCGATTCGATGTTTACAATTGAAGTCTCCGATAATGGTGATCCACAACAGACCGCAATCAAAGAATTCGTAATATCAGTTGATCCGGCCGATCTGATGATCGCCACGACAGTGCTTGCTGATGGGAAGGTTGGTGAGGAGTATAGTCAATCATTGACTGTGTCGGGTGGTATTGTTCCTTACACCTGGTCAGTAAGCAGCGGAATTTTACCCGAGGGATTGGCGCTGGATAATGAAACAGGAGAAATAACCGGAACGCCAACTACAGCCGGGACTTTTACAGTCACAATTCAGGTAACAGACAATGATGAACCGGGGCAGACCGCTAGCAAGGAATTCACAATATTGATAGATCCGGCTGATCTCACAATTATAACAACCATGCTTGCCGATGGTAAAGTTGGCGTCGCCTATACTCAAACATTATCTGCATTGGGAGGTATTATACCCTATACCTGGTCAATGATAAGTGGGAGTTTACCGGATGGATTAAGCCTGGACACTGAAACGGGAGAATTATCCGGTACACCGACCACAGCCGGCACATCCACATTTACAATTCAGGTAATGGACCATGATGATCCGGGACAGGCCGATAGCAAACAATTGAGTATCATAATTGAACCGGCTGATTTGACAATTACTACAAATTCATTACTCGATGGAAAAGTTGGTGATGATTATAGCCAGACCTTATCAGCATCCGGAGGGATAACGCCTTACACCTGGTCGATAACAAATGGTAGTTTGCCAAATGGATTAAATTTGGATGCTGAAACGGGAGAAATTACCGGGACGCCGACCACTGCCGGTAATTCAACATTTACTATTCAAGTCGCGGATAATGGTATCCCACGACAATCTGATAGCAAAGAATTCATGATAACAGTCGAACCTGATGATTTGACGATGACAACCGCCTCTCTTGCTGATGGTAAAGTTGGCGATGCCTACAGTCAAATCCTGTCTGCCTCAGGGGGCATCACACCTTACACCTGGTCGATTACAAGTGGTAGTTTGGCGGAAGGGTTGACTTTGGATAGTGGAACCGGGGAGGTTTCCGGAGTGCCAACACTGGCCGGGATTTCAACATTGACTATTCAGGTTGCGGATAATGGTATCCCTCGACAATCAGATAGCAAGGAACTTACGATTACAGTTAATCCTGATGACCTAACGATTACTACTACTACCCTTGCAGACGGTAAAGTTGATGATGCCTATAGCGAGACTTTGTCGGCGTCCGGTGGAACAGAACCCTATACCTGGTCAATTAGCAATGGGAGTTTGCCGGATGGAATAACTCTTGATAGTGAGACTGGTGAACTTGCAGGAACTCCGACCACCGCCGGTTCATCTACTTTTACAATCCAAGCGGCAGATAATGGTGATCCTCAGCATATTGATAGTAAGGAATTCACGATCACAATTGATCCGGCTGACTTAGAAATCACGACAAACACACTTATCGATGGCAAAGTCAGTGATGTCTACAGCCAGACTTTATCGGCGTCCGGTGGAATTGAACCCTACACCTGGTCAATTACAAGTGGCAGTTTGCCGGATGGATTAAGTCTTGATAGTGAAACCGGTGAATTTGCAGGAACTCCGACCACCGCCGGTTCATCAATATTTACAATTCAAGTAGCAGACAATAGCAATCCCCGGCAAATTGATAATCAGGAATTCATAATAACAGTTAATCCGGCGGATTTGATGATCACAACAAACTCACTTGCCGATGGAAAAGTCAATGAAGAATATAGTCATTTGATAATTGCGACGGGTGGCACAATACCATATACCTGGACAAGAAAACTAGGTTATCCTCCAGAAGGGCTTTCTCTTAACACTGAAACAGGAGAAATCTCCGGTATACCAACTACAATAGGTAAATCAAACTTTACAATCATGGTGAGTGATGCCGGCGATCCGGAGCAAACTTACCAGAAGAGGTTTTCATTGACAGTAGAACCAGGGGACCTGGTTATTACAAGTTCTGATCTACCTGCAGCTGAAGTTGGTATTGATTATAATCAAACACTATCCGCTACCGGTGGGACAGCTCCAGTAACCTGGTCTGTCACAAGCGGAAATTTACCAGATGGGTTGGCGCTCGATACTGAAACCGGTGAAATATCCGGTAAGCCGACAACTGCCGGGATATCAACTTTCATCATTCAAGTATCAGATAATGGTGATCCGCAACAAACCGATAGTAAAGAATTTACAATTTCCGTAGAAATTGCAAACATAGTCATTACAACTAATGAACTTTCACGGGGAAAAGTTAATCAATCCTACAGCCAAACATTGACAGCGACAGGTGGAATAACACCCTATCACTGGTTGATCAGCAGCGGTAGTTTACCCGCGGGTTTATCCCTGAACAATGAATCCGGCAAAATTTCTGGGTCCCCTACCAGTGTTGGTACATCGACATTTACCATAGAGGTGACCGGTAGTAATGATCCGCCCAAATCAGACAGTAAAGAATTTACGATCATAATCGATCCGGCTGACCTTACTATAACAACAAATTCGCTTTCACAAGGTGAGGTTGGTAGTAATTACAGCCAATTTATATCTGTAACCGGAGGCACTTCACCCTACAATTGGTCAGTTAAAACCGGGAACTCTACCCGGAGGTCTATCATTAGATGAAAATACCGGAGAACTTTCCGGTAAACCAACCACAGATGGTATTTCAACTTTTACAATCCGGGTGGCAGATAATGGTGATCCTCAGCAGATCGATGATCAACAATTTACAATAACCATAGAAAAAGCTGCTTTAAGTATTTCCACAAATTCACTTGCCGATGGAAAAGTCGATGAAGCTTACAGCAAAACATTATCAGCGACAGGCGGAACCATACCTTACACATGGTCGCTTGCAAGTGGTAGTTTACCGGAAGGATTAGCGCTTGATAGTGAAACTGGTGAAATTTCTGGTACACCGACCACCTCTGGTACATCGACGTTTACAGTCCAGGTGGCTGATAATAGCGATCCGCAGCAAACTGATAGCAAACAATTTGCAATTACAATAGAATCGTCAGCTTTGGAAATAACCACAAATGCATTACCCAATGGTACCGCCGGTGAATATTATTCATACCAACTACAATCCAGCGGTGGTATCGCGCCCTACACCTGGATAGAAGTGAGCCGGACACAAATTCCGGAAGGCATGACCCTGAATGCTGACGGGACACTGTCGGGAAACCCGAATAATCAACCCCAGGAAGGAACGCTTGAAGTACAGGTATCAGACAGCGATTCTCCGGTTCAAACTGACACGAAAACCTTAAGCCTGACAATTGAAGCCGGTGAATTGGAATTATTCAGTACCTATCTGCCCGATGGTAAAGCAGGTGATGAATATTGGGGGACGATCAATTACCGATACGGCACTGCACCATTGATTACTCCTTATACAATTACAGGAGAAATACCGGAAGATTTGACGCTGAATTACGGTAATCAGGGATATCAACTTAGTTTCTCCGGCACACCCACGGAAGGTGGCACTTATAATTTCACCATTACGGTAAAGGACAGCGGATCACCACAACAGACAAGGACCGATTCCTTTACAATTACAATTAATCCATAGGTTGCAATAATATGATGCGATTGATTTATAAAATATTGGTTATGATAATGGCAATAATGACCATTGCAGGCGCCGGAGACTGGAGCGCTACGCTGACAGTCGATCCTTTTCCCAGCCCCTACATGAGTGATTGGCAGACCGATCCAACCATTGCGCAACTGGAAGTCATGAATGGTACCGCTGACCAGGACGTGATCATTATCTATCTGGAAGTTTTCAATAGTGAGGGCGCGACCATATTGCAATCCCACAGCCACAGGATTCTTTGTGATCCGGACCAGGTTTTACTCATTACGCCGTCAGAATATCTGGACTGGAATGTTACTTTTATCAATCAAACTTTTAAGGAAAAGACCCAGCAAACCGGCATGTTCCCGGAAGGAGATTACGAAGTCAGTGTCAAGATTATGAACCTGTGGGGAAGTGACCTAACACCTGAACAATTTACCTATTTTTCCATTACCCAGCCGGAGCAACCGGAATTGATCTACCCGATTGATAATGAAATGGTTTACGATGACCAACCGGTTTTTCAATGGCTTGAGCCCGGAATACAAAAGGCGATTATCTATTCCCTGAAAATTGTTGAAGTTCTGGACAATCAACTGCCTGCACAGGCACTGGCAGCCAATTATCCCCATTATGAAAATTATAATCTGTTGGAATCGGGATTTCAGTATCCCATTGATGCGTTGCCGCTGAAAAACGGCAAGCATTACGCCTGGCGAATCACAGCATTGGACATGACCGGAAAACCCGCGACCAAAAACAGTGGCCGAAGCCA
>CAYYMT010000036.1:0-12706 GCA_964472715.1 uncultured bacterium | reverse complement strand
GATTATTTATCAGCTGCATTGCAGGTCGACCAGCGCTATGCCTGGCAGATTGTTGATGAGTTTGAAGACAACAGTAGCCAATTATACACCTTTACAGTATTCGGTTCATCCAATAATCTTGCCGATTACCTGCCGGAAAAATTACCGGTTTTATCCAATCGGGCTGGTTATCTCAAATTACGCGAAAATGAGCATCTGCTGGATGATTATTCTATCTCACCGGACTCCACAGAAATGACGGTTTCCGGCACCATGATGCTCGCACTTCCCTCATTATCCACTCTCGCTCCGGAGGTCCGGGTAAATGGAACGCTGACCTTTA
Organism: uncultured bacterium; assembly: GCA_964472715.1. Lineage (GTDB taxonomy): Bacteria > Fidelibacterota > UBA2242 > UBA2242 > JAFGTP01 > JAFGTP01. Next base: position 12,384 of record CAYYMT010000036.1, on the reverse strand, counting down.
ATCTGCATACACTGGCAATCAGCTCCGGAGGTTTTTCCGGGGATTTTAATGCAGACAGAACATCAAATTTGTCCCTTACAGATGCCGGCCTGCCGCTGATCATAAACCGGCTCGATTATCAAAGCAGCCGAAATCGAATCAATTGTAGCGCTGTGCCAATTTTATTTGATGAAGTTCTTACCGCTGTCTCATTACCATTAGAAATTCATGCCAATGGCGATCTGAATGGCAATATCTTTTCCAATCTGAATAAGAATTATCATATTGCCGGGAATGACGGCATTTCTTTTGACCTGCAACGGATTGAAGGCAATGTTTCCGGTATTCCGGTTGACGGTACAGTGATGGAAGACCTTACGGTCACCGGAATGGTATCCCTTGGCAATGTCAAACTACCGGTTGAATTAAAAATTAATAATGATAAAGTGAGTCTCAATAATCCGTCACAAGCCGCAGACCAGTTGACCTTACCATTAGGTGATAATTCTTTGATAGCAGACAATATTATTTGCAATCAATTCGCCTGGCAAGGAGGACAATGGACCTACCGGTTTGACTTCGCTGGGAATTTTCAGTTTGGTGAATTGAACTGGCAGGTTGAGAATATTCAAAATATCTCAATTATCGAACAAGGTGTGGAATTTCCTGAAGTCAGTAAAACATCCTTAAATGTTCCGGATTATTTAACCTATGGTGGCGTTGAAATAAAGCCGGCCAATTTCCGTATGCCGGCACAAACCTTTGACTGGTTCACGGCGCAGGAACTGCCGGAATTCTTTTTTGATCTGGATATTAAATTGCCGGGATTGCCCAATTATCTCGCCCAACTGGATGATATTCCCTTTCGAATGAATAATGCGAAGTATCAGTCCGGCGAATTTTTCGGTGAATGGAATCCGCGGAATTTCGCGCCAACTGAAACCTTCGTTATCAACGACAGTATTGGTATTGGTATTGACAAAGTCGCCGGTGAATTTCAGCCTGGAAAACAAGCGTTGATCAAGGTTGCCGGCGCCGTCAGTTTGCCGCAATTTTCGCAGCCCATCAATTTCAATGAAGATCAGATAGCACTTTCACCGAATGGATTTTTCACAGGCGAAATACCCAATCTGCCGGCAAATTCGCCAATTCCCTGGGCAGACAATCTTTCAATTCATCCCCAATCCTTAAGCCTGAAAATGGAAAAGCAGCAGGGAGTTCAGTTTTTTCTGCTGAATATTAATGGCGATATTCAGTTTCAGGATATGAATAATCAGATGGTCAGGGCAACAGGCCAGGGAATCTTTGATCCGGTGAGCAATGGATTAAATTCAGGTCAATTTACAGTCAACACACCCTTTGTGCTGGGATTAATGCCGGAGAATCCATTGTTTGGCATTCCGGTCAAGGCTGGCGCATTCATCGATGAATCGGGCTTACATCTGGAACCCGACGGAAACATTCGTTTGAGTGACGGCAGTGATGTGGGCTGCAATTTTACCGGAAATATTGATATCTCCTTGCCGGATTGGAAACTAAACAATGCTGACGGGCTTTTTCAGGAGAGTTTTAACCTGGTGGCCACCAATCTTGCCAATCTCCAATGGCAAACGATGAAAATAGTCCAATATCTGAGTGAGAATTATCTAAAATTAACACTTCCTGATTATCCAAAAATCTTAAATCATGAACTTCTTGCTTATTCAACCTCCCAGTCTGAATTAATGTATCAGGGCGAAAAACATACGCTGAAATCAGAATTTGATTCCAATTTTCGGTTTGATATTGCCCGGCAGCGAGTCAATTCCGGCAAAGTGGATTTTCTGATTGACAATCAAAAAGTGGCGACGCTGGACAGTGCCGGGCTTCATCTCGGACAGTATTTTGGTAACAACCTGGCATCACAGAAAATTGGTCTGCCTGACACCAATACCGCTTACATTGACCTGACGGAAAACAATGATATTCTGATCGAAGACAAAAATGGACAAACGCATATTTACACCCCAACCGGGAAATATGCCAGGATCCATTTTCCTGTGCTGAAAAATTATAGTGATTCCATACCGCAAATTCCAGCTGAAATTGACCTGATGATTGATCCCGCTACCAATGCGTTCAATTCCGGTACAATTCAATCCAAACAAAGGGAGTCTATGCTTTTAAACCGGGCGCTCCTAACGTGTCAATCCCTACAATTCACAAACAATAAATGGAATGCCACAGTCATGCCGGTCTTGCCGAAATTTTTGGATGGTGCAAAGATCGAGGCGCAAAACATTCAGTTCAGCGACAAAGGGTTTAACAGCATTAACAATGGCTACAGTGAATTTCAAAGTCTGCCGGCCGATTCGATTAAGTTAGGCGATTATTTAACCATTTACCTGGATGGCTTCCGCTTTGTACATTCCGATCTGCAGCCCCGGGTAATGATTTCCGGTGATATTTCCTCACCTGTTTTCAATGGTGAAAAGGTCCACTTTACGTCGGAACTCCATTCCGATTCCAGCGATTTTGTATTTCAATCATTGAACCGGGAACTGGGTGTTGGCGAAGCGACATTGAAACTGGATGATAATCTGCCAGGGAGCAGAATCGCCATGTCAAGTGTTGATCCGGAATTTTTGCTAAGCGGGGAAATGGCCCTGGCAAAATTAGCCGCCGGATTTTCAATTGATATCGGAAAACTGGTGATCAAAAAAGACGGCATTATTGCCCAACAAAATCAGGGTGCTGAAAAATTATCGATTTTCGGAACCGACATGATCTTTGACCAATATCAATTGTCTTTTGATAAGCAGAATAAATTCAAATTACTGCTCGATGGAGATTTGGTGCTGTGGGGCGATACTCTCACAATCAATGGCCTGCGGGTAAAAAGTGATTGCTCCCTGGCAGACACTTTACTGTTCCAAAGAAACAATGGGAAAAAAATCAACTCTTTGCTGTCATTGACAAAACTCAATATTAAAAATAACTGGTTGCGCGTTAATAGTGAAGTAAAATCTCCAGACCTTTTGTCCAACCAACAGAAAACACCTTTCAGTCTGTCGATCACACCGAATGGCAGTTGGCGGGACAAAGATGGAAATGCAATTGATGATAAAACCCTGACGCTTCTGAATGATGAAACCAGCAAAGCGATCAAAAAGAATTTGGGCGATAAAAATTTTAAAATTACCGGATACCTGACGAAAATTGACTTCGGCATGAAGGGTGACAATAATCAAAGCGGCGAAGGATTTGCTGATTTTCAGATGGACACCTACTGGCCGCAAAAAACATTGATAAACGAAGGCGATTCGGCCCTGGTCCGGACAATAACCAATTTCACCTTTGATCACAATGGAACCACCAACAGCTGGCAGTTGGAAGCGCCGGAAAATGAGATCACCACAGTGCTGGACGACAAAACCTTTCTCACCATTGCCACAATCTCAGCATTCAGGACACAGCAGCATTCAAACTCAATTTCAACAGTACCATAAGTTTGCCTTTGCCGTCGGATATTGTCAAAGGCGAAGTGGAATTGATTGATTGTTCACTGACAAAAAATAGGTTTAAGTTTGGAAAATTACACACCGGTGAGGCCAGTGTGGCAGGCTTGACCCTGGAACTGCTGGATTTTCACTATGTGAAGGACGGTCCGGTCAAAAGCAGCGAGATTAATTTTACAGAATCCCATGCTGATGTAGAAGATGTCACTTACCAGGCGGATTTTTACCTGAGTTTCGGGGCCAATCTTTCGACGGAATTATCCGGATTTAATGCCGGTGTTGACCGCTTTGTTATTTTTAAAAGTGCGAATCAGTTTCACCTACTGGTAGAAAATGCCAATTGTGTCATTGGCTCACAATTTTCCTTTAAATTGAACCTGGTGGGGTCCGTTTGGGAAAAGCAGCAAGGAACAGAATTTCGTTGGCTGGCCGGAGGAAACCTGGATGGTGATGTATTTGAAAACAATCCCATTAAAGGCGGCGTGGTCGTCGGTGAAATCAGTTATCGTGAAGTCATTAATCTGAATAATCAGCCGGAAGTATTACCGGGCTTTGGGCTTTTTCTGGCATTAAAAGGAAAAGTCGATCTCAAGCCCATTCCCATTGAGTTGACGGGTGCCGGTGCCGGATTTTTCTTTAATCCGTCCAAAGAAATTCGCAGGCTGGTAAAATCCCATTTGGGCTTTGATCAGGAAGTTACCAGTGAATTCGACGAAATATTGGAAAAGTATGACGATGATATGATGACACTGTGGGAAATTTATCTCTATGGCGAAGGCAATATTCCCAAGAAAAAGACATTAACAGTGAAGGCATTATTGACCCTGGCTACCGATAGAATCGGTTTTGACGCCAAGGCCTCTCCCTCGGATAAAGCGGATTTAAGCAAAGTCGTTGATCTCACCGGCTGGATTGATGCGGAATGCTCCTGGAAACAGGATTTTAGTGAGTTTGAATATCTGGCAGGACATATCAAGGTTGGTGGCCGGCCGGCGGAAAGCGCCATGATCTTTAAACTGCCGGAAACCCATGCCACGGCGTTGGATTTTGTGGTCACCGGCGATGGTCAATTTGCCATGTCCGGTTATCTTGAGACCACACTTTATAGTCAATTAAATGTTGACCTGGATTTTACTTTTGGTGTGCCCGGTTTTGTTTTTGACGGCTCTCTTGGATACGGGTTCAATATCGCCCAGATTTTGAAAGTCGAGGCCGGCATGGACCTGATGGTTTACCTGAAATGGCTGGACCCGGTGAAGTTCGGTGCTTATGCCAGCCTCTGGGTGGAAGGTTCCTTGTTGAATGAATGGCTGGCCGGATTTCGTGGTGAAATGGGCGCCGCGATCATGGGCGCGCCTGATTTTTATCTCTATGGATATGCAGAGTTGGAAGGCACAATTCTGGGGGTTTCAAAGAGAGTTCGCGCCTGGGCCAAATGGGAAAAAGACGGCGGCATGTCAGCCGGCACCGGAGCAGACCCAACCCTGGTGGAATTGATAGAAGCGTCCAAAGAAACCGCTGAAGAGATCATGGCGGCTGTAGAAGAACTAAAAAGTGAAATGGGAATGACCGATATTCTGGCCGGTATCAGTAATGAAGAATTAGAACAAATGCTGACCCTCTGGAAAATGGGTATGGGCAATGCTTACTTTGAAGCCTGGCTAAAGGATGTTGAAGAAATGAATTCTGTAGCCCGTGATATTATCGACGACCTTGATGATGATGAAAAACAAATCGCTGAAGATGATATGGCTAATTTTATCGAAGATCTCAATACAAAACTGCATCCTTCAGAATATCTGGGAAAAATTCAAGCGCTTGATGAAAATGTGAAAGAATTAAAACCAGTCTTGACACAATTGGAAACCGATCTGCAGAAACGGGCCGAGAATGTTGAGCAATCGGTAAATGATATTGCCGCCGAACTGAATGAAATTGATTTCGGACTGGATACCTTGCTGGCCTTATCGGACATTACGCCCAATCCACTGCAAAACCCAACCCAATATACCGGCAACACTATTGAAGGCGCCACCTATCCGGACATCACTTTTGATAAGGATATCGATGAAAATAATGTGAAGAACTATGACCAGTTAGTGAAACTGTTTGACCAGTGGCTTGGCGAAGTGGAAACCAAAATATTAAATTTAAGAAAGTCCCGCAAAGCGGTTTATGCTGTCCTTGGACCGGAAGGCGCAAGCAGCCAACTGCATGAAGATATTGTGGAACCGATCCTGATCAACAACAGTGAATATATCACTGCTATTGATCAGATCAATGCGGACTTCAAAGCGCTTTATAGAAATTATAATAATCTGACAGCGCCCTGGGATAGCGATGATGCGCTGACCTGGTTTGCTGAAGATAAAGACCATCGAATATTAGCCAATTCCCGCCGTTCCATTGCTATCGGACACCTGGGAATTTCAATGGATGATCTCTCCGAAAATCAAATTGATATGTATCGCCAATTGGGCAACATGTTCTATCGTACAATTCCCAAAGTGCTAATGCAAAATAAGATTCAGCAGACCGATAGTTTATTACTGAAATTTCGTGCCTATTACAATCAGGTCCAAAATGCCGTCAATCAGCAGCACCAGATACTGACTAGCCGCACTGATCAACTGTGGGACAAATATGCGGAATTAAGTTCAAAACTCTACACCATAATGGAAAAATATGATGAGTATGCGCAGACCCATACAGAGGAAAATCTCGCGCTGAAAGATTCTGTTGCCGATATGGTAGCAGACATGGAATCCGAATTCCTGTTTCCCGGAATTGATTATGATGTTACTGCCAGTGATGTCGATGGATTCAAACCCACTGTAGTGGAATTATCCTATCAGCCCGATAAAAAAATTGTCGAACATGCCGCGGTTTTTGCGCAACAGGGCGCCATTGCCTTTGGTGATGCTGACAACGTAAAACTCGAATATTTGCTAAGGCACGGCGTCACCTATTGGTATGTTAATAAACTGGGCGAAATAGTCTACCCGTTCAATGATGCCCAGACCAAAACCCTGACCATTACGCCACGGTTTCGCAACAGAGCGGGACTCGCAACGATTATAACACCAAAAACCATCACTCTGCATGGAAAAGATTGGAAATACAGCACGCCGGCTAATGACGTTGATGATAATTTTGAGCCTAAAAATATATTTCTTTGTAATGTCAAATGGCCCTATCCGGGACGATACCAAAGTTTTTATTATGAAAATGGTCAGCAATTTGAAAATGAGCCGGTCAATTTTACCAGCAACCAGGACCATCTTGATGTTTACTGGACATTAGAAAATCGCTACGGTTTGACCAATTACAATCCGGTACCGGCCTATCATGAAATTACCCTGAAACAGGGACGCCGAACTGTTTACGGGCCTGAAAATCTACCAATGACCGGCAATGCTGTGACGGATACGTTTCACGCTAAAATTGACGGCTTAAATCTTCGCGCTAACCGAGGGAAACCGGTAAAAATAACCGTTAAAGCTTTTGACGCTACCGGATTGCAACTGGGGATTTCCAACGCAACCATCCAAAATCAGCAATACAGGCCGAACCAGTTGTTCATTGACACTTCGCCACCGGTTTGGGGGAACAGGAACATTCTGCGGGTTTATCCGGCCAACAATGAGGCGCAGGAGATTTTTTATAATGTGCCTGTAGCAAAGAACGAGATAAAATTAAAAAATGATACTTACAGCATTGGTTTGGATGCTGTCGATAATTATGAATTCAAAGTCGTTCACTGGAATGAAAACTTATCAGCTGTTGACTGGCAAACCTTTTCGGACACCTCAGAGATCAATATGTCCTGGGGTGGTAGGATCAATTTTAAATATTTACCTTATAGAGACTCTTTGAAGGTGGCCTTGCGCGCGCAAAACAACAAAAAGAATTGGATAACCGGTTACTCTTCAGTCAGGGAGTTTACCATTCCCAAAGCCTACGAAAATGAACTTCCCAAACCACCGAAATTCAAATTTATTGATATCACTGGCAACCAATTGGAAGTAGAAATCACTGAAGCCGGTACCGATCAAATCAGTGGCATTGAGCGCTATCCGTGGCGGATTGTCCAGTATGATTACCGGGCAGATGATCCTGTTATTGAAATCTGGGAGCCCGATACTTTTTATATTCCGGTGGATAATGTTTTTGCCGGCGCAAAGATCACGGTAACCTTACCGGCAGAAAAATTTAATCCCGCCAATGATTTTGAGTTTCAACTCTATGCAATGGATTATACAGGCAATCGTGATTATGCGAAAATAGAAATAACGCCATCGCCACGAGCACCGGAATACCAGGCGAAATTACTGCCGGGATTGCCGCCCTATGATGTGGAAGTGGCTGTGATATTAAATGACCTGGTTGCAAGAAAGATTGACAAGGTTGCATTGCAAATTGGTAAAACCGAAAACAGCGATGACATCTACAACAACTCAAAAGCACTTAGTCGAATGTACAGCGATTCAAGGATTGAATTTCGCGGCAGTGACACGCTGTGGGTTTATGACTGGGAAGTAACTTTGCCGGCTGAAATCAAAGCCGGACAATCGGTTTTCCTGTCTATCAGAGCTGAGAAATCCGGTGTGGAAACTTCCCTGGTAAACAAAGAATTACATATTTATTCACCCATGTTTTCGGAAGTGCGAACAAACGAAGAAGGATATTTGGTTTTGTCGATCATTGATGGTCCCTTTGACGGAACCAAAGAGGCCGCAGAGATGCGCTATGCCGTGGGATTTTACATGCCTGATCTCAGCGGGCAGAACCGCTATCAACTGAACTTTCATACCCTGGATAAGTTGGACCAATTACGGCAGGGCAATGAAATTGTCTTACCGGTGAAAGCTGCGGACGTGCCGCCGAAAGCACTGATCGGATTACGAATAAAATCGGCCGACAATGACCACTGCTTTACCTATGTGGAACAGGAAATAACACCGCCTAATCTGGAACTCACAGGAAACATCTCTATTCGGGATCTGGAATATAATCGTTTCATTTATGTGCTTGATCTGAAAATGAAAATGGGAGATGAAATTCAGCAGGGTGTAGTTGGTCTTGGCAAGGCAATAGCAAACCTGAAAATTGGGAAACAACCCAATGCCGGTGACTGGCATGACATTGAGGTAAACCTGACCGGCTACGACTATAATGATGGATACGCACAAAAACAACTATTTCTGCCGGATTCGGCTGGCGCTTATGACAAGGTCTACCTGACGGCCCGGGGTGAAACGGTATATGGTAAAAAATCACCTGATTCAACGGTAATTGCGCTTGATATACCATGGCCGGAAAAATTCTGTGAAAAGCCCACAGTTTCTATTGATAATGAATTAATGATTGATGTTATTCGCCATGGTTTCAGCGATGAACGATCTATCGCCGGGTATAAAATAGCCCTGGGCAGTGAAGAAAATTTTACCAGCCGTCCCTATCCGGAGGAGATCGATATATCCGCTGCTGATTGGCAGCCGGGGAAAACCATTACAACGCCGATCATCATTTCTGATAATAGTGTCACCCGTATTGGCGTAATGGCTGTCAGCAAATCCGATGAGGAAACTGAAAATATTTTAGAATTATCATTGCAGCCAAAACCAGATGTAAAAGTTGTTCCCGGAATGACTTCTTACTACTCATTGAAATTGGACATCAGCGGACAGTTGCGAGCGGATTTGCTGGCTGCGATACAACCCAGGCGTGAACTCAATTTTGGACTTTTCAAAGATGACCGGCAGGTAACCGGTGGTTCAATGAGAGCAGGCGCCACTGGTATAATTTCCAAAAGAGAAAATTTACCTTATGATACTGAGTTCGGTCAGCAATACACATTCAAATCCTGGTACTGGCATACGGAATCTACACAGCATGTCACCTGGGACACCATTATTCGCATGCCGTCATATCCCTTGTTTAACAGGATAGACGTGAGTGAGGATGACAAACTTATCCTTAACATTTCACAGATCGGTTTTCATGGGAATGCCGACCTGGCGGGATATCAGTTTGCCATTGGAACAAGCAATGATCCGGAAGTCAACAGGCCTTTTCCAGCCACAGGAACCTATGACTTTTCACCTGCTGCAGTGCAAATGGGAAATCAATTGACACTTCCCGGTACTATTGGCGGATTGCCGATGAACTGTTTTGTATCATTGCAAGCGGTCAGCACTTCCGGGGAGATTCATGAAACCACACAATCGATTCGATTACGGCCACCGATTCCCAGGGTAATTTCCCTGACCATGGACAATAATGGAAATTTTACAGCGGAATTTTCTGCCAATTCCATCGATAATAAATGTAACGATTTAAATTTTTGGATTAAGGAAGAAACGGATGGGCCTTACCGGTCCATTGCTTTTGAAAGTCTCCAATCATCAGCAGTGGACCCGGCAAAAATTAAATTTGACTCCCGTTTTGAACCTGCCGATGTTGGGAAAACCTTTATTTTTGAAGGGTTGAATATTGGTGACCAAATAAATTCACCGGAGTTTCAATATCGGTTTAAAATTGAAATGAGCGGCAATGATTATCGTGTGATGCCGCTTGATAATAATTAAAATTTTGCAGCAGACAATTCGAATTGTCTGATGTAATGTGTTAATGTCTAAAAAGGAAAATATATGATCAAACGATTCTTGACTGGTTGCTTAATTCTGATACTGATAACAATGCCACTATTAGCGAAAGACCTGGGATTTTTCTATGCTGTCAAAGAGGATTCTGTCCATATATTTTTAAATCAAACCTTACCCATTGGTAGTGGGTTTCATGTTGAGCGAAAATTGGCAGGAGAAGACGAATTCATACGCCTGACAGGAGAACCGGTACTGGCAGAAATGAATCCACAAATGCTACCGTTGCAATTGGGAGACTTTTATGATGAACTGCTTTCTGCTTTGAAATTGCAATCGGCTGAGCAGTTGCTGGTGAAATTACGCACCGAAGACTACTACGGCATCGTAGCGACATTAATGGACAGAAATGCAGCTGCGGCCTTGGGTCGATACTATGTCGCCGGTAATCATCAGGCAGGGAAATCCTATGACTATCGGATTATTGTGGTGAATCGTAGTGCCGAAGAAATAATGCAAACCCAACAGTCGGTGACAATTGCAGAAACTTACCCGGAGAAAGTTCCAAAAGTAACCGCCAAACAATTAGAGAATAAAGTTCTCCTGAGCTGGGAATATCCACGATGGTCAGGGAAAAATAATGATATTGCTTTTCAGTTTTTGCTATTTCGCAGTGATGACAATCAATTGTTTACGCAAGTCAACGAAATACCGCTATTGCGGCTGGATGGTATGCCCAATCGTTATCTGGATGAATCCATTATCCCCGGTGAAAAATATAGCTATAAAATCGTGGCTGTAGATGCCATTGACCGCACCGGACCCGCTGCTGAAACAGTCATTCAAACCCGGGACATCGTCCCACCGAAACGACCAATGAATCTGATAACCGAAGTCATCGATGAAAAAGTCCATCTCAGCTGGCAAAAAATCAGTGAACCGGACCTGCAGGGGTATCATGTCTATCGTCAGGAAGTTAATCAACTGGATACCCTTCGGTTAACACCGGAAATCTTACCAATAAAAGAGAATGCTTATGTGGATTCGACCATGAAATATGGTGTATCCTATTACTATAGTATTACAGCGATTGATAAAAATGGTAATGAAAGCCGGCATTCCAACCGGATGGATGCGCTGGTGACCGATCGGACACCGCCGTTGCCACCTGAAAACTTAAAAGTATTTGTAGAAGAGAATAAGGTAACGTTGACCTGGCAACCATCACTCTCTCCGGATGCAATCGGTTATTTTGTTCGTCGCGGCTATAATCCGGGGAAACCCTATCGGCTTAATGATAAAATTATTAGCGAACCGGAATATGCAGATATTGATGGCGGAAAAAATAAACTGACACCGGGCCAAAAATATTACTATTCAGTGGTTGCTGTAGATACCATGACCTATAAAAGTCAGCCCACAGGCATCTGGGTAACCATACCCGATAACGATCCACCGCAACCGCCGGGCGCCATTCATGTTGAGAATATGCTCAACCGGGGCATTCAAATCAAATGGAACCCGTCGATATCACCGGATGTATGGCAGTATAAAGTTGGACGAATAAACAAGGAAAGTGATAAGATTCTGGGTACTGTCGCTCAGGATATTCTTGAATTCCAGGATAATGATCTTGTGCGGGGTCAGCAAATACAATATTTCATTACCGCCATTGACACTGCGGGTAATGAAAGTCAAAAGACCTTTTCCAGGAATATTATGTACAAGGACTACTCAGCGCCTTCCGCACCGGCTTTTTTGACGGCAGTATTTGAGGAAAACCGGGTTGTTATCAATTGGGAACCGGGGGGTGATTTTGATCTGGCAGGCTATAATGTCTACCGGGGTAAGTCGCGGAATGCGGTTGGAATGAAAATAAATTCAGCAATCATTACACAAAGGGATATAATTGATGAGACGGGAATGAAAGGTTCTTGGTATTGGGTGAAATCCGTGGATACATCGGGTAATGAAAGCAAGCGCAGTCCGGCCGTACAGGCGAGGTGAAACCGTGGAAAATATTGTAGAACGACCATCCTGGTCGTTTAATCTCTGCTAATGTGATGATTTTACTTATGATTACCATTATCAATTGATTTTAGCTCAATTACTTATTACACAAGCATGATGCTTGTGCTACAATTTTCCAACTTTCGAGGTCTGCTAAGACCCAAGGTTGCGAGCCTCGAATAGCACCAATTTGTAGAACGAATTTCCATATTCGTTTTTGATTTTGACTGGTAAGGAAAAATCAATACTAATACCTGCAAGCAAATGCAACAAACTACCGGTACACACTCCGG
>CAYYMT010000035.1:2330-34240 GCA_964472715.1 uncultured bacterium | reverse complement strand
CGGACGCCGGAAGCCACGGAAGATTCCGATATAATTTTGAATAAGCCGATATCGCCGGTGGCATTGACATGTTTGCCGCCACATAATTCCATTGAATAATCAGCAACTTTTACCACCCGGACTTCATCACCGTATTTTTCACCGAAAAGCGCTGTTGCGCCGGCTTTCTTTGCCTCATCAAAGGACATATACTCTTTTGACAGCGCATAATTTTTGCGAACGACGCGGTTGACCAACTGCTCAATTTTGTCCAGTTCTTCACTGGTAACTTTTTCGTAATGATTAAAATCAAAGCGCAGGTGCTGATCATTCACCAATGATCCGGCCTGGTTGACATGATCGCCCACCACTTCTTTCAAGGCCTTATGCATCAGGTGTGTGGCTGTATGATTAGCGCGAATTTTATCGGATTTATTTTCATCTACAACCATTGTTACTTTTGATTGGGGATCAAACTTACCCTCAATTACTTCACCGATATGGACGAAAGTATCACCGGATTTTTGGGTATCATCAACACGAATTTTGAATCCATCTCCCATGATCATTCCGGTATCACCAACTTCGCCGCCTGATTCGGCATAGAAAACAGTTTGATCAAGAACTATATTGATTTGATTGTCAGTAAAAAAATATTTCCGCACTATGGCTTCACCACGATGAGTTTTATAACCAATAAATTTTGAATCATCACCATCACTAACCGTAATCCATTTGTTGGAGATATCACTCATATCAGTAGCAAAGGAGCGACTGGCCCGGGCTTGTTCTTTCTGTTTTTGCATTTCTTTTTCAAAATTGTCCGTATCGACTTTCAGCCCCTTTTCTTCGGCGATCAAAACGGTCAGGTCCAATGGAAATCCATAGGTATCATAGAGCAAAAACGCATCTTCTCCTGAAATTTGTTTATTGATTCTTGTATCATCCTTACTACAGATCTTTTCAAAAACAGTCAGGCCGCGTTCCAGTGTTTCGCCGAAAGATTCTTCCTCCGACAGAATGACTTTTTGAACATGCTCCCGGCGTTCTTGTATTTCCGGAAAGATGTCGCTATAAATATCGATTACAGTATCAATCAATTTATACATAAAAGGATCATGCAGATCCAGCATTTTCCCAAACCTTGCCGCGCGACGCAATAAACGCCGAATCACATAGCCGCGCCCTTCATTCCCGGGTAATCCGCCATCGGCAATAGAAAATGCAATCATTTTGATATGATCGGCAATGACACGGTGCGGTGTGCCGGCTTCCTCAGTATATTTTTTCCCGGACAATTTTTCAATTTCACGGATGATCGGCTGAAAAAGATCGGTATCATAATTGGAAAACTTTTTTTGCATCACAGCGACAATCCGTTCCAGCCCGGCCCCGGTATCCACATGTTTTTTTGGCAATGGATGTAATTTTCCGGTGTTATCGCGATTATACTGGATAAAAACCAGGTTCCAGAGTTCGATGCAATCAGGATGGTCAGCATTCACCAGGTCAGCGCTTTGTTTGGTGAGATCGTCTCCTTTGTAATAATGAATTTCCGAGCAGGGGCCACAGGGACCGGTATCTCCCATTTCCCAAAAATTATCTTTATTGCCAAACCGCAGAATGCGATGTTCATCGATATCCGTAACTTCTTTCCATAATTTTGCCGCTTCGTCATCATCTTTGTACACTGTTGCCCAGAGACGCTCTTTTTCCAGTCCCCAAACTTCAGTAAAGAGTTTCCAACTGTATTCAATCGCTTCTTTTTTATAATAATCACCAAAGGACCAATTGCCTAACATCTCGAAAAAAGTATGATGATAGGTATCACGGCCAACTTCTTCCAGGTCATTGTGTTTGCCACTGACACGAATACATTTCTGGGAATCGGCAACCCGTGGATATTCCGGTTCTTCCTGATTGAGAAAGATCGGTTTGAACTGGTTCATGCCGGCATTAATAAATAACAGTGTCGGGTCATCCTGTGGAATCACCGGCGCGCTCGGCACTATTTTATGATCATTGTCCTTAAAAAACTCTATAAATTCCTGTCTGATTTGCTTTGCTGATTTCATTCGGTTCCTAATTGTTTAATATTTATAATTCCAATATTTACAGACCACGGAGATTGTCTTTAATTATGTGTGGAAAGTTATTATCAAATATGAAGTTAATCAAGAGATTTTTTGAAGGGAGAAAAGGATGAAAATAAAAACTAAAGCAATGAGTAATTTCTATAAAACATTTTCATTTTTAACTTAAAACTCAACTTTTTCAAACCAATCGACAATTGTTAAATTTTTAATTCGTTTAAAATGTCTTGTATTATGAGTAATCAATTTCATGTCATTTGATATCGCAATACCTGCAATCAATAAGTCTATATCATCAATAGGTTTTCCTTTTTTCCTTAATTCTGAATAAATATCAGCGGATATTTCTACTGATTTTTTACTTAGTGGAAAGATTTTATTATAATTTGAAAATTCAAGAAAGGAATTTATTAAATTTTTAGAATCTTTATATTTAAGTCCACTGTATATTTCATAATAGGTAATAATGGAAAAATTTAATTGTTGAAACTTATCTAAATATAAACGGATGTTTTCGACTACATTATTATTTCCCTTAAGAAAATAAGATAAAATATCAGTATCAATCAATACTTTTTTCAAAGTCTGCCCTTCTATGTGGATAGGAATTTCTTCTTTCACTGACACCCAAAAATAAGTTGGAAAAATCTCTCTCTGCCATTTCCTTCCAGACACCGGCATATTTCATTATAGACTCTTTATTAACATTTCTTTCTTTTTCGAATCCAATACGAAAAAAATGAATTAAATCGAATACTTCAACCAATTTATCTTCAGGTAATTGGTTAATTTCATCCATTATTTTATTTTTTGTTACTGTCATATATCACTCCATCTTAATACTTAAACCTATTATCAAAAAACACTTAAATCAAGTGGTTTTTTCACTCAGGCATAGCCGCGCTGAATGCAACGGCTGTGATAGCTTTGTTATTTGTTTTGATTACTTCTGCCACGGAATTTATGGTCGTTCCGGTGGTATAAACATCATCAATAATGATGACGGTTTTGCTTTTTATTTTATTCTGGGGTGCAAAGGCATTTTTCATGTTTTCAATGCGCTCTTCCCGGTTCATTTTGGTTTGTGTAGCAGTATTTTTGACACGTCTTACCAGTTTTGTATTCACTGCAATGCCGGTAACCTCAGATATTCCTTTCGCCATCAGTTCCGCCTGGTTGTACCCTCTCTCCCGTTTTTTAGCCGGATGGAGCGGCACCGGGACCAAAACAGAATTTTCAAAATCTGCCCAACTGCTTTCTTTTAAATAATTACCCATAAAACGGCCGATTTGCAACCCGATTGTCCGGCAATTGGAATACTTCAGAAGGTGCACAATTTTTTGAAATGTTTCATCAAAAAGCCACAAACTGTCTAAATGATCAATATTTTCGCCCTTGTGTTTTTTGGATAAAATGTGATCCGGCAACAGTGTAATCTCAAACCAGCATTTTGTGCAAATTACCTTCTCATCATCAGTCAGTTTTTCATTACAATTAAAACACAAAGGGGGAAACAGAAGCTCTATTCCCCCTTTAATAACATTTGTCAGATATTGTTTTACCGATCTGAGCAAAACGGCCTTCGCTTACTTCAGCATCCTCTGCCAGTCATGGTTTTGCAATTCATTTCTGGCGGTACTGTGAACCAGTTCCATATCACCAAACCCGGTTTTGTCAAGAAATATAAACTGAACGCCGCCTTCAAGTTCGTTATAATACCACACTTCATAGGGTTTTGTGTTAATGGCGCTGGGATGGCGTTCGATTTCACTGGGTTCGCCATATTTGATCAGTACGCGGCCACGATCACTTTTCCAGCCCTTGCGAAATCCACTCTGATAGGTTTGCTCAGCTGTTCTTAATCGCCGGTAAAACAAAATTTTCGCTTCATTGGCTTCAGTTTCAGGATTAGGATCACGGGATTTCCAGAAATTCTGAATTAAAGTTCGTTTCCCGGTTAGATCGGACTTTTTATATTGCTTTTTCTCAAGATTAGACGCCAGATAAGTCATGGGCCCCCATATTTTATCCAGTTCTTCTTCAGATAATTCATCGATACCGGAAACAAAATCCTCATCAGCAGTCAGATAATCACCTTCTTCTTGCTGAATGATATAAAATCGTTTCTGGGCTGAAACTTTTTCTTTGGTTTGAATATCAGCCACTTCTACAACCAGGACATATCCGCCGGTTCCAATGTCACTGACATCCAATCCCTGTCGGACAACTTCCACAGCTGAGGCTCCAGGTTTCGGTTTCAGGGATTCTTTCAGTGTTTTAACCAACTGACCATTGGTTCCGTAAATGGAATATTTAATTTCATAGGTATTTTCACCACTTTCATCATACTCCAGATTATAAACTTCACTGAAAGGATAAATCTTAAATCTGCCATCGGTAAATACCATACTGGCATTGGGTAAAATATCATAACCGAAGTATTTGCTGAATTTATTCTTCTCTTCGGTTTTACCCATCTGAATTCCCATTTGAATGCCACTGATCATGAGGTCATCATCAGCGGTGTAATCAGGAATCGTGACATCCCGTGTTTTGCTGAATTTTTCCTTTGTGTTGAGATCAAAAGCATAAGCCGCCAGTTTATAATCACCGGGAGCGGCCTGCAAAATAGAAATTTCCGGTATTTTCTGATTCCCAAGGTCGGCATCCCGGGAAAATTTTCTGTCCTTTATAGACCATTCGTCGATTGCTACAATGGAATCATTTTCGACCAGGGCAACACGAAAAAATATATTTGATTCATAACCCCCCTGATCATTTTCAACGAATTCGAACAGATCCCTGGTTACATTCAAGTATACCTCAAGCACACCCACATCATCATTTCCCATGAAAGTAGCATAGTCCAGATCTATTTCAGCTCCCCGCAAGGGAATGATTAAAACCAGGGCCAGCACCATTTTCAATATTAAATTTCTCTTCATATCCTTATCCTCCTTAATCTAAATTTACTGAAACAATTTGCGAAACGCCTTTTTCACCCATGGTTACTCCGAATAAAACATCAGCGACGCTCATTGTTACTTTATTATGTGTTACAATTATAAATTGTGTATCATTTGCAAAGGTTTTTAGTAATTTCGTAAACCGCTTGGTATTGGCATCATCCAGCGGCGCATCCACTTCATCCAAAATACAGAAGGGACTTGGTTTCACCTGGTAAATACCAAACAGAAGGGCAATTGCTGTCAGTGTTTTTTCACCGGCCGACAGCATTCGCAATGACAGCATTTTTTTACCGCCGGGGCAGGCAAATATCTCGATTTTTGAGTCCAGGGGGTCTCCGTCACCAATAAGATTAATATCTGTACTGCCGCCGGGAAAGAATATCTGAAAAATATTTTTAAAATTTTCTTTGATTTTGGTGAAGGTCTCCAGAAATTTTTTCCGCGCAACCGTATCAATTTCTTTGATTACCTGACGAACAGTTTCGGCAGCTTCCACAAGGTCATTTTTCTGATCCTTCAGGAAATTCAGCCGGTCGGCTTCCTGTTCGTATTCATCTTTAACTGCCATATTAATGGTGCCTATATTTTCCAGTCTTTTTTTCAGCCGGTCTCTTTTCTGAACTGCAATTTCAACCACCGGTACCTCTTCCAATTCTTCAAAATCGACTTTTCGTTCATATTTTTCATAAAGAATCGATTCCACTTCACGCTGGCGGGACAAGAGTTCACGATGCTCTAACTCCAGTTTATTAATGGTTTCCGTCAGAATTTCTTTTTGATGACGGATTTTGTAAATTTCTTTGTTGGTCTCCTGAAGCTGTGTTTTGATCTCCTCATAGTGAACACGAATTTTATCCACTGACTCCCGGGCGATTTTCTCTTCACGAAAAATATTTTCGACAGCGATTTTCTTACGCTCAATGGATTGCTCCATTTCATTTTTCTTTAATTTTATTTCCTGTTTGCTGCTGATCTTATTTTTCAGTCTCTTTTCCAGACTAACCAGGGAAGTTGACAATGATGTCTTTTCATTGCGAATATTATCAAACCGGTTACGGATCTTTACCAGTTCCACACGAAAATTCTGCAGGTTTTGTATAAACCGGTCGAGTTTATTTTTGACGCTGTCAACGGTGACTTTTTTGTCCTTTATTTTCGCTTCCAGTTCTTTTAATTGTTCAGCGGAATTTCCGGCTTTATTTAAGTCCGCCAATTTATTGCGAAAACTGTCCAGGGAATTGGTTTCATTTATTTTTTTTCTTTTTAGTTCCTGAATGGTAACCTGTAGTTGCTCCAACTCATTATTATGATTACTGATCATTGACTTTTCATCCTGCAATGAGCGGTTAGTTTCATTCAATTCCCGGTTATATTGCCGAATATCCAATTTCGATTGCTGCAATGTCCGGTTGACCTGCTCCAAATCTTCATCTAATCCAACTTTTTCCAACTTCACCTTATCATAGTCGGATTCCAGGTGAAATAATTTTTCTTCCCGGCCAAATACAAAATTTGTCTCCTGTTCGGTAAGATTGCTGAAAATAATTTCCTTTTCATTACAAATTCGACCGGATTTTGAAACAATGACCGTTCCGGCAATTTCCTCATTTTTAATAATATTCCCGAAGTCTTCATCCTGACAAAAAAACACATTGGCGAAAATTCGCTTCATTACCGGCTTTATAACCGCCGGACAAGTCACCAGGTCAGCCAAAGGCACTAAATTTTCACAAGGTGGTTCCACTTTGGACAGCCCGTTCTCCTTTTCCAGGGCAATGACAGAAAGTCTTCCCTGCTTCATTTTTTCAACAGCCTGAACTACAGCCAGCGCGTTCTCCAGGTTTTCCGTGATCAGGAGGTCGGATAATTGGCCAAGCACAGATTTCAGAGCTTCGGTGTAGTCATCGGCAACATTGATATTTTCCGCAAAAGAGCCGACAATGCCGGAAAATTTTTCTTTGTGTTTCAGGACATATTGCAGCGCCGGTGAAAAGCCTTCCTTTGTTTCCAAAAGGTCAGCATAAAAATCTATTTTGTTATTCAACTGGTCCAGCCTGCTATCCACGTCACGCTTTTGGACGAGCAATTTCTCCTGCTTGTCCGTAAGTTCCTCCAGTTCTTCTTCGGCCTGCTCCAGGTCGGTTTGCAACTCTTCCAGTTCTTCCTGCAATTCCGATACTTTATCCCGGGATTCTTCAATCTGGTTGCTGAGAAAAACCTGCCGGTCATTTTTTTTGCTCATCTCGTTTTCAATTCCGGTTATTTCGTTTTCCAGAAAACTGATATTTTCCTGCAGGGCATTTTGTTTGGCCAGTTGCTCGGATTGTTGCCTGATCAGGCCATATTTTCTGTCCTGCAGCAGGTCTAATTCTTCCGATGCCTTTTTAAAGGCTTGTTCCATTCCGGTTTGTTGGTCTCTGAATTTTTTCTGGTCCGACTGCTGGTTTTGCAGCTGTTTTTCATATTTCTTTTCTTCCTGATCCAATTGTGAGATTCGCTGTTTTGTTTTTTCAATCCGGGTGGTTGTGCCGGTAATTTCCTCATTTAGGCGGGTAAATTCACTGAGTTTATGCTGATATTGTTCTTTCAGAAGCAACTCTTCGGTTTGGGCATGATTTCGTTTTTCACGGCATTCGTTATAATGATTGGTTTGTTTGTTTAATTTGATTTCAATATTATCATGCTCGGTTTGCTTATTTTCTGCAATATCTTCTAATTTTTGCAATGTATCACTGATCTGTACCAGTTTATTACGCTGCCTTTTGATCTGGCTTTCCAAAGGGTCTTTATCTTTTTTCAGAGCAGTGATCCGGGAAGCCGCCAAAAGAACTTCGGCCTCGATCACGTCCCCTGATACTTTCTGATACCGCTCGTATTGCCGCAGCTGCCCTTTCAACGTTTTGACTTTGGCCTCCACTTCGCCAATAATATCCGTCACTCTGACCAGGTCTTCCTCGGTTGCATCCAACTTCCGCAGGGCTGCTTTTCGCTGTTCACGATACTTATTAACACCGGCGGCCTCCTCAAAAAGATTTTTCCGCTCATGAGGATTTTCACTGAGAATATTCTCAATCATTTTCAGTTCAATGATGGAATAAGCATCGGCCCCCATACCGGTATCAATGAACAGATTACGGATATCCTTGAGCCGGCAGATATTTTTATTCAAAAGGTATTCACTGTCGCCATTCCGATAGATCCGGCGGGTAATTTCGATATCGGTATAATCAATGGGAATTCGGCCGCTGACATTATGAATGGTGAGGGACACTTCCGCAATATTCAGTGGTTTCCGTTTTGAGGTGCCGTTAAAAATGACATCCGTACTTCTGTCAGCCCGCAGAACACGCGCTTTCTGCTCGCCGATCACCCAACGGATTGCGTCAACAATATTGGTTTTACCGCAGCCATTGGGCCCCACGACACAGGTCACTCCCCGTCCGAAATTTATTTCTGATTTTTTCAGAAAAGATTTAAAGCCGTATAATTGTAATTTGGAAATATACATGAATGATATTTACCTTTTGAAAATGCCTGCTGGATTATCCCGGCGGCCAGTTTAATTGCCGTCCGGCCAGCAGGTGCATGTGAATATGCATGACTTCCTGGCCACCATTTTTCCCATTATTAAAAACTAAGCGAAAACCATCGTCCGCGACTTTTTCCTGATCAGCGATTTGTTTCGCGGCCAGCATCATTTTTCCCATCAAGGCTTGATGCTTTTCTTCCAGGTCACTGATCTTTTCGATATGACCTTTGGGAATGATTAAAATATGCTGCGGTGCCTGGGGATTTAAGTCGCGAAAAGCCACAATATCATCACTTTCAAAAACAAATTCAGTCCCCATCTCACCGGCTGCGATTTTGCAAAATATACAATCTGTTGCCATTTTATTGACCTCCTGTTAATGTATGTAATCCTGCCAGGGCTGTTATTACAGCCAGTTCCGTACGTAATCTTCCGGCATATAAATTTACCGCCTGAAAACCCAGTTCCCGGGCCTTATCAATCTCCTTCGGTGCGAAGCCGCCTTCGGGACCGATAACCAGGGCAATTTCACTATCCGGCTTCAATTCGATGGCATTCAAAGATAATTCTCCATGCTGGTACCCGATCAATTTTGTATCAACATCATGCATCTCTTTCAGCCATTCCTCGTATGTCATTACATCGGAAACAAGGGGTAAATGCAATCCGCCGGACTGTTTAACTGCTTCCAGGGCTTTTTTCCGGTATCGCTCAAGATTGAAATTTTTCTTAAAGGAATGATTGGTCTCAACCGGATAAAAAGAATGAATGCCAAGCGCGGTTGCCTGTTCTACAATCAGGTCCATGGCCTTTGATTTTACAAAACCAACGGCCAAATGAATTGTCAGTTGTGTTCTTTTTTCAGGCGCAGTGGTTTTCATAATTTTTGCATCCACGCGGTTTTTTCCAATCTCGATTATGCGCGCCGTGTATAATTTTCCCGAGCCGTCAAATACATCAATTTCGTCTCCGATAGAATGACGGAGTACCCGGCAGCAGTGTTTGTACTCAGCATCAAAAAGCGAGACAATATCTCCATTTATATTCCCGGCGGAGGTGAAAAATCGATAATCGTGCATATTTATTTCAGTCTTCGGGTTATACTTATTCTGACGAGAGCGCTGCTGAAATCCTTCCTTCCGTAATCATACTGGTATTCATTCACACCCTCATACTCCTTGTAATCTTTCGGATCGGGGTCCAATCTGCTTCCAAATTTTAAATAATTATACCCGACATAAAAGGATAAACCGGTGTCACCGGAATAGAGGAAGTCAATACCGGTACCCAGTGTGCCATTAAAAGAAAAACTGGTTTCAATATTTTTGAATCGCCTGGAAATTTCCGGAACATTGGGCGGATCAAAGGCGATCACAGGCCCGGCGGAAACAGATAGAAAAGGCCGGAAATTATTAGCAATTTTATCCACAAAGAGTACTTTTTTATAGCGAATATTGACATTCAAAAAATTCAACCGGGTCTTATCCGACCGTTCCATATATTGATTGTAGTAATAATTATAAACCGGATACTCATTTTCTCCGCGTCCGATAATAAAAGTGGTCTCAACACCGATGCGGTGGGACCTGGCAAAATATTTTTCATAATAACCGCCGATGCCGGCACCATTGGTAACCTGGACATAAGACATTCCTGCAAAACTTGACTTGATATTATCAATGGGGTTTATTTTTTGCGCAATAGCAGTGCTGAACAGTCCGCAAATAAACAATGCAATTAATAATCCTTTAATATTTTTCATTTTATCAACCTTGTTAGATTTTATCTCTTAATCACTTTTTTTAAATATATTAGTTTCAGTATTGATAACCAAATCTTTTAATTTAATGAGGAATGAATCGGGATAATGATACTTAAAGTTGTTGTTATTAATGATGAAGCGCAAAAAAAATGGAAGAGTTTTTCAGGCTCTTCCATCTAAAAATTTACTTGTGACAAAGGTCTAAAACATCAAATTATCCGGATTTAGTATCCTGTCGACAATTTTATCCAAAACCTCTTCGGAATCGTATTTTCCCTCTTCAATGTTTTCCCGTATCATTGCCAATCGTTCCGTCTCCTCAGCTTCAGCCGGTTTGAGAACTTCTTCCATTGGATGGGCTTCGGGTATTATGCCGTCAACGATTTTATCAATAACTTCAGGTTTATCATAATAATTGGATTCAATTTTACCATGTATTTCTTTGAGAGTTGGCCGATCAAGTGTTTTGATGCTATCCAGTTCCTGCTGGAGAGTTTCCACACTCAAGGGTTTATTCATCAACTCTCTGGCAAGATTAGAAATATTGACACTATCTTTAGAAACAGCGGCCTTTTGACCGGATTTTTCTAAACCCGATGATTTCTGGTCTTTGACCTTATCACCTTTTTTTGCTTTGCTGTTTTTATCAAGATCTCTGATGTTATTCAGGGATTCTGATATTCCTTTTAAAGTAGACATAACTACTCCTGTCTGATGTCAATTAATTTCGTTTTTTCAATATCATTTAGTCTTCTGTTTATACTTCTATTCTTATGATCGGCTATATTAGTAATTTCTTTAACCTTATTAATTTTTCTCATTTGGATGTAATCTAATAATTTTGCATCGATTTCTACAAGTGTTCTTGCGTTTTTTGAAATTTCATTGAGAATTTCATAATGATCCTTTTCTGAAAAAGCGAACTGAGATTTGTAATCCTCAAGACGTTTTAACTGATCAATATATCGCTCACGGGATTCCAGCAACTGGCTGATCCTGTCGAGTGAGTGATCATTATCTAAAATTTCTTCGCCATTTTTTATGACTTTTCGCGTTTCCGTCAGAATTATTTTGAAACAGTCCAATTCCTGTAACAAAACATCTTTTATGCTGCTCATTTTCTGTAAATTTTTCATTTATACATCCTTCTCAATGAAAAAACCTTTTAACTTTTCATCATCATTTGCAATTTCAACTAATTTTTCCGGCGGTATACGCCTGATCACTTCATCGGTTTCATTATCCATAACATAAATTACAGGCTCCCGGTTTTCCTTGTCCCAGGACAATGAAATGCGGGTATTATTGATCTTCACATATTGCCGGGCTTTATTAAATGCGGATTCAAATTGTAAATTATCCTGATTGTCTTTTTTATTATTTTTACTGTATTTTATTAATTTTTGACGAGTCGGCGACATTTCCACATTGGTTTGAATATTTTCTGTTATTTTTATATCATCCATGTCAAATCTCCGATCCCTTAAAACATTGAGAAACTATTTAAAAAATCCCGCTGGCTATTTAATTGGTTCATCATTGACTGCATTTGTGAAAATTCATCCCGCAACTGTTGCTCTTTAGCCGCCAGACTGTCATTCATAAAACTGATCCGGTCATTAATGCTGACAATATTGGAATCAATGTTTTTCTTGCTGGCGTCAATCGTGCCACCGGTCTTAATATAATTGTCCAGATAATTATGGATTTGATTCGCCAGTCCGTTATCCGACCTGAATATGTCGGCAATATTATCCGGATTGGCAGCCAGGGCCTGAGAAAATTTTTCATCATCACCGATACTCAGTTTGCCGGCATCATCAATCTCAATACCGATATGAAACAATCTTGAATAATCGGAATTGGTTGCCGTATCAACTTTTGAACTGATAATATTCCTGAGACTGCTGTATATATTCCGGTATGTCAGGTCGTTGGACAGAGCGCCTTCTTTGTAAGTATCCGGGTCCATCTGTGTGTTTGTCTTGAGAAAATCCAGGGATTCATTATAAGCCGTAATAAAACTTTCCACCTCTTCCTTTACCGACTCCTCATCGGAATTGACAGTAATCGTCTCATTGGCTGAAAATGTATCTTTCAATCCAAGGGTTAAGCCTTTAATTGCATCGGAAACGGAATTGGAATCCCGGTAAAAATCCAAACCGTCAATTGTAAATTTGGAATTAAGCATACTGTTGGTGGAATCCGTCCCCACCTCTGTGATGTAGCCGCCGGAAGTTCCGGAACTCTGCACCGTGTTATTGACTTCCAGAAATGATAGCAGACCGTCGGTACTGTCAGTAAAATCCATGCGGTATTTGTAGCCTGAATTGGCACTTCTCAGCACCAGTCGGGAATTGCCCGAGGATTCGGTGACGACGCTGGCATGGATCCTCTCATCATTAGCAATAGATTCATCGGATACAGCGCGGTACATAGCGTCATTGATCCGTTCCGCAATATCCGCCAGGGCATCATCATTGGATTTCGCAAAGGTTTCCGCATTAATTGTTATATCCAGAGTTGTGCGGTTTAGTTCATCATCTTCAGTGGGATTGCCGATTTCAATGGAAAAGGTTTGGTCAGTGGTAAAAGCGCCAAAGGAAGTATCACTACTGGTCATCTGTTGTGAAACTCTCGTATCGGATTTTGCCAGCCTCTCAACTGAGATAGAATGGTTTCCTGCCGATGCATTATCACCGGAACTGACCGTGAATTTATCGGTATCCGAGGATTCAGCACTTTTTGATGAAAAATAGTCAGTAATTGGATCGTTAAATTTTTCGGCAATTGTGTTTAGCGCAGAAAGTTTTGAATCCAATTTTGATAAAACAGATTTTTTGGAATTTAATTCCGCGCGTCTGGTAATCAGATCATTCTTGGGGCGACTGGCCTGTTGCATTGCCAGCTCCACATAGCGATCTATACTAGACTGATTACTTGATCCTGATAAAGCATCTAACATTTTAGATTAACCTTTTAATTTAATTTCATTGCGTCAGCCCAGGTTGCTCTGATTTCCCGTAACAAAACCTGCGCTTCTTCAAACTTTTTTTCATGGACCAGTTTCAAAATATACTGATACATATTGTAAAAAGTTGTGGCAACTTTCTTTTCTTTAAAATTCAGAGAATTGATCAATTCCTGGATGGCTTCGGCGGCCCGGACCTGGTTTTTTCTGCCGCAAGCAGAAATTGAAGCATCATAAATATACAGTATCAACTGTTCCGGACTCGCAGTCATAATTTTTTGTGCAAGATAGGGATTTACTTTTTTCTTTTTCTTTGTCATCACATCTTTTCTCATTTTTTTCCTCTGACTTTCTTTTTTGTCAACTTTCATGCCACACTTTTTAGTGTTCCAAGATCTAACTAAAACAATCGGTTAAGAAAAATGGAGCAGGAAGATATTGCCTGCCCCATAAATCATTTTACATAGTTTACCCTACAAGTGACAGAACAACTTGCGGAGAAGAATTTGCCTGGGCAAAGGATGATACAGCTGTTTGCTGCATGATTTGCAATTTCATCACTTCCATCTGTTCCTTTGCAAAGTCAGCATCTTCCACAGAACTTCTGACAGCTTCTGTATTGGTTGAAGCCACTGACAGCGTGCTCTCTTTGGACGATAGTCTTGCTTTGTATTCACCGATCGTCTGTAAACTACTGGCAAGCGTATCGATTGCGGTACTGACAGTTGAAATAGCAGAACTGGCGCCACCGGCTGTTGACAGGTCAATGCTGTCAATACTCAAAGCCGCTGAATCGGAATCGGCAAGTGAGACAGACAGATTGTCATCCGCGCCTTCGCCGGTCTGAAATTCACCGGAATAAGTACCGTCAATCAGGTTTTGGTCATTAAATGTGGTTTCCGACTGAATCGAGTCCACTTCATTTAACAAGGCCGTTACCTGATCATTAATAGCATCGCGCTGAGCACCGGAAAGAGAATAGTCGGCAGCCTGTGTTGCTTTTTCCTTAATGGTTTGAAGAATATCCATCTGATTTTGATATCCCCCTTCTGCAACATTCATGATGCTTTGCGCATTGCTAACATTTTGCAGCGCTACATCAAGTCCGCGTTTTCTGCTTCTCAACCCTTGGGCTAACTGATATCCAGCAGGATCTTCTTCTGTTGAATTGATCTTTTTTCCTGTGGATAGACGCATTTGGTGAACAGACATCTTATTATTGATTTTGTTCAGAGTCATCAATGACTCGAGCGCCTGAATGTTAGCATTAATCTTAGTAACACTCATATTACCTCCATGTTTTTTTTGGCCGGGAATATCGAAGTATTCCCGGCCCGTTATTAAATTAGCCTTAACTAATTATTTACTTTCAAAGATCCTATATCTCTTATCGGTGGTAATAATTGTAATTTTGCATAATGAGGGTTTTTGAGGGTGGATTTTTTTCAGGCGAAAAAGAAATCAATAAAAATTAACTAGATACCAGTTAAATAATTCCTTTTCTAAATCAATCTGATAAATCAGATAAATATATATAAGTATTAATAAAATTCGTGACCAGATAAGATCAATAATTGAAATTATCCAATATAGACAATTAATACTGTTGTATTGATAAAACCGCCATAAATTTAATAAAAATAGTTCCGGATTTTAATCACAGAGAACAAAAACGGTACAGAGTTCATTATTGGGTAGTTTATAAATCTCATAATCGAAACATCCTTCAAAATTATTGTCACTGTATTCTTTTCCTTTGATGAGGATGCTTTTACCGGTTTTATAAACTTTTTGTAATGTTTGCACAAATCCGATTTCACCGGCATTGGGAAAAATTTCCGTGACATTCTTGCCGATTGCTTCTCCGGGGCGAAATTGACAATATTTTTCAGCAGCTTTATTAACCTCCCGGACAATGAATTTTTTTCCGTCTTCTTCCGTTTTATAGAGGATAACACCGGATTGTACGGTATTAAATAATTCTTTATACCGTTTATTTATGTACTTGATTTTTTCCTCTTTTTCTTTTTCTTCCGTAATGTCCTGAAAAGAACCGTATACCCGGACCAATTCACCATTTTTTAATTCTCCGGCGCCAATCGCTCTGACAAGTTTTTCATTGCCCTTCGCAGTAATGAAGCGGCATTCCAGATCAAAGGGCGCCCCGTTTTCCATTGTCTGATGAACGGCCTTTTCCAGTTCCTTTTTATCGTCGGGATGATAAAATTCAATGCCACTATCGACATTATGGTCAAAATCCTTGTCCACTTCATGAATTTCGTAGACTTCATCGGTCCAGTAGGTTTTTCCCGTATCCAGGTCAATTTCCCAGCCGCCGATTTTAGCAAGCCGTGCGGCATCATTGAGCCATTTCATGTGTTTATGTAATTTTTCATTCATTTTCGTTATTCGGGTAATATTTGTGAAGGTAATGATAACACCTGAATAGACCCGGAAAGCAATATTATAGGGTTTAATTTTCATGGTGTAATATTCCCCGTCTTCAGTCTTCACTTCTTTTTCTACGGTCTCGTCAATCTCCATAACATGTTTAATGGTATCAATAAGATTGAAATCCACCAGTTGATGTTTATACCGATAGATTGATTCACCCTGGGCATCATCGCTGATGTAAAAAATATTTTTCAATTCCTTGGTAGTTTTTCGAATGTCCAGATTTTCATCGAGAAATAAAGTCGCTATTTCCGTGCTTTCCATCAAATTATTGATGTCATTATTGACTTCCGTTAGTTCGGTAATTTTTTCCTGGTATTCGGAATTGACTGTATAAAGTTCCTCATTGACCGACTGAAGTTCTTCATTCGTACTCTGTAACTCTTCATTGCTGGAGAGCAATTCCTCATTCGTAGCCTGCAGTTCCTCATTGGAAGTTTCCAGTTCTTCAATGGTGGCCTGAAGGTTCTCGCGGGTGTACTGCAATTCCTGCTCAAGATCATTGATTCTGTGCTTGGCTTCCTGGTCAAGATCATAACTCTGGCGGTCAATCTCTTCCCGTCCTTTTTTCTTTTCACTGATGGTTTCAAAGAATACGGCAGCCAGGTTTTGCTGCCCCCGTTTTGGCATAATCGGTTTTAGTATCAGGCTTGTTTTTAGAGTACGGTTATTTTTATGCAGGGTAATATTGGAAAATTTGATCTCTGTTTGTTTGTTAAACACCTTTTGCAGGCCGGTGGAAATAGGAATGGAGAGGTCCTTATGCACCATTTTAGCGATATTATTTTCCAACTTTCCCTGGGGAATATTGAGATATTCACTTGTTTCGCCGATTGTATGTAAAATTTCATGGTCTTCATTGACGATTATGCTGGCGGGGATATATTCTCCGTAAAGTGTTTGCAGATAGCGGTCCAGCATACGGCTCTCTTCAAAATTTCTCAATCCCTTACCACTGGTAGAATTATAGGAACGCATTGCCTGCGGCCTGTTGGCCAATTTGCGATCAACCTGGTTAAGGATATTAGAGACACGGCCACCATTATATTGATAAATTTTAAATTTATGATGCATTTGCTGAAAATGATCGGACATTTTGCCCACAGACTCACTTTTGCCCAACAACAGAACACCGCTGTTATTCAGTGAAAAACTAAACAGGTCCAGTACTTTCTGTTGCAGGCCGGCCTGTAAATAGATCAGCAAATTTCTGCAACTAATGAAATCTATATTTGTAAAGGGCGGATCATTGATCAGATTGTGCTGTGCAAAAATAACACTTTCTCTGACTTTTCTGGCGATTTGGTAGTTGTCATTTATTTTTTTGAAATATTTTGTCAGTAATTGCGGTTCGATGTCAGCGATAATACTTTCCGGATAGATACCCTGCCCGGCGCGAAAAACCGCATTTTCATCAATATCCGTGGCAAAAATTTTCAGGGATACATTGGCTTTAAAATTTGTAATCGCTTCTAAAAATAATATGGCAATGGAATAGGCTTCTTCACCGCTGGAACAGCCGGCGATCCAAACCCGTATATCGCCATTATTTTTGCGCTTGACGATCTCCGGAATATACTTGTCGGCCAACCGTTCAAACACTTCCTTATCACGGAAAAAATTGGTGACACCAATTAAAAATTCCCGCTGTAAAATATTGATCTCATTATCGGAATTTTGCAATAAATTTACATATTCTGTCAGATCTTTGATGTGATTCACACTCAATCGACGCTGAATCCGGCGCATCATGGTACTTCGTTTATAATAGGTAAAGTCAATGTTCTTTTTCTTGGCCAGAATATTGAATATTTTGGTCAGATTATCTTCATCGGTTAATAATTTTTCAGCGATTTTTTGTTTGGAGACCAGGGGATGGCGAATGTAGGCGATCATTTGTTCCGGCATATCTTCCGGCGCCAGCACCAGATCGATCAGACCGGTGGATATGGCGCTTTTGGGCATTCCGTCAAATTTTGCGGTTTCTTTGTCCTGCACAATGGCCATTCCGCCGGATTCTTTTATGGCCCGGATACCCTGCATGCCGTCACTCCCGGTACCGGAAAGGATAATACCGATGGATTTCTCCCCCTGGTCCATGGCCAGGCTCTTCATAAAAATATCAATCGGCAAATTCAGCAGTGATGTATTATCTTTGGGAATGAGAAAAAGCTCACTATCTTTGATTTTCATATTGTTTCCCGGAGGGATCAGATAAACGGTATTAGCCTGTACAGCGATCTTTTTTTGAACCTGGATAACCTTCATATTGGTCTTTTTTTGCAGCAATTCCGGCATCAGGCTTTTATAATCCGGTGAAAGGTGCTGAATGATCACAAAGGTCATTTTGCTATCCGATGGCATGTTGATAAAGAATAATTCCAAAGCTTCCAAACCGCCGGCGGAAGCTCCAATACAGACAATATGGCTAGGTTTCATGGTATCCTCTTATTTTTAACCTGATGATAATATAAAATTTACCGATTAATCTACTAAAGAATTGCAAAAATAAAAATACTTAATTCTCGTGATTAAATTCTTCAAAGATCTCGCGAATATGATGAGATAATTCATCAATTAAGATGGGTTTTGAGATGATTTTTTTGATCCCAACCGACTGCTGGTCCTGTCGCGTAATTTTGGCTCCGTATCCGGTCATCATCAAAATCGGAAAATCCTCACTGATCTCATGAATTTTCCGGGCTAATTCATAACCGGTCATTTCCGGCATGGTCAGGTCAGTGATCAGCAGATCATAGTCATCCGGATGATTGCGGTATAATTCAAGGGCTTTTATGCTGCTGTTGACACTGGTAACGGAGTACCCCAAAGACCCGAGAAACTTACCAATCATTTTCGTGACGGTCTCTTTATCATCCACCATGAGTATGCTTTCACTTCCTTCTTTGAGGGGACCGATTTCCTGTACCTGTTTTTCCTTATTATGGTCGATGACAGGAAAATAAATATTGAATTCTGTGCCTTTGCCCGGCTGGCTGTCAACAGTTATCGCTCCTTCATGACTTTTTACAATGCCGTGGACAACGCTGAGGCCGAGGCCGGTTCCCTTATCCACCGCGCGTGTGGTAAAAAAAGGCTCGAATATTTTATCCAGGGTTTCAGTGGTCATGCCAACACCGGTATCTGAGATCGTGATTTTGATATGCCGTCCCGGTTTTAAGTCCAGGTATTCCAAACTTTCATCAGTGGATACTTCCACGGTTTTCAAACCGATAAAAAGCCTCCCTCCCTGTTCTTCCATGGATTGATAGGCGTTGGTGCTTAAATTCATTATTACCTGATGGATTTTAGAAGGGTCGCCCAGTATTTTCGGACATTGCATATCAATATCAGTTTCAATATCTATTGTAGTGGGAATAGAGGGCCGTAATAATTTCATTGCTTCCATGACCACAGTATTAACATAGATGGGTTGGCGGTCTTGTTCGGCATGGCGGCTAAAACTCAGAATTTGGGCCACCAGGTCTTTCGCCCTTACCGATGCATTATAGATTTCCTGAATATTATCCATTGCGAATTCAGAATCTAGGCCGGTATTTAATACCATATCCGCATATCCTAAAATGGGCGTCAGGATATTATTAAAATCATGAGCAATGCCCCCGGCCAGGGTGCCAATTGTTTCCAATTTCTGTGACCGGTTGACCATTTTTTCCAGGCGAATCCGCTCCCGCTCATTTTCAACTTCCTTTGTGATGTCCCGTAAAATAGAGATCATACCGTCAAAATTTCCATTCCTGTCAAATTTCGGCGACGAACTGATGGAAAGGATGACTTTTCTACCGTTTTCCCAGTGAATGGCATGTTTTAAATTATGCACGGGTTTATGTGTTCTGTTGATAATGGCAAAAGGCAATTTCTCTTCGGGAAATGGATGGCCGTCTAAATCAGTGATGCGAAATTTATCATCATTATATGTAAACTCTCCGGAGTGCTCCTGAATGTCCAGAATCTTCCTGGCCACTTTGTTGACATAGCTGACCTTACCGTTTTTATCTACAAAAGTAATTCCCGAAGGTGTTGTATTGAAAATATTCCGGATCAGGTCCCGCTCTTCTTTCAGATTTTCCATTAGCTGCTGCTTTTTATCTTCCTGCTTAAAGGAATGAATTGCAAAAGCAAGGTCATCAACAATTTCCGCGAATAATTTTTTCTCATCTTCACTGCGGGGCAGACCAAATTCCAGTCCCGCTGATATCAATCCAAAAATTTCATCATTATATTCCAACCGGGCCGTATAGGAGCAAAACAGCAGGCCATTATCACAGATCGGACAATTGGAACATTTATCATGATTATAACTGGCCTGAACTACTCCTTTCCGGGTTTTAACTTTTTTGATGCAATAGGTTTCTTCTCCCTGCTGCAGAAAATCCTCAATAATGCGCATTTTTTTTGTTTCTTCGGTGGAAAAGAATTGGGTGGGTTGATCAAATTTTTCATCATACAGAGCGATCCAGACATTTGTATATCCGCGGACATTACTCAGCACAGTGACAGATTCATTCAACAAGGTGGTTATATCTTTTTCCTGGGCAATCAACCGGTTGATTTTTCGAACTGATTCCAGGATGCGATTCAGATGGATGATCCGGTGCCGGCTTTCACGCCGCTCTGACACGTCGGTAACGGAAAAAACCAGGTAATTGTCCACTTTTTCTTTGGGATATTTTATTTTTTCGCCTTTAAGTTCAACATAGGTTCGCATATTTCCTTTTTGAATACAGACTTCAAGAATTTTTCCCGACGGTTCCTTAAAAATTGCCTTAAACCTGCCGGCAAAAATATTCCTGGTATCCGCATCCAGAAAGTCGACAAAGTATTTATTCACCAGATCCAGACGATCAAAATCCAGCAATTTTAAAAATGTATCATTAACATCCAGTATCTTACCGCTTTTATCCAGAATGACATAACCAACCGGCGCTTTATGAAAAAGATCATAATAATGGTTTCTGGATTCCTCCATCTCCCGCTGAAGATCGATCAATTCTTCATTCTGCAGTTCCAATTCGATTTGATGGACTTTTAATTCATGAACAGCTTTATTGATATTTGCGCGTGAGAAGTCCTCAATGTTCTTCTCTTCCCGCTGGCCCAATATCTCCAAAGCCTTTTTTCGAATTTTATTCATAACAGACCCAAACAATTTTTAAAATTAATCACTACTTGCTATAATAAATATTGGTAAAAAAATTCACTCTAATTTTCAAATACTTCATCAATTTTTTTCAGTAATTCCCCATTACTGAAAGGTTTTGACAGAAAAAATATATGCCCGTCGCCAGCAATTTTTTCCCGGGCCCGTGTTCCCGCATAACCACTGATCATCAGGACCCGCAGATTTTCATTGATTTTCCGAAATTCATTGATCAGGTCCACACCATTCCCGTCAGGAAGAATGACATCCGATATGATCAGGTCAAAATCATAATTTTTCCGCTCAATAATCGCGACTGCTTCTTTGCAGTTCTGCGCGATCTCGATCATATAACCGTACTCAAGTAACAAATTCGCCACAAACTTCAAAACAGCCGGATTATCTTCAATCACCAGGACACGCTCATTTCTGATCTTATTAATTGTATTGGTATTGGTCTGACTGACTTGCATATCCGGCGAATTTATTTTCAGGGCAGGAAGATAGACCTTAAAAGCGGTGCCTTGTCCGGGTTCCGAGTAAACATTTATCCAGCCGTTGTGTTTTTTGACAATGCCATAGACTACTGAAAGTCCCATACCGGTGCCTTTGCCCACCACTTTGGTGGTAAAAAAAGGATCAAAAATTTTATTAACAATCCCTTGCGTCATGCCAATCCCCTCATCTTCGATACTCATCACAATATATTTACCGGGTACGGAATGCGATATTATTGATTGATTTTTATTGGTAATGGTTACATTTTTTGTGGTGATACTTAAAGTGCCCCCATCGGGCATAGCGTCCCTGGCATTTGCGGCGATATTTAAAATGACTTGTTCAATATTGTTTTGATCCGCTTTGACCAGTTCAATATCCGGCGCCAGGTCGGTCTGAATCGTGATATTTTCACCGATGATGCGCTGAAGGATATTTTTGAGGTTTGAGATACATTCATTGATATTGACCGGATTAAAATTCATCGCCCCCTTGCGGCTGAACAATAACATTTTCTGGGTCAGTTCCGATGCCTTTTCCGACGCGCTGATGACATCATCGAGAAGGTCTTTGAGTTCATCATGGGATTTTAGTTTCAGACGCACTAGATCGGAATTGCCGATGATCACGGTTAGCAAATTATTAAAGTCATGAGCAATGCCGGCGGCAAGATTGCCAATGGATTCCAGTTTTTGTGATTGGTGCAGTTGCGCTTCCAGGTGTTTTTTGTCAGTAATGTTATTACAATAAGCAATATACCGGTGGTCGGTAAGTTTAACAGCCGATAGATCGACTTCAACTTTTTCACCCTTTTTAGTTTTCAGTGTCACTTCTTTTCTGATTTTTCCAATTTCTTTCAATTTTAGAAAAGACTCTACATCCGGTTCTTTTTCAATATCTTCAAAACTTTTTTGCAGGAGTTCATCCCGGGAGTATCCCAATAACCGGGTGGCGGCTAAATTAACATCAATATATTTCCCTTCATCATTTACAACAAAAATCCCAATAGGTGAATTATCTACATATTTCCTGTATTTTGCTTCTGTTTTTATGGCCTTATTATTCAGTAATTGTTCGTATGCCAGTTTCTCCAGGATAACAGCCAACATTTGGATCGCATTCATCAGGATCATGCTAAATTCACTACTGATAGTTACAGGATCGACATTAGCATATAAATACTGATAGATTTTGTTTTTAGTGCCAATTTCTATTCTGACAGCGTGGGTTTTATCCTGTTCCAGGGAAATGGAAAAATGAGTTGTAAGTTCATTGATGGATTCCACGAAAATCGATATGATTTTGTCCCGGGAATGCAGCTGAAAGAGTTGTCCCATCAATAAAAAAATATCATGCGCTAGTTGCTTCATTAGTCAGGCTCCGGACGATTTCGATTCAAAAACTGGGGCGCGAATCTGGCCAGGTATTTATCCGGATCCATGTAGTAGGGATTTTGCGTTATTATTCCGCCGTTAATTGTAAAAGGGTGGGTTTTCAGCACATTCATTATTGTATCACCGGGAAATTTAGTGACATTATACATACAGATACTGATCCAGGGTTTGCCCGGAATAAAGTAGTTCAGCCGGGATTCATAGGCCATCAGGTGTTCTCTGCCGGGAATCGCCTCATCAAGCGCCCAAACCATTTCCGCGGCGGCCCGGACATTCCGTTTTCCCTGTCTTTGGGATTCACGAAAAAACCTATTTAATCCGTCATCCATGTCCCAGGGTGAAAAAATTCCGGTTGGATAATAAAGGGATTTTGTGGAAGAAAGGGATATTTTATCCGGATTTTGTATTTCTTCTTTACAATGGGGACAATAAGCGGAAAATTTTTCAAAAAAATCCTCTTCTGTCCGTTCCGCCGGGCAATATAGAATGAGGTCATTTTCTTCCAATCCCTGATTAAAATAACCAAAAATTATATTGTCTCTCTCCTGTTCGGTTTCATATAAACAGGCGATATGCAGGCCCCAATTACATTGGTATTTACCAAAGCCCATGGTTACTTTTTCCTGATCTGATGTTTTGATATACATAATTTTCCTCATGTAGAAAAAATTTCATCCAATAGATTGGAAATTTCATTGATCGTGATCGGCTTGGTGATTATTGCATAGATGCCCGCAACCTCTTGCTCCTCGATACTGATCTTGTTGCCATATCCGGTCATCATGATAACTGGTAATTTTGGATTTAATAGATGTATTTTCTTTGCAAGAGTTAAGCCAGTCATTTCCGGCATGGTCAGGTCTGTTACCATCAGATCAATCGCATCCCGGTTACCCTGAAAAATTTCATAGGCTTCCTGTGAACTATTGACTGCCAATACCTGGTAACCCAGAGTTTCCAGTAATTTGGACATGGTTTTTGTCACACTGGGTTTATCATCCACTAACAGAACAACTTCCTGGTTCCCTTTGATTATTTTTTTGGCGACAATTTTTTCTGTTTTCTTTTCTTTTAACACCGGAATATAAACAAAAAAAGTGGAACCTTCTTCCGGTTTCGACTGCACAATGATCTCGCCTCCGTGATCACGAACTATTCCATGTACCACCGAAAGTCCCAGCCCGGTGCCGCTGCCGATTTCTTTGGTTGTGAAAAAAGGGTCAAAAATACGTTCTTTTGTAAATTCATCCATGCCGATCCCCGTATCAGCGATGGCAACTTCAATATATTCACCGGGAGATAGTTCCAAAAATTCACGGCTTTTTTCTTGGGTAATGGTGATCTGTTTTAAATCTATATTCAATTCGCCTTTATCATCTCTGATCGCCTGGTGCCCATTGTTAATGATATTTACGAAAACCTGGTGAATTTTGGTGGCATCTGCCATTGACTTACCAACCTGGTCCTGAATGCGATGCCGGATTTTAATGGTACTGGGAATAATGGGCCGCAGCATTTTCAGTGCTTCTTTTAGAATTACATTGACGTAGACAGCTTTTTTATGCTGCTCGGTCTTACGGCTGAAATTCAACATCTGGGAGACCAGTTCTTTGGCATGCAGCGCAGCGTGATGAATTTCATTGATGTTATCATAATTTGGATCTTCACCGCTGAGATTAATTCTCATCATATCGGAATATCCCAGGATCGGTGTCAGCAAATTATTAAAGTCGTGGGCAATACCCCCGGCCAGGGTTCCCAGGGTCTCCAGGCGCTGGGAACGCTCCATTATTTCTTCCAGTTTTTTTTGTTCCGCTTCCGATGCTCTTTTTTCGGTTACATCGATGGCGAAAGCCAAAATTCTTTTGTCTGATAATTTCACCGCATCAATGGCCAGAACCCGGATCTCACCGGATTTGTTAATATGTCGAATTTCCCCGGAAGACCGTCCTTTCTTACATACTTCCTGAAAATGGCGATAATTCTTTTTCAGATCATCTTTTACAATAATATCATCAATCCCCCTGGTTTTTAATTCTTCACGACTGTATTGCAGCATTTTTTCAGCGGCTTTATTGGCATCCAGAAACTGTTTTTGATCATTGACCACCAGGATTCCAACCGGCGCGTTTTCCATATAACTTTTAAATCGCTGTTCACTTTCCTGAATTTTTCGCAGGTACCGGTTTTTATCGGTAATATCCTGTCCGATACTGGTGACACTTTCAAAATTACCCTTGCTATCATAAAAAACAGTATTGTTCCACAGAATATCATATTGCTCCCCATTTCTGGCTTTGATGGGATTTTCATAATAGGTCGGCGCTTTGCCGCTTCTGAGGACTTCAATGAAGACTCCCTTTTCCATATTTTCCTTCTGATCATCGGGAATAAAATATTCAAACCAGTTTTTGCCGATGACCTCTTCCCGTTTCCAGCCCGTAAGATTGAGTAAATAATCATTACAAAAAGTAAGATTCCCGTTTTTATCCAGATTGATAGCGATGAGTTGCATATTTTCCAGTAATGTCAGAAATTTTTGCTGAGATTCAATGAAGGATTCTGTGGCCTTCTTCTTCTCATCAATATTCAGAATGACCCCGACCAGACGAACCACCGATCCCTTAGCGTCTCTTTGGGCGGCAATAAAAATATCCGCCCAAAAGTACTCGCCATTTTTTGTTATGTATCGTTTTTCCAGGCTAAAATTATCCTTCTTATTCTGAAAGATCAGTTCAATTTGTTCCAGTTCGCGTTTCCGGTCATCAGGATGCGTGTATTTACTAACTTTTTGGGATACTATATCATACTGCTTATACCCCAGCATATCGGCAAAACTTTTGTTGGCTTCCAGAATAATCCCCCTGGGTTCGCAGATCACAATGCCGACATGAGAAAATTTAAATATAGACTTGAATTTCTCTTCACTTTCACGCAGCGCGATTTCAAACTTTTTCTTTTGACTGATATCAATGGTCATTCCGATCATAAGGTCGATAGTATTTTGTGTATTTTTACGCGCGGCAACAGATATATCAATCCAGATTTCCTCACCTTCTTTACTGATACAACGTTTCTCTAACCGATAGGAATCCCGCTCTCCGGCTAAAATCTGCCGGTACAATCGCAATTCCCGCCCGATATCATCGGGGTGAGTGATTTTTTGAAAATTTAATGTAAGCAATTCCTCTTTGGAATACTTTAGCATTTCCAATAACTCCGGGTTGGCATCGATGATATTGCCTTCCGGATCGCCCAGGGCAATGCCAATATTGGAATATTGAAAAGCACTCTTGAATTTAGCCTGGCTTTTGCTCAGGGCCAGCTCCATTTTTTTCCGTTCTGTAATATCACGTCCGGTGCCGATGATGGATACAATATTCCCATGCTTATCCAAAATCGCCTGATCTGACCAGGCCAGCCAGCGCCAGCCATATTTTGTTTTGGCACGTTGTTCGATATAACACTGGTTGGGCGGTTGGTTCAGTTTTTTCATCTCCTCCATTGTTTTTGCCAGGTCTTCTTCATGGACCAGTGGCGTGAACTGATGGCCGATCAATTGGGATTTCGATTTGCCGAACAGATCGCAATAGCTCTTACTGACAAATTCGAATTTATTTTCGGCATCCACCTTTACCACCATATCTTTTTGATAATTCACCAGTGTTTCATATTCTTTGTTTATTTGTTGAAGTTTTGCTTCGGTTTGTTCTTTTTTCCGAATCTCACGGATCAGTAAAATTATGAATAACAACAAAATTCCAATAAAAAACAGAATACTCACAAAATAGTATTTATACTTTGCAAAAATTGAAACCGGCCTGTTGATAAAAATAGTTTCCTCCGGTAACAGGGCCGGATCATATCCACTCTCCTGTAACAGGATATAATCAAACATATATACATTCGGGCTTTCTGCTACAATAAATTTTTGCTGACCGGCGGGCTTAGTCAATTTATTAATCATAATCCTCCCGGCTTCAGCCGCCTGGCATACGTGACATACAACTTTACCGCCAACAACACCCTCACCAATACCATGAGCATAGACATGAAAAACAGGGGCATTGGTATGATGCCGAATGCCGGCAAGTTTATCATAAAAATCTTTAGAGTTTCCCTTTTTGTCGCCATAAGCAGAAAGCAGAAAAAGGACAGAATTATCGTCAATCCGCGATAATTGCTCCATTAATTCGGCATAACTCAACTCGCTCATGGAAAGATTGGTAAATTCGATTGCCGGGAAAAACTTCTTTTGCTGATTAAATTCCGCCAGGTCAGCGCGGCCGGTTGTTGTCTGGTCGCTGATAACATAAATATAGTTCAAATTTTCATGTAATTTTACAATGGCATCCAGAGTGCTTTTAATGGAAATATGCTCAACTACTCCGGATATC
This sequence comes from uncultured bacterium, assembly GCA_964472715.1. Lineage (GTDB taxonomy): Bacteria > Fidelibacterota > UBA2242 > UBA2242 > JAFGTP01 > JAFGTP01. The sequence continues at coordinate 7,033 of CAYYMT010000035.1, read as the reverse complement.
AGGGGTTCTTCGCGGTACTTGCTGATTTTTGCTTTATTATTAATACCACAAAATACGATTGGAATATCCGGAAACAGCGTATCCCGGTGCTGAAGTGCAAAATCAAAAGCATTATCGTCACAAACCAGCAAACCATCATAGGCCGGTAATTTTGATAGTTTATACCTGAGGTATTCATAGAATAAGGCCTCATTCCGGTCATCCCGAAAACGTTTGGAATCCATAAATTCCAGATCCCATTTAATTCCGGCCGGTTTAAATACTGATGTAAGACCTTCAACCTGTCGAAAAAATGTGGGAAATCCGGGGCCATAGGCGCTGATCACCAGAACCCGTTTATTATCAACAGGGTTTTCACCAAAACAAAATGTAAGGGCTAATAAAAGTAGCAAAGCTGCTTTGAATATAATTGCAAATACTTTTAAGAAATTATGACCATTTTTGGGATTAAAAGGTCTTCGCACAACTTTTCCTTTCTCAAATACCAATTAATTCTTTCCAAACAAAATACTATGCTGAAAAAATCTATTCAATCACAGGATTGATTTAATAATTCTACAATCTTTGCAATAAACTCCTCACTGGTAAAGGGTTTTGATAAAAAATGCAGCCCTTTGTCTTTGAATATTTTCTCCTGCATACTTTCACCGGTATACCCGCTGATCATCAAAAGTTTCGTGTTTCCGTGTCTGATATTGAGTTTTTCAATCAGTTCCAGTCCATTTATATCAGGCAGAATAACATCAGAAATAACCAGGTCGATTGTATCCTTTTTCTCCTTCCAGATAATTTCTGCCGCCGCGCCACTCTCTGCCGTCAACACGGTAAATTTTCTATGGGTTAACAAATTCCTGCAAAACTTCAGAACCTTTGGATTGTCTTCAATAATTAATATTTGGGCTGATATATTTTGCAGTCTGGTTGCCTTTTGTTCAGGTTCTTCAGAAGCATGTTTATCCATTTGACCGGTAACGGGAAAATATATTCGAAAGACAGTGCCGTGGTTCGCTTCGGAATAGACATTGATCCAGCCGTCGTGTTTTTTGACAATTCCGTACACAACTGACAATCCCAGTCCGGTTCCCTTGCCAACTTCTTTTGTGGTGAAAAAGGGATCAAAAATCTTGTCTGCAATAGTCTCATCAATACCGCAACCGGAGTCTTCAACAGTTAAAACCACAAAATCTCCCGGCCGGGAATATTGCATTTGATCACTGCTTTCGGCATTAATATGGAGCCGGCCGGTAGTAATATGAAACCGTCCCCCCGCGGGCATCGCATCCCGGGCATTGGAAGTTAGATTCAGGAGTAATTGCTCAATATTATTTTTATCGGCCCTGATAGCAGGCAGGTTTTCAGACAGGCTCAGGCTTATTTGAATATTCTCGCCAATTAAACGCTGAAGAATTTTTCTTAAATCCATCAGACAGTTATTTAGGTTTAAGGGCTGAAAATTCATGGCTTCTTTGCGACTGAAGATCAGCATTTTTTTGGTCAGTTCCGCGGCTTGTTGTGAGGCCTTGATGATCTCTTCCACGAGGTCATTTTTTCCACCGTCCGGTTCCAATTGGTATCTTAAAAAATCCGCATTCCCCATGATGACCGTCAGCAGATTATTAAAATCATGAGCGATGCCCGCCGCCAGATTGCCAATGGACTCCAGTTTTTGTGATTGTATCAATTGCTCCTGGATCTTATTTTTTTCAATCTCTGTCAAATAATTCTTAATGACATTGGCAAAAATATTTTTGCCTACTTCCAACAGATTGTAATCAAATTCAGGAATTTTCTGTCCCCGCTCTTTCCGGGCGCCGATCAGGCCGACAAATTGTGTTTCTATTGTCAGGGGCAGCAGGAAAAATTCACCATCGGTTTCATTAACTGTGGCCATGGATTTCAGGCCGGAAATATCAGAAAGAAAAAAATGATCCAAATTATTATCCTTTTTTCCCAGGGGGATTGAGTCCGGACTAATGCTTAAAATATCTTTCTTGTATTCCTGATAGTGACTTGGATTATATTCATAAATCCCCTTGTAACCCTGCCTGTTTTTTGAAAATAATGTCAGAAAAATATAGGTAAATGAACAATTGCTCCCCATCTCATTCAGGACTTCTTCCAGTTCCTTTTCAATGTTGTTAAAACCGGTCTGAAGGAATTGGGAAGAAATCTTATTGATCAGTATATCAAACCTGATCCGTCCGCGGAGTTCCTGCTCAACAGCTTTACGTTTTTTAATATCCTCTGACAATTGACGATTCGTTTGTATTAATTTCCCGGCTTGTTGTTGAATGAATCCAATGGATCGTAAAAGATTTTGTTCGATAAGACCAAAACTGAGTACCGCAACCATCGCGATCATTACCATAACGGCAATGGCTGTCAGCCAGGAGACCGGGGAGACTGAAATGGTATAAACATCCACAGTCACTTCAATCAATCCGGTGATCATCAGAAAACCAGCGCCTGTCATTGGCAGCAGTGCAAATATTATGGAAATCAGGCCATTGCGCAATCCCATTAACACTGTTGCCAGAATACAGAATAAAATTAATAATGGAATTGAAGCTCCGCTAACTCCCCACAATAAAAGATTATGTACGGCCAGTGCGTATATAACGCCAAGCAGGAAAAAAGTTTTGGTCTGAAAAGTCAGTTTTTTATAAAAAATCAAGTTGCTCACTGTCAACAAGTAAATTAAAAGATAGATACCGGCAGAGAGAAACTGCTTAAAAATAACTGCTTCGATAATAGCAATAATGATGGGAAAAAATCCTGAAACCACTAAAAAAACAATACTGTATTTCAACAAAAGTTCTTTGATCTGGTCCAGACTTTTTTTGGGATGTGTAAAGTCATTTAATAATAATTTTATTTTTTTCAACATTCTGATACCAAAAGGCCTTATTGTATATTTTTCGGCCATTTATCATTTTAATTTATTATTTTCTTTTTACTTTATGACAAATGCTATCCATTTACAAGTAATTTTTATGTTAATCATTAATAAAAATCGGTTAAAACTCTCCTTTAAATGACTTATATTTATAAAAAAAGGAGCGCTATATGAGATTAAGCATTTTTTTTATTTTTGTTGTCCTGGCTGTGGGTTTGAATGCCCAATTTCCATCACCGGATTTTGAACTCGTCGAAAGTATTCCCGTGGAAACCACTCTGGGTGACAAAGACCTTCGCAATACGCAGGAAGTTTGGCTGGAAATGATCAACCGGGCGCAAGTGAGTATTGATATTGAACAATTTTATATTTCCAATCAAGCCGGCGAGCCACTGGAATACATTATTCAGGCCATTGAAGCCAAAGCCGCCGACGGGGTCAATGTACGGATCGTTGCGGAAAGTAATATGGCAAAAACCTATCCCAAAACCCTGGAACGGCTGGATTCACAAAACAATATTGAAGTGCGAATTCTATCCGCCTTTCAAGAGATCAATGGAATCAATCACTCCAAATATTTTATTGTGGATAATGAATCTGTTTTTATCGGATCGCAAAATTTTGACTGGCGGGCTTTGAAGCATATTCATGAAATTGGCCTTAAGATAAAGAACAAAGCCTTTGCAGCAACCATTACCGAGATTTTTAACCTGGACTGGCAGCAGGCCAAAACCGGCGATCTTATTAAAACAGCTGAACATGGAAAAAAAACATCCTATGAAATGAAAATTGCTGATGAAACCGTCACATTTTTTCCAACCGCCAGTCCCTATTACAATATGCCGGAAAAATTTTACAGTGATGAACTGGCGATTATTGAAGCCATCAACAGCGCGGAAAATTCCGTCAGGATTCAACTTCTCTCCTATTCACCGGCAGCCTACGGCGAATATTACGGCAAATTGGATAATGCCCTGCGTGATGCGGCGTTAAGGGACGTAAAAGTCCGACTCATCGTTGCTGACTGGAGTAAAGGCGGCAGCGCCATGCCCTATCTGAAAAGTTTACAGGTCTTGCCTAACATTGACGTGAAACTCTCCACCATTCCTGAATACTCCGGCGGATATATTTCCTTCGCCCGCGTTGAGCATTGTAAAATGATGACCATTGATGATGAAATAACCTGGATCGGCACCAGTAACTGGCGGAAAAACTATTTTTACAGTTCCCGGAATCTGGGCATTATCATCAACAGCAATATCATTAATCAAAAAATAACCGCGATTTTTGATAACAGCTGGCAGAGCGATTATACCAGTCTTGTCGATATTTCAAAACAATACCAACCAAAAGAATATGGCGAACAATAAGGTGATCCTATGAAAAAATTAATATTGATTTTCACTCTGATTTTAATATTGTTGCCGCACTGTTCGGAATTAACACAAATTTTAAAAAGTGTGGGCGTACAGAAACCCACTGCAAAAATTGATAATATTACCCTGCAGAATCTCAATTTGGAAGCAGCTGACCTAGTGATGAATATTGAGATCGCCAATCCAAACCAGGTGGATATTAAACTGGCGGGATTTGATTATGAACTGGAATTAGCCGGTAACTCTTTTCTAAAAGGTAATGAAGGCAGTGAGTTGGACATTTCCGCCAACAGTACCGGCATGCTGAAATTCCCGCTGACGCTGAATTACCAGGACATTTATAAAACCTACCAAAATCTCAAAGACAAAGATGAGATCAACTATACCATTCATCTCGGCCTGGATGTCAATCTGCCGGTATTGGGCGCGGT
>CAYYMT010000035.1:0-2230 GCA_964472715.1 uncultured bacterium | reverse complement strand
TTCGGTTTTTTCCATGATCAAAAACAATAGCGATTTTGAGTACAAACTGACCGGCAATGCTGATGTCGGCAGTTCCATAAAATTTCTGGAGAGTTTTTCTTTTCCTTTTGAGAAAAGCGGGCGGGTTAATTTAGTCAGATAATTTGTTCCCGGGGAACCATCTTAAGTCAAGTTCACTAAAATATTTTTGCTACCATTTTTTGTTTCGTGGTTTGTGTACTTGACTCAAGATTACCAGATGGAGAGTCTTTCGGAAGACTCAATAATTAAAATCCGGCCGGTCTCAACTCATCTATAATCCGGCTGCTGATCCAATAAATATCTGTATATCCATTACCCGGTGAATTGAATAACTCCCTATAATCACTGTAGGATAATTTTTCAGTCCGTTTTTCCATCCGATCACTCATAAAAAAGAGGTATTTTCCATCAGTAGACAAGGCCGCGGAATATTCTCGGTCACTTTCAGTGCTGACAGAATTCTCAATCAGAATAGGGTCACTCCATTCATCTTTCTCATTGCGGTAGGTGATAAAATAATCGATACCGCCCAGGGATTTTTCCGGCCAGACAGCAGGAACGATCACATAGCTCTCATCGGGTGCGACATAAGCATTGAACCGGTTGGATCCGCAATTCACCTGTTCCGGTAATTTTTCCGGTTCACTGTATTTTCCGTCTACCAGTTTCGACCGGTATATAACACCGACAGGATCGCCATTTTTTTGGCGGGTAAAATAAATCGTGCCATCCTTTGTCAGGCTGGGAAAATATTCTTCCATGGAAGAACTCACCGGTTCGCCAAGATTGTAGGGTGTTCCCCAACTGTCGCCAACTCTGTCAACCACCCAAATATCCTGGTCTCCGCCTTTGGTTTCACCCTTTTTTATATCCGGCCGGGTGGACATAAAATAAAGTTGTTCTCCATCATGACTGATGAAGGGCTCAATATCATAGTATTCTCCGGAACTGCAAAAGGAGGCAATTTCCGGTGTCGTCCAACTTCCATCATCCAACTGCCTGACATAAAATATTTTGCTGTAGGAAAAATTTCCGAATGAGGAACAGTAATAAATCTCTTTCCCGTCGGGTGTGATGGCAATATCACGATTGTTCATACCATCGGAAATGATGCCGGGAGCAAAAATTTTCGCTACCCTTCCCGGCGGTTTTTCTCCGAGATAAGGTCCTTTTGTCTCTTGAATTTTATTTGTTGACGAACAATTGATGATTGTTAAAATTCCAAATACCAATAAAACATATTTTCTCATTCATATCTCCTCTAAATTTTAACTCAGAAATTAAAACTTATTTTTATCAAAAAAATTATTATTGCACTAAATGCAAAATAATAGAATAAAGCAGCGCTGTAATCTTTGAAATCACAGAACTAAAACACAACAAAAATGCATAATTTTTTTTATTGCATTATACAAATGAATATGATAAAATTCGAGGCAGTTGACAAGTCTTAAACATTTGGGAGAGTCGGGGATTTTTCCGGATTAATATGTACAGATTTTCGACTAAAATAAGTTTTAGGAAAAATTTATTTATTCTGAAATGCGAGGACAAACACTATATATTATTGAAAGGAGCATGCTTTGATAGACAGATTCCTCACCTGGGTTGAACGTACAGGCAACAAATTACCACATCCTTTTTGGCTATTTATATATCTGGCAGGATTCATTCTTTTGGCATCATTAATTGGCGGACTTTTCAATGTTTCCGTTACCCATCCGGTAACCGGAGAAACAATTGAAGCACAAAATTTAATTTCACAGTACGGCCTTCAGCGTTTTGTACTGGAAATGGTGGATACTTTCGCCAACTTCCCGCCTCTCGGGCTGATGCTCGTAATGCTAATGGGGGTTTCCCTGGCTGTTCACTCGGGGCTGCTGGAAACATTATTGGGCCGGTTGACAAAGGTACCGGACTTTATGGTATATCCGGTCATTGTAGTTACCGGAATTATGGGCAACCTGGCTTCTGATGCGGGAATTGTAGTAGTACCTCCCCTGGCGGCAGTTGCTTTCAAAAAGATTGGAAAAAGTCCCCTGGCAGGTGTGATCCTGGCCTATGCCGCTTGTACCGCCGGATTTACAGCCACATTGATCCCGCGTGGAACCGATGTACTTCTGGCAGGATTTACAAATTCGGCCCTGGAAGATCCCAACATGCATGTGGGAGCGGCGGCCAATTTATATTTTATGATTGCGTCGGTTTT
>CAYYMT010000034.1:22453-34601 GCA_964472715.1 uncultured bacterium | reverse complement strand
GGCTTTGACCGGGATTTTTTGTAACCCTATGGAGTGAATCAACCGTGTTGATTCATACACCGACGCGGTCAGTGTACTCCAAAAATAAAACCCGGGGAAATGAGTTTCTATGTCGGAAAAAATCTATTTGACATACAGACACTTTCTCACCGATGAAAAGCCATCACTTTCCAAATGGTAAAAATAAATGCCTGTGGGAATATTTCCTGTTTTCCAATTGATGGAATAAAAACCGGCATCCTTAACTGAATTTTCCAATTCTTTAATAAAATCACCTTTTATATCAAATATTTTGATTGTTACGTGTGAGCGTTCCGGAATTCCATACCGGATAGTTGTAGTGGGATTAAAAGGATTGGGAAAATTTGGAAACAATTGATAATGGGTTGGAATTGTGGAGCTAATATCATCAACAGCCGTAGACGCCAGCACGGTCACCTGTGAAGTATCGTAAATATTGACATATCCGTCGCTGACTTTAAAAATCAGCTGGTAAGGATCAGATTGCCCGTCATTATTGTCGGTATCCCACAGAAAATAAGCCGCATATCCACCACGCCAGTTTTTTTGAAATTGTAATTGTGAACCATTGGGTTTGGTAATCGTGGAAAAAGTCAGGGAATCATTTTCATTATCAAAAATAGAAAACATCAAATTCAAACTTTCTCCTTCAGTGATCGTGGTATCGTTAACCGGTTTTGCCACCACCGGTGGAGTATTGGCAAAGCCATAAACTTTGATACAAAGATCAAGGGTATCATTGGCTGTATTGGACCAGTTACTGTTCACCGGCTTGTAATAATATCGATTGGTTTCGATAACGGGATTAGCATATCCGGAATAATAACATTCAATGGGAACGGGATAATTAAAGTTTGGCGTTGTGTAGGAGACTTTAACATAGATATCATCATTTTGGGTGAGCGCCAGTGTATCGGGTAATGAAAAACTATAAAATCCGGCCTCATTGCATGTTTGACTGGAAATTGACGCCAGTTTATTGGAAAGTTGGGACCCGTTAAAATCATCATAAATTTCTATAGCGATGGAAGCGCCGGCGCTGACGGCCCAGGTGCCGACTTTCAAAAGATTCTCTCCCTTGGAATTGGGCGTATACCGCATAATACAATCTGCGGAATTACTATTGAATCCGTAATAGGAAACCAGTCCGACTTCATCATAACCATTGGCAAAATATTTATTACCATAAGCATATTTTTGCGGCCAGTAAGCAACATCATCATGAAGGGAATTATCATAATAGGAAATATAAAAAAAGCCGTTTTCACCCCAGCCGGTTCCATAGCTGTTTTTCACGATCCAGGCGCCTTTTTGTGAAGCGCTCGTCGTTAAAGTGTCATTCCAGCCAGCTAAAGTAATAGCATGGTTCCCGTAATTATTTGTATTGCTGTAATAAGTATTATTTTGACTGTTAAAATAATTGATGTGCCAGTACATGGTGGAAAAAATAGCGCCATGATCAAGAATTGCCTGTTTAATAGTATTTATACTACTGTTTTTCGGCAAATGACGGGATTCGCCGAGATAAAACTGAGGCGTGAAAGTATAGGAAGAATGAACACCGGAATTATAGGGATCTTCCGTTTCAAGGACCGGGCCGCCGCCTCTTGAGAAATAACTTTGCGACATGTAAGGGTCGCCGCCTTTACTGCATGGATTTTTATCGAACCGGTTGAGATTTTTGAGATTTTGCTCCGATAGATCGAAAGAACCATAGCCCTTTTTCTTTAAAAAAGACTCCACTGCGGCCATGGTTGCGAACGTCCAGCAGGCGCCGCAGGTATCCTGATTTTTAACACCCGTCAGATAATTGGTATTGCGAAGATCATATACCGTTTGAAAATTTGTTGCAGGCGCACTAAACGCCTGGTTCTGTAATTCTTTTTGTAACGGATTGGGCTTGATGCCATAGCTGTTGATTAATTTTTTCTCTGCTGAGTGGGAATAAATTGTGAAAATGAAAAGAATCAGAATAAATTGTTTCATAATTCCCCCAATAATAAATTATATGTTTAAAAAAATAATGCAGCAGATTTTAAATAATTAATTCAAATTATTAAAATATTTAATCAATGGCAATTAGAAATAATAGCCGAAGGTGAGATTTAAACTGGCATGGCGTTTCCCAAAAATATCACTGTTTTTGTTATAGGGAATAAGGCCGGCGGAACCGCGGAAGTCCAGAGACAGATGTTGGGTTAATATTTTGTTTGCCCCGATAATAATGAGTATATCAAATATACGCATATCAATATCAACATCTTCACGAAACGATTGTTTATCAATCTTAGTTTTAGCTGAATTATGGACATTCAGACCGGCGCCCAAACCGGCCACCCAGTTTCCGCTGATATCTATCACCGTGCCGTGAAACTGGAGCAAAAAGGGAATTTCCAGGTAATCGGCAATGAAATAATACCGCTCTTTGCGGTCAATATAATCCTCGGATTTAATTTTTCCGGTTTTGAATCCTTTGCGGGTCCATTGAAGGCCGGTGCGAAAATAGAGATTGGACTGAACGGGCCGGAAAAATTCAATGCCTAAAGTGGGGCCGGCTTTAAAAATTTCATTGGTCATGTACTGTCCAAAGACACCGGAAGCGTTGATGCCGGCGAAGAACCCGAATTTAGTTGATTGCTCATTGGCAAACAGTGAGGACAGAAGAAAAAAGAGAACAAAAACAGTAATTTTCAACATGAATTATTTCCTCAGAATTTTAAGTCTCGCAACAACAGGTAAGTGGTCGGATGCTTCCGGTTCATCTAAAACTTTTATGAATTCCGGTGAAATATCGACTTTACGGGTTCCTCTCATAAAAACATGATCGATTTCAACAGTGGGATTTTCAGCCGGCCAGGTCAGCTTGTTTTTTCCTTTTTTTACCGGTTGAAATCCTGCGTCCATAAATAATTTTAAAGTCGGCGAACCGGGTTTGGCATTATAATCCCCCAGCACGATAGTTGGCAATTGCAGCTTATCGAGATAACTGATCAGGGTTTGTGCCTGGGATATTCGATACCCGGTAGTGGTCCAGTCGAAATGAACGTTGACCAGCGCAAGTTTTAACTTTTTATTTAATATTACTGTCTGAATAATAGCGACACGCGGTTCTGCGCCTTCCGGTAGTTCTAAAATTTTTGTTTCCTCCACTGGAAGATTGCTGAGTGCGGCCATACCATACCGGCCACTGTCGAAATCCATAAATTTTCCGAAATAGCCCTGCATGGCGGTAAGATCGGCAAATTCACCGGTTTGGTCAATGGTATTGGACCGCCGGCAAAGATGGTCAATTTCCTGAAGACCTACCCAATCAGGTGATTGCGCATTAATGATTTCGGCCTGGTCTTTCATCGCCGGCTTCCAGTGCATGGAAACACCGTGCCGGACATTATAACTCATCAGGGTCAGGGTGAATGATTCCGGAGTGGATTGACAGCCTATCAATAAAAACAAGATAAATAGAAAATATCGCCTCATGTTAAATCCTTTATAGAGTTTGGCAAAATTTTTATTAACCAACTTTTAATTATGAATAATTTACAATAAATTAGATGGTGTTCAAGGTATATTTTAAAAAATTTGGGGGTAAAAAGGACTGCCTGGAAAGACCTAATTAATATCCTGATCCTCTATTAATTTATTGGATATTTTGTTGAGAATTTGATAGTCTTTGTAATACTTGGAATTGATGTTTTCATGAAGACGAAGAAGGGTGTATTTATCCAGCAATCTGATTTTTGACAATTCATCCAGATAATGTTGAACCGAGTTGTCGTTGATGGGGTTATTATGTTTTTTTTGTTTACACATTTTTAAATTCTTTCATCTACTGTAATTATCAGGAATAAAAGCACTGTTCTTTAAAAAAAGATTAAAAATAAAATAAGAATTAATGATTTAGAGAAATTAACTAAAGATTTGTAAAATTAACAAAAGAATATAAGAAATTGATAAAACAAAAATGATTTTTTATCGAAATAGGTGAAACGTGAGGAATAAGTTTGAAATAAAAGAGACCCAAGAGCACAATCTGAAAACAATCCGGTTGATTAACCGACATAGGGGGGAATATATTTCCATTATTCCTGATTACGGCGCCAATGTTAATGAGATGGTATTGGAAAAAAAGAGAAAACTATATTCAATTATAAAAGGCTACAGGACAAAAGAAGAATTTGATAATCATGACCGGTTCTATAATACGCCCTTATTTCCCTTTGCCGGACGATTACCCAATGGCGTTTATCATTTTGATGGAAACAGCTATCAATTTAATATCAATGACCGGCAGCTGAATGCGGCTTTGCACGGATTCCTTTATAATCAACCGATGAAATTAGAATCAAAAATAATAAAAAAGCATAAAGCGGCGGTCACTTTTTCATTTAATACTGAAAAATTTACGGAAAGTTATCCCTTCTCTTTAAAAATAAGTATCAAATATACTTTATCAGAAAAAGGATTCACAAGCCAAACGACAATTGAAAATCAAGGTGACAAAAAAGCGCCGGCTGCCTATGGCGTCCATCCCTATTTCAGATTTGATAAAAAAGTTGATGAATTGAAAATGATGATTCCCACAGAAAAAGAAACGGTTTTGAACCAACAACTGGTCCCTTCGGGAGAGATCAAGGCGAATTCGGAGTTCATTATGCCGCAAAAAATTCGCGACAGGGTCTTTGATAATGGGTTTCAGTTTCCACGTCAGGAACGGATCATGAATACAGAACTTACTGATGAGACGGAAAATTGCACGATCAATATTTGGCAGGAAACCGGTAGCCATAAATTTAATTTTTTACTGGTTTATACACCGCCCGACAGAGAATCAATTGCTATTGAACCATTGTCCGGCAATATTAATTCCCTGAATACCGGGGATGATCTGATGATCCTGAATCCGGGCCAGTCTGCAACCTTGAGTTGGGGTGTCTATCTCAAATAAAGAGATGATTAAAAATTTTTTGGAGAAATTATGAAAGTATTATTTATCGGCGGTACCGGAACCATCAGTTCGGCCAGTTCACAACTTGCTGTGCATAGAGGCATTGATCTTTATCTCTTAACCAGAGGTAAAAGTTTTCGGCCGGTACCCAAAGGGGCAAAAACTATTACAGCGGATATCAATGATAAGCAGGCAGTGGAAAAAGCACTGGGAAGAATGACCTTTGATGTTGTTGTCAACTGGATTGTTTTTACACCGGATCAGATTGAGAGGGATATTGAATTATTCCGGAACCGGACAGACCAATATATTTTTATCAGCAGTGCATCTGCTTATCAAACGCCGCCAAGAAATCTTCCGGTCACCGAATCCACCACACTTGCTAATCCTTTCTGGAAATATTCCCGCAATAAAATCGCATGTGAAGAAAAATTGGTACAGGCGCACCGGGAATTTGGTTTTCCTTTCACAATCGTGCGGCCGTCCCACACCTATGACAAAACATTATTACCCATGCATGGCGGTTATACTACCATTGATAGAATGCGCAGGGGAAAAAAGGTTATCGTTCATGGTGACGGAACCTCCATTTGGGTGTTGACCCATCACCGGGATTTTGCCAAAGGTTTTGTCGGTCTGCTGGGAAATAATCGCGCTATTGGTGAAAAAACCCATATTACAACCGATGAACTGCTGACCTGGAATCAAATCTTTGAATTGGTGGCCAAAGCCGCCGGGATAAAACCGGATATTGTTCATATTCCGTCAGATGTGATCGCAAAATATGATAAAGGCTGGGGCGACAGTTTGTTGGGAGATAAAACTCACAGTATGATCTTTGATAATACCAAAATCAAGCGTCTGGTGCCGGATTTTGCGGCCACGATCCCCTTTGCGCAGGGCGCGCGGGAGATAATGACATTTTATGATTCCCATCCGGAATATGGTCAGGTTGACAAAACTCTTAATCAAATAATAGATAAAATCATAAAGGATTATGAGGGCTAATCCCGGCGATATGGAGTGAGTCAACTATGTTGATTCAAACACTGACATGGTCAGTGTACTCAAAAAAAACAAAACGGACCGGTTGTCAGCCCAGTTTTTCTTCATCAATAAAATTTTCGACCTTGCGCCGGACGATTTGTCGGGTCATGGTAAAGGCCTGAAGCTTTCTTTCTCTGGGGCCACGTACCCGGATAGGATCATCAATAAACCATTTCAGCAATTGATAATCGCCTTTAAAGGTTGGAATGCTGAGAAAAGCAATTTCACAAAGTACAATCACATAATCAAATTCAATATCAAGCATTTCATCCACATGATTGGAGGAGTGGCCGCTCATGTCAATGCCTATTTCCGACATAACTTGTCGTGTCAGGGGATGAACGCCGGCCGGTGTGATGCCGGCCGAGTAAACATTGTGTTGATGGCCGGTTAAATAATCGAATAATCCGTGGGCCATCTGGCTGCGCACCGAGTTACCAGTGCAAATAAATAGTATGTTTTTTTTCATAAACCTTTAATGTTTTATTAATAAGTTAGCAGGGTAATCTAATGATTATATGAATTGTATGAAAAAAGAAAAAATATTTATACTTGTTAACATATAAAAACAATATGAATATAAAAAATTAAGTGCCGTGAATAAAAAATAAAAATCATCGTCATGAAATAATTAAACCGTTTGAAAACAGTATTTTAGATATTAATATAATGTGAACAAGTTGGCCGAAAGTATTGATAATCAAAAGGAAAGAAGGAATAAAATACAGGATCATGCAAAAGTTATCAACACAGATTGTTAATAAGTTTGTTAATTGTGAAAATCTATCTGCCTTTTCAGTTTCACAGGCAATTTTAACTGATTTATATATTGAAAGATATAAAAATTGGATAAAAAGTGACTTTAATGCTGAAATGAAATGGATGGAGCGCAATATTGAGCAACGTAAAGGTGTTGATGTAAAGTTTTCCTGGGCAAAATCGGTAATTGTGGTGGCGGATAATTATTATTTAAATAAGAAAAGAAAGCCAAACACCTTAAAAATTTCCCGTTATGCCTGGGGAGATGATTATCATAAGGTGTTGCAGAAAAAATTAAAGCGCATATTACAACGGTTCAAAGAATATGATAAAACTATTCTTGGCCGGGTATATGTGGATACCGGGCCGATCCTGGAAAAGGCCTATGCTGTGGAAAGCGGCCTGGGGTGGATGGGAAAAAACAGTTTGATCATTGTTCCGGAGTTTGGGTCTTACGTATTTTTAGGATTGATCATTTTAAATCAGGAAGTTGATTGGGAAAATAAAATAATCAAACCAAAATGCGGCAGTTGTCAAAATTGCCTGAATGCCTGTCCGACCGGCGCGCTGGAAAAACCCTATGTTTTAAATGCGAACAAATGCATTTCCTATTTCAGCATTGAAAAAAAAGGTGAATTTACCAAAGCGGAAGCAGCCTGGTTGCAGGATTGGCTTTACGGATGCGATATTTGCCTCGAAGCCTGTCCCTGGAATCAGAAATGGGCGCACAGGGCCACAGATAGTAGCTATTTCAACCGCATCGAATTATTGGAAAGGTCACCCCGGGAATGGAAAGACTTAACCGAGGAAAAATTTGGTGAACTTTTTCAAAAAAGTGTTATTAAACGGTTGAAATTTGACCGGTTTCGCAGAAACCTGTTAACAGCAATAAAGAATTTGTAGCGAAAAAATCTTCGGAAGATTGAATCTCTCTGCCAACCTCAACCTCAACCTCAACCTCATTCTCATCCTCCACAAATCGAGATTGAATTTTACAGCTCTTTATATTAATAAATATTCTTTTTACTTTCTGTGTAATCCTATAAATTAACAGAACACAGATTTGATAATAATGGAGATCTAAATGATTAGCAGAGCGCAAAAGATCAGAGCCGGAATATTCTTTTTTCTGTCTACTTTTTTATTAGTTGGCTTCCTTTTTTTGGTTGTTGGAAAGACTCTGTTCAGAAACAGGGACTACTATTACATCACCTATAATAATACCTCTGTAAATGGATTGCAGCTGGGAAGCGCTGTGAAATATTATGGAATTACCATTGGTAGAGTGGAAGATATTAAATTCACAGAGGATAATTTAAATGATGTTGTGGTTGAGATCAGTGTTAAGGCCGGCACACCCATACGGGAGGATGTTAAAGCCGCACTGAGTGGAGTAGGTGTCACCGGCTTAAAGCAAATAGAAATTACCGGTGGCTCCGATGATGCGGAAATTTTAGAGCCGGGCAGTGAGATCGAATCGGGGCAAAGTATGATCAGTGATATTACAGGTAAAGCAGAGATAATTGCGGAAAAAAGCGAGCTGTTGATCAATAATCTGAATCATTTGACGAATCCGGCAAATCGTGAAAAAATTGCGAATATACTGGCTTCCACGGATAATTTAATGGAAAATTTAAACCGGATTATTGAAGAAAATACTGTTTCTGTAAGATCACTTGTGGCCAATTCAGATACAATAAGTGTAAAAATGAAGGATCTGCTGACATCGACCGATCTGGCAGTGAACAGAATCAATGACATCCTGATGTCCGATGAAATTGACAATATTTTAGCCAATACGGAAGCTGTTACCGACAGTATACGAGAGACAAAAATTAAAAAATTAATAAACTATGATATTGTTAATTCGATTAACAATTTAAACAGGGCGGTCAAACAGATGAATGACACGTTCACACACATCGATCTGACTGTTCTGAATGGACGGGATGATTTTTTGAATATGATAAAAGATGTTGAAGAAACGCTTGAATATTTGCGGGAATTTTCCAGACAGATCAATGAAAATCCTTCCGCATTAATCCGTTGAAATAATAAAATAAAAGGCGGGGCCATAGATGAAAAAATTAAATATATTATTGTTGGTTTTAATGGTAGGTTTCATGAATTGCTTTTTCAGAACCACATTACCTACAAATTACTATATCCTCCAATATTTTGATCATTCGGAAAAAGGGGACATAAAGCAGGATGACTCTTTTAATGTTTCGGCGATTGTGTACGATACTCAAATATCAAGGACCTATGACCGTAAAAAAATTGTGATCCGGCATTTTGGACCGAAAATAACCTATGCAGACAATGACCTGTGGGCCACCGATCTGTCCGACGGGATTGCCGACTTGATTTCCAAACGAATATCAGCTTACAACATTTTTAACCAGGTGCAACGGTCTTTCCGTGATGTCAGGCCGGACTATGAAATCAATTCATCGATCAATAATATCGAACTCATCAAAGCGGACAATATGAATGAAGTACACCTGGGGATAGAAATAAACCTGACCCGTTCTGGCGAGGAAGAATTTCTTGTACGGCATGTGGCGGTTCGTGAAGAACGGCTCTTTAATGAATCCCTGGAAAGTTTCGTGCAAAAGGCGAATGATCTGATCCTGGAGGAGGCTGACCGTTTTTCGATCAAGGTGCAGGACCATTTTCTTGGAAAGGAAAAAGAGGAAGGTCCGGAGATCACACAAACATACGACCTTGAAAAAGTGACTGATACAACAGGTGTTCAAACCGGTAAACTTTTAATCCCGGCGCTGTCAAAAACAGATAATGAGCCAAAATTTAAAATAATTAGTCAGGAGGATAAGGTTTTCTTTGCACAGCCGGGAGAAGAAATCGCTTTGAAAAAGGGAAAATACGATCTGGTCTACGGGTCCGGCTCAGAAATGCAAAAAATGGAAAAAAGTAATGTGGAAATCAAACCCATGTACAGCACTCAAATCGAACCGGACTGGTCATGTATGGTGGTTGAAGTATTGGATGAGCAACGCAACTACCGGCAGGTACGATATGAAGTGTTTGACGCTGTCACGGGAGAAAGCTACGGCACCCATTACCCGGTGAAAAAAGAGCTGGGAGAGCAACCCCGGGTTTGGATACTAAAGCCGGGGCTGTATAAAGTCACCATTAACAACGAACCGTTTAATACATACCGGGATTTTACAACCATTTATCTGCAGGAAGGAAAACTGGAAAAACTGAGCCTGGTGGTCGGTGTCGACAATAATGATAACCCAACCCACCTGATAGGTGGCGGTGTACTGGAAGGCCAAAAAGGCGATTTAATCGCTGGTAACTGGAGAGTATTCAGCGCCCTGCATGGAAACTTCAATATGAATTCCAGCAATGAAAATGAAGCGGATGAATATTTTACCACCACAGTTGTGACGTCACAATTTGAAAACAGGATTACCTACAATAATATGCCTCATTATTATTATATGCGAAATCTGATGGAGCTCGGATTCACAAAAAGTACTGATGTTGATTTACGACTGTCAGCAGATGAGTTTGACTTGAAGAACACCTATGTTTTGTTTTTGTTGAAAAAACTTGGAATCTACGGTCGGTTTGATATCAGTTCTCATTTTTTCCCGGGATATAAATATTCCACAAGTAAATTTAATTTTATAAAAAAGAATAACAAGGGCGAAGAAATTGAGAGAGATTTGGATGTAAAAGAGGTTAAAACAACGGCGAGTGGTTTTCCGTTGATTCTTAAAGAAGGGGTTGGCATTAATTACCGTTTGTTAAATACCCCTAAAGCAAATCTCAGCATCCGAACCGGCTTTGGAATTCGGCAGGAACTGTATAACAATGTTTACAATATGGTGAACAAAAGTTATTTTGATCCCGAAGACGACCGGTTTTACGAGGTCTACCGGGAAATGGAAGATGTGTTCAACCGGGGAACGGAATTATCCCTGGTGGGTAATTTTTCACTGCCCTTTAACCTGAACTATATGACCAATGCCGATGTTCTTTTTCCTTTTGATTCGGCGGAAGATATAACTGTTGACTGGGAAAACGTCTTCAACTTACGTCTGTTCAAACATATTTCGATTTATTATAAATTGAATTTGCAAAACAAAAAAAACAAAGCGGATAATTCCTATATTCAGAACCGGCATAGCCTCTTTTTGCGGTTAACCTATATTATTAAATAAATCAATGAGTAAGCATTACGAAATATCAAATTCGATTCTATCATTTCAAACAGAGCTGACTTTTTTGAAAGTACCCTCGGTCTATAAAAAAATAAAGTCTGATAACCGTACCTTTGAAGCGATAGACCTCAAGCAAGTGGCCAAAATCGATAGCGCCGGGGTTGCGCTATTAAACGAAATAATCGAAAATTCCCCGAAGTCGATTGAACTCATTAATGTCAGGGATGAACATCAGAGAATTATTGACACCTTTAGCTCGGAAGGCAAGGATGAGACAGTTAATGGCCGTAAAAAGTATTTTTTGGAGCGGGTGCATTTCTGGATTGAAAGGATTGCCGACTCTATAAAAGACATGCTTTTGTTAACATCAGAAGTTGTTGTCTGGTCAATTCTTGACCTGTTTTCTACAAAAGGACGGAAAAAAGGAGCTGTCCTCCAACAAAGTATTCTGTTGGGTGTTAACGCCTTTACGATTATATCTCTAATGTCAATTATCCTGGGATTGATCTTGGCCTTGCAATCCGCCGCCCAATTACGCCAGTTCGGCGCGAATATTTTTGTGGCAGACCTGCTGGCAATCTCCATGGTCCGTGAAATGGGCCCGATGATGACCGCGATTATTGTGGCCGGCCGTTCAGGCTCTTCAATTGCCTCGGAAATTGCAACAATGAAGGTCTCTGAAGAGTTGGATGCCCTAAAAACCATGGCCATCAATCCAATTCGCTATGTAATCGTTCCAAAATTTATTGCAATTACATTTTGCATGCCCTTGTTGGTCACCCTTTCCATTGTCATGGGGATCTTTGGCGGATTGATTGTTGCGCTTACTTACCTGGATTTGTCCGGCTATGCTTTTTTTAATCAATTATTCAGCGCGTTGACCATAAAAGATGTTTCAATTGGGTTGAGCAAAAGTTTTTTCTTTGCCTGGAATGTTGTCTTGATCGGCGCCTATTTCGGACTGAAAGTAGAAGGGGGCGCTGAAGGAGTAGGGCGAGTCACGACCCAATCGGTGGTGGTTTCCATATTCGCAGTGATCATTTTTGATGCGATATTTAGTTTGTTTTATATGATCTAGTGGAACTTGTAATTGGTAATTAGTAATTGGTAATTGATCTACGGATGAAAAGTTTATTTGAAAAAATATAATGATTTTTTATAGGTATATAATGCAGTTAGT
>CAYYMT010000034.1:1403-22353 GCA_964472715.1 uncultured bacterium | reverse complement strand
ACAACCGTTCTCCACGATGTGAATGCGCGAATACCGGAGAATAAAGTAACGGTAATTCTCGGCGGCAGCGGTTGCGGTAAAACGACTTTGTTGAAATCAATTTTAAAGCTAACGAATCCTGAAAAGGGGTCAATAAAAATCTTTGATGAAGAAACCTTTGACTTAAACCTGGATGAATTTGATAAATACCTGAGAATGTCCGGTGTACTCTTTCAAAACGGCGCCCTGTTAAACTCAGTTACGGTAGCTGAGAATGTTGCCATTCCATTGGAACAGCACACAAAACTCCCTCGCAAAGTCATGAACCGGATAATTAAAGTAAAACTTGAACTGGTGGGACTTTCCCATGCGATAAATTTGTTGCCCTCAGAACTCTCAGGCGGCATGAAAAAACGGGCGGCTCTTTCCCGCGCGATTGTTATGGATCCGAAAATCTTATTTTGCGATGAGCCTTCCGCCGGCCTTGACCCGGTGACCAGTAAAAATCTCGACAACCTGATCCTGAAACTAAAGGATCAGTTGAACATGACCATTGTAATTGTTACCCACGAGTTGGCCAGCATTCATCGTATTGCCGACCATTTGATATTTTTGGACCAGGGAAAAGTGCTCTTTGAAGGCGATCTTCAGGAGGCAAAATCATCAGACAACAGTGTTGTAAAAGATTTTTTTTCCATGGGAGAATTTTGAAAACCGAGCATTTTTATCAAGGAGTTGTTTTGAAGAATTTTGTCATACTTTTATTTCTGGTCTTTTTAACGGGATGTGTTCTGAACCCAACCAAATCGGAGAAAGTGGAATTCAATGATCCGGCTTTTGAGGCGTTGATCAGAAATGCGATAAATAAACCGGACGGAGAAATTGAGCCATGGGAGGTGGAGGACATTACAGTGCTCTTCGGATCATCGCATGGTATAAAAGACCTTTCCGGAATCGAATTTTGTATCAATTTGGAAAAATTATTACTGTACGGCAATCAAATTGTAGATATTTCGCCTCTGAAAAAACTACGAAAACTAGACCTGGTGATCCTCAGCAGTAATTCCATAACAGATTGCAGCCCTTTGTCAGAATTGACACAACTGACATTTTTGGATATCAGTGCTAATCAAATTGAGTCCATTGCGTCCTTGTCAAAATTAATTCGATTAGAAGAATTACACTCTGGAAATAATAATATCAAAGTCATTAACGCGGTTAAGAATTTTGCAAACCTACATACGCTTGTTCTGAATGAAAACCAAATTAGTGATATTTCTCCTCTATCTGAACTGGAAAAATTAAAAAAATTGGAACTGAGTAATAACCAGGTTTCCAACATAGGAAGTCTATCGAAATTGTGGCACCTTCGTGAAATTGATCTTTCTTATAATAATATCTACTCAGTTTACCAAGTGTCTGGCTTGAACGGGTTAAATTTTTTATATGTTCGTGGTAATAATATAACTGAACTTGACCCTTTGAAGAGAACCCATACCCATAATTTAAGAATTCTTGATTTTGGTGAGAACCAGGTCGTTGACCTTTCACCGTTAGAAAATTTGCCGGATATTGGCATCTTGTATTGTGATGACAACCAAATTGTTGATATTTCCCCCTTGATAAACAATTCCGGTCTTGGAGCAGGCGACCTTGTTGATTTAGAGAATAACCCCTTAAGTGAAAATTCACGCCAGGACTATATTCCGCAATTATTGAATAGAGGTGTTCGGATTGAATACTGAGCAATTTTCTTAGATTGAACCCACGTTAAAGATGAAGTGAACCAACTGCCTGCCTGGTGAAATGCAGTGAAGACATGGTGTTTGTTTATGCATTAACACGGTTAATGCACTCCAAAAAATGCGACCTGCAAAAATTACAGGCCGCATTTGCAACATACTAATCCCAAATATTAATCAATATAGGCCAGTTCCGCCACAAAATGACGCAGGCTGGACTCTCCTTTGGCAATGATTTTCATGCCTTTGCATTCATGACGATAATCATAAATTTCCTTGATGATTTCCGCCACATAGCGAATATGCGAGTTGGTATAAACCCGCCGCGGCAGTGCCAGTCGCACCAGGTCAAGATCCGGATAAGTGATTTTACCGGTTTTCGGGTCCGGTACCGCGAACATAAAACTACCGATTTCAACGGCCCGTACACCGCCATGTTTATACAGTTCCACCACCAGCGATTGTGCGGGAAAATGCTTTTGCGGAATGTGGTCCATGAATTTTCGGGCATTCAGGTAAACCGCGTGGCCGCCGGTGGGTTTCAAATAGGGAATACCATATTCATCCAGCAGTTCGCCCAGAAAGCGCACCTGCCCGATTCGGTATTCCAGGTAATCTTCCTCCAATACCTCCTCAAATCCCCGGGCCAGGGCTTCCAGGTCACGTCCGGCAAGGCCGCCATAGGTAAGAAACCCTTCTTTCAGGATCAACTTTTCCTTTAGTTTATCTGATAACGCATCATCATTAACCGCGACAAATCCGCCCATGTTGGCGAGACCGTCTTTTTTGGCTGACATTGTTGCTCCATCCACATAGGAAAACATCTCCTGGGCAATTTCTTTGATGCTTTTATTTTCATAGCCCTGCTCGCGGGTTTTGATAAAATAAGCATTTTCCGCAAACCGGCAGGCGTCAAAAAAGAAAGGTTTGTCAAATTTGTCCGCCAATTCCCGGACTTTACGAATATTGGCCATGGAAACCGGCTGTCCGCCGCCGGAATTATTGGTTACCGTCAGCATAATAACGGGAACCGAATCGGCCTTTTCCTCTAATAGCCGCGCCAGTTTTTGAATATTGATATCACCCTTAAAAGGATGAATGATTTCCGGGTCTTTGCCGGGTTCATCCACAAAATTTTGCGGATCGCCGCCATTTTCCATAATATTGGCAAAGGTTGTATCGAAATGGTTGTTATTGGGAATGATCATACCGGGCTCTACAATTGTTGAGAATAAAATTGATTCCGCGGCCCGTCCCTGGTGGGTTGGAATAATGTGCTTGAGTCCGGTGATCTCTTTTAATACGGATTCGAAGTTTTTCCAGTTGCGACAATTGGCATAGGCTTCATCACCCAGCATCATCCCGGCCCACTGGTTGTCACTCATGGCGCCGGTGCCACTGTCGGTTAATAAGTCAACATAGACATTTTCCGAATCAATGTTAAAAACATTATATCCGCCCTTCTTTATAAATTGTTCACGGTCTTCACGGGTTGTTTTTTTGATGGGCTCTACGACTTTAATACGAAAAGGCTCAATTGGAAAATTGGCCATATTTACCTCCTGAAATTGAGAGTTAATATTTATAAACAGAAAAATTTTGAAATTGAAAGGTGGGGGAGTTATTTGGAGAGGGGCGCCTTGACTTTTTCTTTGACATCTTTGACCACTTTATCTTTATACTTGTCCAGGTCTTTTTTTATATCCTCGCGGTCTTTCTCTTTTAATTCTTTGGTGTCCTGCCTGATCTTTTCCATCAGGGTTTTAGGGTCAAAGGTTTTGTAATTGACAATCGCGATAATGATAAAAATGAAAAATAAAAGAGCCGCCAGTTTGATCAGTTTTTTGATGAGGAAGAAGGCGATTAATATCAGGATGATACCTGCAATTAAAAGTGCAGAGGGATTAGACATTAAATATTCCAGCCATTGTTCCATTGAATCAACCTCTTAAATCATAATTAATAATTCTTTGAGCCATTGCTTTTCCGCCTGCCACAGACGAAGGGAGCGGTTATATAATGCCCGTGTAACGGGATCCTGGGTTTTTAGTTCGGTTATTTTTTGCACTTGTGTTTGTATCATTCGGTTTAATTCGGCTTCATAAGTTGTCAGGGCGTTTTTCAATTCCATTACCGGCATAAAGTTAGAAAAATGCAGGCATAATTCAAAAGAGGATTTTAAAGCCTTTGGCAATGACAAGTGCTGTTGCAGATATTCTTTGAATTTTTGGTTTCCCAGTTCTGTAATGTTATATACTTTACGGTCCGGCAATTTGTTATTCTGCTCCAGGTGACTGGTCAGGTATTTTTTGCGCTGAAGTTTTTTCAGGATGTTATAGATCGAAGAAAAAGCCAGGTCAACTTTGGTTTTCAGGTTTTCTTTTTGCAATAATTTTTCAATTTGATAGGCGTGGGCCGGTTGCTGTTTTAAAATTCCCAGTATTGTAAATTCAGCTGTTGTCATGATGATTAAAATCCTTCGTTTACTTTCATATTAAAAAAGATCATTTGTATCCGGGCGCTTTTATTAAAATGGTCTTCAGCAGAACCAATGTCAATACTGCCAAAGGGATTGGTAATTGACGGGCTGGTAGTTTTGGGGAGTCTTTTTTTCATATTAAAGGAAAAGGTGGTCGTTTCCGGCATCCAAAAGCCGCCAATATTCTGATAGGTAAAATCAAAAGTGGACAAGGTATCGCTGTTTTCAATCAGATTGATCCGCTCAATACGTTCCAGATAATTATCAATCGTCAGAACCAGCTTTCCTGTATTTACTAGATTACTGTCACTGATAGAAATGTAGGTGAAACTTTTTTCGTCGACAAATTCCTCAAAGGTTGTATCCGCCTGAATGGAGTCTGCAACTATCCGGTTCAAATATTGGAAGGGAAGCGGGCCGGTTTTAGGAAAAAGTGTGAAGCCCCTGGATTTTATGCGCACACTGTCCGGCTTAAGGTAATAAAGGGTAATTGTTTTCACCGGCATACGAAAATTAGGCACATCCGTCAGGATTTTCACCTTTGCTTCAAAATTATTGATTTGCCGGTATTCATCATGGATTTCCCGAATGAGATCAGAATGCTGCGCAAAGCAAAATGTCGTAATTATTAAAAAAAGTAGCGGTTTAAATTTCATCAGGAACAGATGTCCTTTCTTATGAATCGAATGACTGATAAAATAAAAAACAGGCCGCCGAATTTTGCCAGAGCCAGTACGCTGGCTAAAATTTCCCGCCAGGGAATGGGATTGGCAAAAGGCGCAAAAAAGACATCAAAATAGGATGTGAATAAATAGGGCCGAAGGACTTCCAGCGCTTCGATCTTCAGCATGGATAAAATGATCGAAACAATAATGACGGCATAGGTGCCGATGATCGGGCCGATGGGGTTTTCGGAAATGGTTGACAGCAAGATGGCCAGTGACGCCACTATGATCTGCACAAAAATCGCTAAGCCATAGGCGATTCCAAAGCGTAAAAGGGCTTCATTTTGGCTGAGGATTAAAATGCCTTTGTCAAATACAAAGAGGTCGCCGCTGCCCAGCAGCAAACTGCCGGAACCAAGTGAGATGATCCCCAGGAAAAGAACAATGGACGCAGTATAAATAAAAACGGCAAGATATTTGGCGGTCAAAACCTGGATGCGGGAGACCGGCCGGGTCAGTAAAATTCGAAAGGTGCCGTGAGAATCTTCGCCGGCAAAGCTGTCACCGGCAACCAAAATTACAAAAAACGGAAAATGCACCCAAAGGATAGACATTAAATAGTAGGAAATTAAATATCCGTTTACCAGGTTGCCTTCCATTTGAAAATTTTGTGCCAGGGATTTTAGATAATACTGGGGTAAATTGAATCCGAATTTTCGAATCAAAACCATGATCAGGGGAATTAATATTCCAAGGGTTATAAAACCGATATAAGTTCTCGGCTTGCTGTAAATTTTTATCAATTCGACACGGATTAATTTCAATAGTTTGATCATGATTTATGCTTTTCTTTGATTAAAGATAAATAATAGTCTTCCAGGTTCCGGCGCGGTACAACTGTCGAAACCTCGATGTCATTTTCCACCAATAGTTTGATGATCGCGGGCCGGTTTTCCGGTGTGGTGTGGATTTTCAGTTTTTGATGACTGATGAGAATATCTTCGGCCAATTCTGATTTTTTGAGAATCTTTGCGGACCTTTGCAGGTCATTGGTTTCGATTTCCGTTATGTAATATTCGGTGTTTTGTAATATTTCCTCAACACTTCCCTGAACGATAATCTGGCCGTTGTCCACCACAGCCAGATGCGTACAGATTTGCTGTATTTCATGAAGCCGGTGTGATGAAATAAAGAAAGTTGTATCATAGGTTTTATTGTAATAATGAATCAGGTCGCGGACATCTTTGATGCCTTCCGGTGACAGGTTGGCGGTGGGTTCGTCCAGAATAACAAGTTTTGGATGATGCATAATGGCCTGGGCGATTCCCAGCCGTTGTTTCATGCCATGAGAATATTTTTTAACTTTTTGATGTTGTTTTTCGGCGAGGTTGAATTTGTCCAGCACCTCTTCGATACGGTTTTTACTGACATTGCCACTGAGTTCCCCCAGTAATTTTAAATTCTTATAGCCGGATAAATATTGGTAAAAATCAGAATCTTCCACCAGCGCACCTACTTGTGTATAAATTTTGGAACTGTGATAATAGGGGTTCATGCCGAAAATCTCAATGGTTCCTTTGGTCGGCGCGATTAAAGATAACAGCATCCGGATCGTGGTACTTTTTCCCGCACCATTGGGGCCGAGAAATCCAAAAATCTGCCCCGGCTCGACCCGTAAGTCCAGATTGCGGACAGCCCAAAAACGGTTAAATCTTTTACTGAGGTTGGTGGTGCGAATAATGTATTTATGTTCCATTTATTAAATATCACCCTGTGATTATGATTAAACATCTCTTGACAAGAACTAAAAATTTCCTAAAATTTATACAAGTTATTCTAAATTTAAGTGATTTTTTTCACAAAGCTAAATAACGAAATAAAAAACCATAAAATCAAGAGGTGAATCATGTCCGGCAAAAATTTGATTTTTAAAAGCAAAGAAATGACAACCAGAAAAGAAGCGGCGGAAGTAT
Source organism: uncultured bacterium (assembly GCA_964472715.1). Taxonomy (GTDB): domain Bacteria; phylum Fidelibacterota; class UBA2242; order UBA2242; family JAFGTP01; genus JAFGTP01. Next base: position 15,515 of record CAYYMT010000034.1, on the reverse strand, counting down.
TAAAACAACTCGCTCTAAAATTAGAAACCGGGGCCGTTAATCTGGTCAAGAATGATGAAACCGTCAATCTTTCAATTCCGGAAAATGTGGAATTGGAAATCGAGGCTAAATCCAAAGACAAAAACAATCTGACCAAAAAGAAACTGGAAATCGAGATCGAATGGAAAGAAGGCGAAGTCGCAACCGGCCCGGTGAAAATAAAATAAGTAAAATTGGAGTCCCGGCTCATATTTGCACAAGGCGGGTTTATTTATGACAGCGGATCAATTGATAAAATTGCTGCAATTACAGCCCCTTGATATCGAAGGGGGATTTTTTCGCCGTACCTATACGTCAAATGACAGAGTGAATTTCACCAATCAACATATCGGGTCGGCAATTTATTATCTGATTACACCCGACAGTTTTTCGACAATTCACAAAGTTGACTGTGATGAGATTTTTCATTTTTATTATGGCGATCCTGTAGAGATGCTGTTACTAAACCCGGATGGTACCGGCGCAATCAAAACATTGTCCAATCAACCGGGACCGGATTTTAATCCGCAGCAACTGGTTCCAAAAAACACCTGGCAGGGATGTCAATTGAAAAAGGGCGGAAAAGCTGCGCTTTTAGGGGCGACAGTATTTCCTGAATTCAAATATGAAGGTTTTATCAAAGGAGATGCTGAATATTTGCTCGAGGCCTACCCGGATTTTGCATCAAAGATCAAGGCACTAAAGCCTTAAAAGAATTATTCCTTATTCAACACTAACCTGGGTGACATAAAGAATTGATACTAAAAAAGGCCGGAAATATTTCCGGCCTTTCTCAGATAGATTGTTATTCAGGCTTATCGACCAACGATAGAAAGAACGACCTGACCACTTGCATTTGCCTGTGAAAAGGATGATACGGCAGTCTGCTGCATGATCTGCAGTTTCATTACTTCCATCTGTTCCTTGGCAAAATCAGCATCTTCAACAGAACTTCTTACCGCTTCTGTATTAGTAGATGCGACTGACAGAGTCTTTTCTTTTGAAGAAAGTCTGGCTTTAAACTCACCAATATCCTGCAGTGATTCGGCAAGATTGTCAATAGCATCACTCACAGTGGAAATGGCTGTACTTGCGCCATTAGCTGATGTGAGGTCAATTGCACTGACATCAGTACCTCCTACAGAACTTGAATCAGACTGGTTCAAACTGACATGAAGATTGTCATCAGCGCCTTCGCCGGTTTGAAAGTGACCATCATAGTTACCATCAATAAGATTGGCTCCGTTAAAGGTTGTTTCTTCTTCAATTGAATCGATTTCATCCAGTAACGCTGTTACCTGGTCATTAATAGCAGTTCTCTGCGCTGTGGAAAGTGAATAATCCGCAGCCTGAGTTGCTTTTTCCTTAACAGTCTGTAGAATATCCAACTGGTTTTGGTATCCGCCTTCAGCCACGTTTAGAATGTTTTTAGCATTACTTACATTTTGTAAAGCAACGTCTAAACCTCTTCTTCGTCTTTCCAGACCGGTCGCCAAAGCAAATCCTGCCGGATCTTCTTCGGTTGAATTGATTTTCTTACCTGTTGAAAGTCTCGTCTGGTGCGTTGACATACGTCCATTGATACTTTTCAAAGCGTTCAAAGAATTCAGGGCCTGAATGTTTGCATTAATTTGTGTTAAACTCATTGTTACCTCCTTGTGTTTCAGAGCATCCTTGCTCCAATAGTTTTTTTTAACGAATTTCAATTAACTTCTAGTTTGCTTATCGGTTTACCACTTTAGTTTTTTATTTATTTAATTATTAGGGTTAATGCTATTTAAAAATTTATGTAAATATAGTAATATTTATTAAAAAATATACTAAATATAGTAAAATTTAATTAATAACAAATTAATATATTATAAACCACATATATCTAATAGTTTTGATTGATCAACAGTAAATAATAAAATTAAATAGTATTTTTAACACCATTTCAATTAAATACAAAACAAAAGAACTGAATTGTTATGAAAATATTATAGAACAATAAAATTTAATAAAAAGCATGAGTAGCGTGGCAAAGAGGCTTCCTGGCTGGCCTGTTTACAGTGCATTTGCAGAGAGGAAGGCACGCCTCCTGCATGTTCTTATTTGACTGTCGGCATCTAATTGTTTGGTAAGAATTGAGATTAACCAACCTCCGGATTAGAACGCTCTCTTTTCATTAGGGAATATTGTTTAAATAGCCAGTAATAAAACCGACGTCAGAATAATAGCACCGGCGCCAATGATTGATATTGTTTTGATATCAACTGTTGATTTGGTCACTATCAGGTCGAAGGAGTTTCGTGCTGAATTACCTTCCCGGTCAATGACTCTTATGGTAATTTGATGGGTACCCAGGTCTTCTTTTCCGGGTTTCCAGAAAAGCAGTCCCTTTTCATAATCAAAATTTGCAGTAGCCGGAATGTTTACCGGCTTAAATTCGAGCGGACCACCTTCAGGATCAGAAGCCTGCACCTGGTATTCAAAGTAACGATTTATTTTGGTTGTTAATTGTTCCGGTGATTCAACGACAGGCTTTTGGTTGATGCGGACCATAAACTCCTGGTAAGTTGTATCCTTTTGATCGGTTACCATTATTTTGAAAGGATTTTCCGGTTGTGAATGCTCTTTATTAACAGTCCAGGTCACCAGGCCTTGTGAATTGATGTTGGCGTTTTGCGGGGCGTCTATAAGTTTATAATCTATTTCTTCACCGGCATTTTCATCGGCTATTTCCAGTTGATAGGTATATTGTGAATTCAGATTGGCGTAATTTTTCGGCTGGGAAGCTATTTTTGGCGGATCATTGACAAATACTGTTAAGGCAGATTCGTCTGAGTAGTATCCGTCACTAACAGTATAGGCGATTTTATGGGTACCCAGGTCCCGGCGGCCGGGCTGCCATTTAATTATTCCGTTCCTGGTAATATAGGCATTGTCCGGCCCCTGCTTCATGGTGTATTGATAAAATTCCGGTTCAATAAAAGAAGTGTGATTGGGGACCGGCAAATTGATATGGCGGAAAAAATGATTCAAAACAGTTGAAAATTCCGGTTGATTATCTTCGCTATAGGTATAAAAGAGGATCAATTTATTTTGTTCGTAAGCGACTTCTTTTAGGGTAAAATTTTCAGTTGTTAAAATATCTTCTGAATTCTTTAGCCCGTCAATAATACCTGGGAGTTGCTGCTTGGCATCGCGGGATAAGATCACGGTTTCATAGATTCCTGATAGCCGCCAGTTCTGAATTTTTGGAATGGTTTCATATTGATTCAGATAAAATCCGTTGTTTTTATCAAAAATTTTAATTTTGTGGTTTAGTTTTTCACCCAGGGTGATTGTTTCTGTTATTTGTCGGGCCAATTGTACAGGATGGTTAACGAAAATGGAAAAAGTAAGTTCGTCACTTGAATATCCGTCGGTCACAGAAACTTTAAAATCATGCCAGTCGGCCTGGTTGTGATTGGGTTTCCAGGTGATTCGGCCATAATTTGAGATGCTTGCGCCGGCCGGATAATCATGGAGAGTATACTTAACAAAACTGGTTGGATTGCGGTCTTTTATGCGCAATTGGTAAGTTAATATTTCACCCAATTGAATAATGCTTTTTTCCGGCAGCTTGTTGGTGATACTGATAGGATCATTGACAAAAATAGTGAATTCTTTTTTTATCTCCACATCATCCCAGTAGAACCGGGCCTTGACAGTGTGCGGCCCCAGTTGTGAAAAATCAGGAGTCCATGTAAAGGTGCGATTGTTCAGGTTGAAGCGAAAACCTTCCGGCGCTTCAATGGTGTAATTTAGATTTTCCGAGGAAACGGAATAGAGATCGACTTTATTGGTAAAAGTCCGGTTAGGTTCAATAACAAAATCGGATTTTTTAAGCTGCTGATTGATAGCGCCGCTGACAATGGCCTGGCTGGTTTGAGGTGTTACGACCTTTTCTGAGATACCGTCAACTGCCGTAAACCGGTTCAGCAAGCTGTCAATCTGGCTGAAATAATTGATTGGTTCGGCCGGTTCCTGGTCTGGCCGGATAGAGGAATATGCTTCTTCTTCCGGTCCGGAATCGGGCGTGATTTTTAGCCGGAAAATACCATGGTGCAAAAATTCGGGATAAATATAACCAAAGCAATAGGTATTGGTTTCCGGTATAGCGCAATAATCTAGAAATTTTATACCCAGCATGTCGGTTGTGGCTAATAAAGAAGAGGACCAATAGTTATCACTCTCCGGATTGTAGCTGTAATTTTTTAAATACTTACCATCGGCATTGATCAGGATCAGGTTATCCCGTTTATCTTTGTCAATGTCAATCGTGTAGAGCTGATCAATACCGGCTGAAGAGCTAAGCAGTTTAAAGGTGGTAAGGGAATCGGAAAATTGCTTGATCATATTAATACCGCCATTGATCAGGCCGGCGACGATTTCATCCTGTCCGTCACCATTAAAATCGCCGGCAATAATATTACTAACATCCCAGACATCGCCATTGGGTTCAAAAAGTGTATAGGTTGCCTCTTCGGGATTGTCATTATCCAGATAAGTTATAAACAGCAAGTCAGAATCAGCGCGAACCAGGAGATTGTTGCCAAAGGCTCCCCTGACCTGAAGCAATTTGGAGCGGAAATATTTCTCAGGATTTTTTTGTTCCCAGTGCGGGGTGATTTGAATATCATCATTATTAATGGTAATTATCGCGACTTTGAATTGTTGGTCTTCATAAAGCAGGAAAAATTGATTGTCCCGGTAATGCATCAGCGCTTTTATTCTTCGGGGAATGGTCTCTTGTGGAAAAGAATATTGAGGGTCCAGGGATATTTCCCCCTTATCCTGTGAAAAAACATAGATGGATGAGAAATTTGGAATTGTGTTGTTGATATCTGCGACAGCAATGATTTCCTGAACACCGTCACCATTGATATCCTGAAGCGCATAATCCTGAAAGTCACCACGAATGTCTCCGGGCAGTTCATATTTCCAGGTAATGTTGTATTCGGTATTTTGGTTTAATTGGCAAAAGGCCAGGAAACTTGAGCCCGGTATGTGCTCTCCTTTCGAATTAAAATAATACCCGATTCCGAAAAGTTTTTCATCTGTTTGATTCAGGGCGGAAATTTTGGTAAGGGCATATTTTTTTTCTGCAAAGGGAATGATTTCTTTAGAAATCTTCTCTCCATAGCAATAATGTGTAAAAAATATTACAAAAGCGAAAAATATGATGATTATTTTTTTACCCGGCCACATATATCAAATATAATTAAATTTTAAGAAAATAGGTGAACTTTTTGGCTTTTGCAAAAACTTTATCAGAAGAGAAATTTTTAATTATGGCAGGGAGTTATCTGTTTTGAATATCAGGAGTAAAACCAGTAATGATCCTTTCAATTATTTCCGTTTGAAAATATCAATAAATTTGTTATAATTGTTTGCTTTTTTTACAAAAAAATTTACCCGATAGATGCTATTCTATAATTTAAAATAAAAAAAGGTGAATTATGAACGTACTAACCCTTAATTGCGGAAGCTCTTCTGTAAAATATCAACTAATTAACACAAAAAGTGAAAATGTTCTCTGCCAGGGAATTGTTGAACGAATTGGTATCGACGGCACCAGGATCGTCCATAAAAACGATGGTCAGAAAAATGTGATCGAACCAAGTATCCCTGATCATAAAGCGGCCATTGACAAAATCATTGAATTATTGACTGATGATCAATATGGCGCTATTAAATCACTGGAAGAAATTGACGCAATCGGACATCGTTTGGTTCATGGTGGCGATAAACTGACGGAATCAATTAAAATTGATGAAAGCGTAATGGATATATTAAAAGAGTGTATTGACTTCGCGCCACTGCATAATCCGGCAAATATTAAAGGTGTTGAGGCCGCCATGGAAGAATTGCCCAACAAACCCAATGTCGGCGTATTTGACACTGCTTTTCACAGTACAATCCCGGCCAAAGCCTATACCTACGGCATTCCCAAAAAATATCTCGCGGAACACAGTATCAGGCGCTATGGATTTCACGGCACCTCCCACTCTTATGTTGCCAAACAGGCCGCCGATATGATGGGCAAGAAATTTGAAGACCTTAAGATCATCACTGTTCACCTGGGTAATGGCGCCAGTGTAACCGCTATTGACAAAGGCAAATCCGTCGATACTTCAATGGGTTTCACGCCACTGGAAGGACTGATCATGGGAACCCGCTGTGGCGATGTGGATCCCGGGGTCCTTTTTCATATTTCCAAAATGGAAGGTCTGAAAAATGAAGATGAAATGAACAAGTACTTTAATAAAAAATGCGGAATGCTGGGAATAACTGATAAAACCAGTGATATGCGGGATATCGAAGACAAAGCCCTGGAAGGTGACGCGGAGATGAAACTGGCCCTGGATATCTACTGTTACCGCATCAAAAAATATATCAGCACGTATATGGGAGTGCTTAACCGGGCTGATGCCATTGTATTTACCGGCGGTGTTGGTGAGAATTCTGATGTTACCCGTGAATGGGTGCTGGATAATATGGACAATCTGGGCATCAAAGTTGATCCGGCCAAAAATAACGGTCTCAGAGGAAAAGCACAGGAAATCAGCACGGATGACAGTGTTGTTAAAGTATTTGCTATCCCTACCAATGAAGAACTGGTAATTGCCCAGGAAACTGAAAAAGTGTTGAATCGATAATATTCTGACGTTTATTGTGTAAAAACTCCGGCTATTTGTGGCCGGAGTTTTTTTTGTATACCTGCATGATTTTATGACCTTCTTCGGCGATTACCTGACGATATTTTACCGGAGACAGAACCTCAACAAAACTACCAAAACTCAAAATATAGCCATAGACCCAATTGTTTTCCGGCATGGTGGTCGTAACAATCATATTCCCGTCTTCATCGTAAATAATCTCGCTTTCCGGGAACTGGTCACCGACCTGGAAGCGCATCTCTTTGGCAAATTTTAATTTCAGGGTCACTGCCGGAGCCTTTTCATTCCAGTTTAAATACTCTCGGTAACTTTTCTGCTTGCGGATGAATAATTGATGGCCGGCCTGCAGCTTTCTGATTCGACTGATACGGAAAACACGATAATCCTTTCGCAGGCGGCAATACCCGAATAAATACCAGGTATAACCTTTGAACATCATGGTCATAGGCTCCACTGTCCGATCTGTAGGATTTCCGCCTAATTTTGTATATCCAAATGTGATAATAGTCCGGTTTTCAATGGCTGTATTAATGGTTTTCAATGTTTTTTGATATTCTTTTGACATTCCCCAGGGAACAAGGTCAATGGCAACAGCAGTATTGGAGGCCAGATTTTCATGCAGATTATTCCGGGGCATCAGGTCGCAGATTTTTTCGATAATATTATCGATTTCCTGGTTTTGCAGGGAGGCATTCACTCCTTTTAGAGCATTCACAATTGAGGTCATCTCTTTAACGGAAAGAACCTGCTTATCAATGCGGTAGTCTTCAATAATGCTGAAACCGCCGGTTTGCCCGGTGTGAGAAATAACCGGAATGCCGGCCTGATTAATGGTTTTGATGTCTCTGTATATCGTCCGCTCGGAAACCCGGAATTTTTCCGCCAGATCCATTGCCGTGATCTTATCACGATTCAACAACAGAAATACAATTGATAAAAGCCTTTCAAGACGCAAATTCATTCCTTTTTTTACATTAATGACAACTATTTATTCCGGTACGAAGTCTATATACCAGTTAAAATAGATAATTCACGTTTTTTAAAAAAGAGATAAAATTAGCAATCAACACTTCCTCCTTATAAAATACATGTTGTTTGTCTATTTAGTTAATAAAATCCTCATCCCCGTGGAAGGAGAAAACCCCCAAAATTTCTCCTTCCATTTTTTTTGTTTAATCCCTGCTGAAATACATAAAATTTTCTATGTCATAAAATTGAGATGTATCCCTGTTCTTCTGGTCTTATAAAAATTTCAACATGAAATGACAACAATTGGTACAAATCACAAAATAATATGTTTTAGTATGACAACTTTACCAATATAACCGTGTCAATAAAACATTGAAATTTTGAATTAACAGGGGAAAATAAGCATGAAAAAATTAAAAATCATTGGTCTGATAGCCTTAATAATAGTCGTTGGCGCAATCGGTACGCGAATGTTCAAAAAGAATGGCTCAGAAAACGACAAGGGATATAAAACATTAAAACCGGAAATCGGCACAATCGTTGAAGAAGCATTGGCGATCGGTACCATTACACCGGAAAATGAAATTCAGGTAAAATCCAAGATTCCCGGAATCGTGGTGGAACGCCATGTGGAAGTAGGGGACCAGGTGAAAAAAGGTGACCTGATGGTCAAAATATCACCGGATCCCACGCCCCGTGAACTAACCGAATCCAGGCGGGATCTGGAAATGAAAGTAGTGGCCCTGAAAAACGCTAAAATTCAGTATGACAGAAATTTTGAGCTTTTGAATAAAAACCTGGTATCCGAAGAAGTTTTTGAAAATGTCAAAATGAAATATGACCAGGCGAAATTACAACATGATCTGGCAAAAGACAGGTTGTCATTAATAGAAAAAGGACACGCCGGCAAAGTCGAGTCTGTGGTAAAATCTCCAATCACCGGCACCGTTCTGGAAAAATTCGTTAATATCGGCGACCCGGTAGTGCCATTAACCTCATATCAACAGGGAACACCGCTTTTTACACTGGCGGATATGACAAAATTGATCTTTCGTGGAACAATCGATGAAATTGATGTGGGAAAAGTCGATGTTGGTGTTAATGCGGAACTGGAAATCGGCGCCTTGCCCGGCCAATCAATCCTCGGCGAAGTGCTCCGCATCTCTCCCAAAGCCCGCAAAGAGAACAACGCCACGGTATTTGATATAGAAATTAAAATTGTTGATACCCGTGGTATTAATCTCCGGGCCGGCTATTCCGCCAATGCCAAAATCATTCTTAATAAAGTAGAAGATGTACTGACTCTCCCGGAACGATTGCTGACTTTTTCCAATGATTCTGTTTTTGTGGAAATCGAAGATACAACCAAAAATACAGTGACCAGACGCCAGGTTGAAGTAGGATTAAGCGATGGCATCACTGCTGAAATCAAATCCGGTATCAAAAAGGATGAACTGATCGTAGAACGTCCGCCCAAAGAAATTCAATAAAAGGACTTAAACCGTGCTGTTAAAAAATATTATTCAAATATTGCGGGAATTGAGCAAGCAAAAACTCCGGACAGTTTTGACTCTCTTTGGAATCTTCTGGGGAACAACATCTGTAATTCTGCTATTGTCCTTTGGGATGGCTGTCAAAGCCAGAACATCGAAAACCATGCATGGTATGGGTGAACAGATTTGTATTATCTGGGCCGGCAGGACCAGTATCAGTTATGGTGGTTTTCCAAAAGGACGTAATCTCCATTGGTATAATGATGATGCTCAATATCTGAAAGATAATGTTCCGCTTATTGATGACATTTCACCCCAGTATTCGCGACATTTGTCGGTCAATGTTGGTGCTAAAAAGCAAAATTTTAACATCAATGCTGTCTGGCCGGATTTCAAAGAGATGCGCAACATGATTCCACGCGAAGGAAGCCGCTTTATATCACCATTGGACCAGGAAAAACGACGGCGCGTTGTTTTTATTGGCAATGAAGTGGAAAAAACCATGTTTGGCGATCAGGATGCCGTGGGCAAAATAATGTATATTGACGGCGTGCCTTTTACAGTGGTCGGTGTGATCATTGAAAAAGAACAGGATGGCAGCTATAATGGGCGGGATAAAGATGCTATTTTTATGCCGACATCAACCTACCTGGCCATCTATGGCGACCGGTTTGTTGATAATATGGTGGCCCGGGCCAGGGATGTACATCAGACTGATGCCATGAAAAAAGCGATTATTGCAGCCATGGCTAAAAAATACCGCTTTTCTCCGGAGGATGAACAAGCCTTGCCCATCTGGGACACCACGGAAATGGACCAGTTTCTCAATACTTTTTTTAATGGGTTTACGATTTTTCTTGGAATAGTTGGTGTTATGACGCTCATCGTCGGCGGCATTGGTATCGCCAATATTATGTACGTAATTGTCGAGGAACGCACGTCAGAAATTGGTGTTAAGCGGGCTATTGGTGCAAAAAAACGCCTGATCCTTGTCCAGTATTTGATCGAAACCTTTGTGATTGCTTCGGTTGGCTCCATATCCGGTTTTTTATTTTCATTATTGCTGATTTTTGGTATTAATCAGGCGCCGATAGAAGATTTTGTCGGTGTTTTAGAGATTAATCCAACGATTTCAATTGCATCGATATTGATCATATCAATAATTACCTTTGTGGCCGGATGGGGACCGGCAAAACGCGCTTCAGATTTAGATCCGGTGGTTGCAATTAACGGATAAAACATGGAAATATTATGGCTAAAAAAATAAATGAATTTATAAAAAACCTGCTACTGGTCAGACTTTTCGTCCGGGAATTAAAAAAAGAGCGACGGAAGATTTTCCTGACAATCGCGGGAATTGCCTGGGGAACATTGACGATTATCCTGTTGCTCTCTTTTGGACAGGGACTGGCCACTCAGATGATGCGCGGTCAAAAAGGACTGGGTAATAATATCGTCATTCTCTACGGCGGCCAGACCAGTATGGAGTACAGGGGATTGCCCCAAGGGCGACCGGTCCGGTTTTTACAGGATGATTGTGATCTGCTAAAAGAAAGTATTCCGGAAATTGACCGCATTGCCGGGGAATATGACCAATACGGCGCTTCCTATAAATATGGTGACAAAGTTGTCAATGAGCGGATTCGCGGTGTCAGTTCCATGGGCTATGAAGATATGCGTTCCCATTTTCCAAAGCCCGGTGGCCGGTTTATCAATGATAATGACCTGCAATATCGTCGCCGTGTTATATTTATCGGCGCTGACCTGAAAAAAAATCTTATGGGCGATGTTGACGCTATTGGTGAGACCATTTTTATGAATGATATCCCTTTTACTGTCATTGGTGTGATGCAGGAAAAAATGCAAATGGGAATGTATGGCGGACCGGATGCTAATGTTGGCGTCATTCCGGCTTCTACTTTTCGGGGAATTTTCAGTAATTACTACCTGAGCCGTATTATCTACCAGGTCAATGATATTGATAAATCTGAGTTTGTTAACCAACAGGTTCAGCGGGTGCTGGGACGGAAAAAACAGTTTCATCCCGATGATAACAATGCGTTGCATTACTGGGATGTGATCAAAAATTCAAAAATGACCGCCCAGGCCTTTACCGGTATCACAATTTTTCTGGGAGTGATCGGTGCAATGACCCTGATCATTGCCAGTGTCGGTGTCGCCAATATTATGTTTGTGACCGTGAAAAAAAGAACCCGTGAAATCGGTATCAAGCGGGCGATCGGCGCGAAAAAATCCCTGATAAAAATCCAGTTCATTATCGAAGCCCTGTTGATTGATTTATCCGGCGGTTTTATCGGCGCTTTCATTGCCTATGGAATAATTAAAGCAGTCCAGAGCATTCCCCAGGATAGCGCGGAGTTCGGCAAGAATATGGCCATGCAGATCCTCGCCAACCCGGAATTTTCCTGGACCGTAGCGATCAGTACAGGAACGATTTTAGGAATTGTCGGGCTATTGTCAGGATTTTTTCCGGCCCGGCGTGCTGCTGCTGTGGATCCGATCAAAGCCTTACATTATGAATAACACCATAAACTTCCGAGGTTTTTAAAACCTGGGATGTTTGCTGAAATAAAAATAAGAAGCATAGACAAAGAGGAATAAATTATGATTAAAATGGAAAATATTAGAAAAGTATACAGCACCGGAAAAGTTGATGTGGAAGCCCTGCGCGGTGTTGACTTACATATTGAAAAAGGTGATTTTGTCACCGTCATCGGTCCGTCAGGATCGGGAAAATCCACACTCATGAACATCATGGGCTGCCTGGATAAACCCACCACCGGCGAGTACCGCCTCAACGGACAAAATATTCAACATCTCAATGATAACCAACTGTCAGAACTCCGCAACCATGAAATTGGGTTTGTTTTCCAGAATTTTAATCTGCTCCCTTATGCATCCGCCTATGAAAATGTGGAAATGCCTCTCCTGTTCGCCGGTGTCGGCGGTAAAAAGCGTAAAGAAAAAGTAACCTCGATTTTAAATAAAGTCGGTCTCGGTGACCGCATGGACCACCGCCCCAATGAACTCTCCGGCGGCCAAAAGCAGCGCGTTGCCATTGCCCGCGCCCTGGTCAATGACCCCAATATCATCCTGGCCGATGAACCCACCGGTAACCTGGATTCTCATTCCGGCCGTGAGATCATGGAACTCTTTGTAAATCTCTGGAAAGAGGGCCACACCATCGTGATGATCACGCATGATCCAAGAGCCAAAGACTATACTGAAAATTTTGTCAATATTACCGATGGTATGATCCTGGAGAATGCGCCGGTATTGCAGTAGGATTATCAACTGGCAGTTGAACTACTTTGTAGTTCTTTCAGGATTTATAGATTTTCCCCGGGCTGGCGCCCGGGGTTATTGTTGTATAACTGCTTCGCAGTATATTTTTGTATCAAACGAGAGTTTTATTCAATTGACAGTGATTTTCACTTAACCTGAATAATTCATGAATTTTCAAATTTTTCAAGCAAGATCAGTAAAATTAATAGATTACAAGAAAATAAATAAATTATTTGGAAAATTCATAGAATGATATTCAGGTTAATCACTACATCTCAATTACTAACCCCTAAAAATAGTAATCACTAATATCTAATCTACTAATCAAATGTAGATTCTATTCTCTAATGGGAGTGCAGAGTCTTTTTTTTGGGGTGTATTCTCAATGTCAAAAAACTCTGTTTCCCCTTCAGGGAAATCCGGAGAGGCTTCTGTTTATTCACAGGGTTTCTCTCTTTGTTAGGATATGTTTCTCCTTTGGAGAATACAAAACCCCGGGACTGGTGACCGGGGTTATTGTATAGCTGTGTTGCAGTTTTTTGGTAGTTGGATTTATAGATAGTAACCCAAAGAAATACTGGCAGTGGTAGCGGTCTCCAGTCTTTCATTAATATCAGTCTCGGATTCACCATTGTCTGGAATTATTTCATATTCATATTGGTATTTAGATAGATGTAAATCGACGTCAGTTGATAAATAGAATTTTGGTGTGATATAATATATAAACTGTGGTACCAATGAAAGACTAGTAGTGGAGCCATTTCCATTATAATCGTTAAACCAGGAATCATTCTTATAGTTATATTTTGAATAACTAATATCGCTCTGTAATTTTGCAATGGAGCGGCTGTTGAACTTATAAAATATAGTACCATTCAGGTTAACCTGGTGCCGCTTGATTTCTTTATCAAAGGCATAATTATTTTGATCCTGTTCATCCTCATGAACAGAATATTGGTAATTTAAGCCATAGTTGAAATAAAAATTCCAATTACGAATTACTGCGTGATGCAATCCAATTCTGATTCCGTGGGATGAATAATCCATAGATGCTTTGTGATCATTATTCAGAACATAAGATTCCTCCTTCATAAGACTGCCATCACTATAATCTAATTTATTTACGGTTACGTCATATATTTCGTCTGTGTTTGTCTCTTTTTGATTGTTGGTGTAGATGATATTTCCATAAAATTTTAAACCGAATTTCCGCTCGTCTTCTTCTCCTATCAGGTCGTAAGCATATAAATCCTGAAGTATAAAGGCGGCCTGGTGATTATTGTCTTCAACTATACCAATAGATTTTAAGTAATCCATTATATTATTCAGGGCTTCCAATTTTTTAATACGGCTGTCATAGTGATAGGCTGCTTTTCTTTCCAGAATAACCTGGGATAAGTGATGAAATTCCCCCTGCGTCAAAGCCCGGGTCAATAGTCCTTCAGTCTGTAAGGCATCAACCATTTCAGCTGCTTTTGCCGCATATTGACCATCATAAATTCGTCCGTACACGACTCCCGGTTCTATTCTGAAATTAAGGGCATCCTGTTGTCGTTTAATCGTACCGTCTCTCTCATAAATTAATTGTCCCTCGTCTATTGGCTCCTCGTTAATGACTA